>NZ_CP036276.1:6513904-6827380 GCF_007747995.1 Symmachiella dynata | reverse complement strand
AGCATTACTACAAAAACTTCCCGAGGAGATCCCGCAATTCGAGTCCCCCCGTCACAGCACCCGTTGGGAGACCCTCAAACAACTCGCCGCACAGTACCAAAAGGATCCCCACAAATTCCTAGAGGTCGAAATCTGTGTCTAGCCAATGGCCTCGCCAAGCATCGTACGGCGGGGAATATCTTTACTCCCTCTCCCTCTGGGAGAGGACCGGGGTGAGGGTTTTCGCAAACCAGCGATCTCGCCCCCAATGAATCCACCATACCTCTTCAAGTCGCCAGAATTGGAAGACAAAACAGCTGCACTCCCAAGTAGCGAGCCAGCACGTCTTTCCATGAGGCTGCTTCCTTAAGCTAAAACAAATCATCGACCATGCCCAATTATTCCGCGACCACACTACAACAATTTGCCACACAACTATTCCAAGCTGCGGGTGTCCCCAGCGAGGAAGCTGCGATTGTGGCTGCTAGCCTCGTCGAGGCGAATCTGCGGGGACATGATTCGCATGGGGTGATGCGAATTCGCGACTATGTGCGGCAATTGCGCATCGGCGAACTGGTGCCGGGTGTCGAGTTGGCTGTTCACTCGGAGACAGCGGCGATGTTGGCGGCTGATGCACAGTTTGGTTTCGGACAAGTCCAAGCCCGCCGTTTGATCCAGCGATTGATGGACAAAGCAGGTTCCCTGGGCATTGCCAGCGGAACACTCATGCGGTGCGGGCACATTGGGCGCTTAGGAGAATGGGTCGAGTTAGCCGCCGAAGCAGGTTTCGCAGCGCTGGTGGCGGTCAATGACAACGGCTCGCTGCGGGTTGTGGCCCCACCGGGGGGAACCGAACCACAGATCAGTACCAATCCGCTGGCAATTGGCGTACCCACCAGCGACGGTCCACTGGTGTTGGATATTTCCACCTCAGCCGTCGCCAACGGCAAAATTCGTTTGGCCCTCGCCGAAGGGGTCCCCTGCCCTGACGGCTGGTTGTTGGATGGCGCTGGGGAACCGACCAACGACCCAGAAGTTCGCCGCGCTGATCCCCCTGGCACAATCCAACCGCTGGGCGGGGCGCAGGCAGGTTATAAGGGATTTGGCTTGGGGCTGATACTGGATATTCTCATCGGCGGCCTGTCGGGCGGATTCTGCCCCCCACAAGAGGATGCGGATAGTTGCAACAATGTGTTGGCAATCGTCTGGCAGCCACAACAATTCGCCGGGACAGAACATTTTCTGGCGCAAGCCGACCAACTGATCGCTTCGATACGCAACAGCCGCCGCCAAGTAAACGTCGAGCGAATTCGCTTACCCGGCGACCGTAGCCGCGAGGTCCGCGAACAACGTCTGCAGGATGGCATTCCCTTCGACGACGGCAACTGGCAACGATTGGTAAAAACCGCCACGGAGTTGGATGTCGCACTACCGACCACCCCGTAATCCTCCCCGCTCCCACGGTAAAAAATAGCATTTCACCACGGGACCCCCCTCAGGGTGGCAGCGATTGCCAAAGGCAATCGGTGTGCCGCAGGCACAAGAAGCAGCAATTTCAGCTCTCCCTGCCAATGAGCCTCTGCTCCCAATAAGAGCGAGGAAGTGCGGATGCTAATAGATGGCTATTACTGGGCAATGCACCCCGGTGGCCTAAAACCGGGCTTTGCGCTGGGACAGGTACTCCACCAGCGCTCGGTCAAAGGGAATACTGGTGTCGAGCGCGACATAATCCACGCCGGCGGACAAGCATTCCTTGCGGTAGTTTTCCCGCAGAGCACCCACGCTGTCGAGATAATCCCCGCGAATGCCGGCAGCGTCGACCAGCATCGTTTCACCGGTTTCCGGATCGCGAAAATCGACCATCCCGTCAAACGGAAAATTCACTTCCGCTTCGTCCATGATGTGAAACAAAATCACATCATGTCCGGCATGTCGCAACATGTGCAGCGCGTCGATAACCGGTCCAGAATCGGCCAGCAGATCAGAAAAAATCATCACCAAACTGCGATGCCGCAGCATCGCGGCGATCCGTTGCAGGTTTTTTGAAATCTCCGTCTGCCCCGTCGGCTGTAGTTTGGACAACAGCGCCAAGATGTTGCCCAATTGCGTCCGTTTGCTTTTGGCGGGAATCGAATGGCGGATTTTTTCGTCGAACGTAATTAAGCCCACCGGATCCTGTTGGTGGATCATCAAGTACGCCAGCGCCGCTGACAGACAGATACTGTAGTCGAACTTGGTCAGTTCCTGCCGGTAGGTGTAGGCCATACTTTCCGAGAGATCCATCACCAGATAACCGGTGAGGTTGGTTTCAGCCTGATATTTTTTGACGTAGTACCGATCAGTCTTCGCGAAGACCAGCCAGTCGATATCCTTGAGGTCGTCCCCTTGTGTGTAGCGGCGATGTTCGCTGAATTCGACGCTGAATCCGTGGTACGGGCTGGCGTGCAACCCGTTGAAAAATCCCTCGACGATGAATCGCGCGCGCAAGTCCAACCGGGAAACGGTGCGGATGACTTCGGGCTTGAGGTATTTTTCAGTCGATGACATAGAGGGCTATGATTACGCCTTTTCGTATTTTGGCACGGTCGGTTCAGGGGTTTCGGCGAGCAAGCGGCGGATGATGTCGTCGGTGGACATCCCTTCCGCCTGAGCTTGGAAGTTCGTCGAAATGCGGTGTCGCAGGACGGGGACAGCCACTTTGCGGATGTCATCCAACGAGACGCTCGGGCGTCCGTCCATAGCGGCCATCGCTCGCCCACCGGCAATCAAGTTTTGCCCCGCACGCGGACCGGCTCCCCAATCGACCAATTCTTGAACGAACTTGGGGGCGGAGTCATCTTGCGGACGACTGGAGCGAACTAACTTGGCGACGTAACTGATCGTGAGCGGCGCGACTTCGATCATCTTGATCTGCTTTTGCAGATATTGAATCGAACGAGCGGAGAGGACTTTGCGGATCTCGGGTTGTTCGGCGCCGGTGGTGCTGTCGAGGATTTGTTCTTCTTCTTCGACGGTGGGGTAATCGACGATGATGTTGAACATAAAGCGGTCCAACTGCGCTTCGGGCAGCGGATACGTCCCTTCCTGTTCGATCGGGTTTTGTGTGGCGATCACAAAAAACGGATCGGGCAGCGGATAGGTGGTTTGCCCGATGGTGACTTCATGTTCCTGCATCGCCTGCAACAGCGCTGCCTGAGTTTTGGGAGGCGTCCGGTTGATTTCGTCCGCCAGCAGAATATTGGTAAAGACCGGACCTTCGACAAAGCGAAAGTCACGGCGGCCCGATTCTTGTTCGTCCAACACGTTGGTCCCGGTGATGTCCGAGGGCATCAGGTCGGGTGTGAATTGAATCCGTTTGAAGCGGACGTCGAGGATTTGCGATATCGTGCTGACGAGGAGCGTCTTCGCCAAACCAGGAACACCAACCAGCAGGCAATGCCCGCCGGTGAAGATGGCGGCAAAGATCTGCTCAATGACCTCGTCCTGGCCGATGATCACTTTATGCAGTTCTTCGTGCATCACATCGCGATGACGTTTGAACTTTTCCAAAAACTCGCCGAAGTCGCGGGGTTCTTTTGCCATGAGTGATCGCTGCTTGTTGGGAGTAGATGACCCGGAGGAATATCGCGGCCGCCAGCGCGGGGCGTGCTATGGATTCTAGGAAGGCCGCTCGCAGCGTTCAAGAAGGTTACGACTGTCAGCGGAAAATATCGGCAGGTTGCAAATCGCTGAGCGCGGCTGAGCCGCAACCAAATCGGACCGTTATTTTCTTAGCCACAGATTGAACACGGATGAAACACGGATTTTCAGGCGGGACTCTCAAAATCCCAAACCGACCGTTTGCGCTCGCAATTATTTGCCACAGAGAACACAGAGGTCACAGAGAATTGAAGTGGCGAACGGCCTGGAACGGTTGTTTGATTGTAGTGTTTTCGGTTGAACGGTTTGATTGACTCGACTTCGCTGGCTTGTTCGGTTGGTCACTCCCAATTTACAACTCGACTTATCGCTGTCGCTTAATCAATTGAGGCCCCATTGAGAAATCCTCTGCGGCTAAAAAACTTGCGTCAAAACGTGTGCAGCGCATTGATGTATGAGGAGGATCATTTGTCCTACCTAGAAAGGTGCGTCGCGACGCACCCTACTTTTTCGGGACGACGGTCATGGTGTAGTAGCCGATTGACGGCCAAAGGGGTTGGTTGGGGTCCGGGCCGATGCGGCCGCAGCTGACTTCGTAGACAAATTTCTCCTGCAGCGCGTCGACAGTCAAGATAACTTCACGGCCATCTTCAGAAACTTGGGCGCCGGTGACGGTCACTTTGTGGCGGCCCGATTCGGGAGTTGCGTAGCCACCCTCCCAGATGCGTGTGTAGGCGGAGATGGTGTAGTTTTTCGGATCGGCGGCAGCTTCGCGATTCACCGGGGCAGTGAAGGTCAACGTGAAGCCTTGCGGATTCGCGCGGAGTTCGCGAATGCCGAGCGGCAATTTGCCATTGGGTCGCAACCGCACGATGTCGCCGAGATTGTGTCCGCCCAACCATCCGCTATCGTGAATGCTGCCGATGTAGATGTCGCCATCGGGGCTGACAGCACCGCTGAGCGCGCCGGTGAAATTGGCGGTGGCGTCTTCGATGTCCGTGCGGCTGAGTCGATAGGCGGCGCCTTGCAGAACGTCACCGACTTGTTGCGTCGTGAAGCGAATCAGCGCCCGTGTGTCGTATTCACAGCCAATGCCATGACCGGCGAAGGGGCCGAAGACTTGGTTTTTATTGTCACGTTCAGAGTTCAAAAAGAAGATGCCGTTCACGCTCCGCGTCCAGGGGTGCGGCAGTTGCACTGCCGGCCACATGGGAGGCGAATCGGGTGAGTCACGATGCGGACTGGTCACGCCGTAACCCCGTCCCGGCACGAGATGGTTGATCTCATTGAAGGTGTTCTGCACTCCTTGTTGATCGGACATGTAGACACGATCCTCTTGATCGATCGCCAGCCCGGTAGGGTAACGCAGGTCGTGCCCTAACGGTTCGATCTTGCCCGACGGATCGATCCGCAGCACTTTACCGCGCCAACGTGTGTGTTCGGCCCGCCGTTTTTTTTGTGCATAGTCACTGCCCAGTCCCACGTACATATTGCCGGCTGAGTCCCGCACGATGCCGGTCGTCCAGTCGTGGTAATTGTCGTTGAAACCCCAGCCAGTAGCGACGACTTCTCGCACATCCGCGCGGCCATCGCCGTCGGTGTCGCGCAGTCGTAGCAATTCCGGTTTGTGGGCCACGATCAAATCCGCTCCGTCGGCGATCACACCGTAAGCAGCGGCGAGTCCTTCTTCGAAGAGCTTCAATTCATCCTCAATGCCATCGCCATCGGTATCCTCGGCGATGTAAACATGCCCTTTGAGGGAGGTGAACACCATCTTTCCGTCATGCGTCCAGGCGATCGCTGTCGGCATAATCGATCGTGACAATGGCAGACGGATTCCGTCATATCCCGGCACCGAGGTGATTTTTTCGATGGGGAATTTCGAAGGCGTTGCGGGATTCTTGCCGAGTTCCTCCGGTTTCAGTTCGCACAGGTAGCGAAATGCTCCCAAGGCCGTATCACCCGTTTTGTCAATCACGCTGCCTTGAGTTTTGCCATCGGCCGAAACGGACTCCCACGGTGTGGCCGATTCGTCTATGGCTTCGACCAGGGGATTGCCAAACGCGACCTCGGGCGTGCGATGTAATAAAACCGCCTGGAATCCCTCCGGGATGCCGCTCACGGAAATACGGCGCGTCCAACCTGTCAGTTGAGGACGGTCCGGGTCCATGACCGGACCGATCGTTTCAGTGACGTGCAGTTGCCGGTCGTTGGGGAAATTCAAGACATATTCAAGCTGCACACCGTTGCTGTCAGTATGATAACCGACCAAGCGGCCGTGTGTGCCTTGGTCGCGGGTAGGAATCAACAACGCATCGGCTGCGGTACCGTCGGCGTGGAGTGCGATGTCGGGGGCGTTGGGTGTTCCCACGGCAATGGTCACACCGGCCGCGTCCCAAAACCAACTTTTGCCTTGCGTGCGTTGGCGGGCAAAATCGCCCAGCCACCATTGGCGTAGCGAAAACGTATCGAGGTCGTAAAACACATTGTGCCGATTCGGTAGTCCTACGGCGAATGAGCGCGGCGTATAACCACCATCTGCTTTGTGATTCGTGAACACGTCGCGCACGATGCGCGGGGGTTCATCGGGGCGGACGACCAAATATTGTTCGACTACCGAAGGATTGGTCGGCACGGTGAAGTTGGGATCGTTGAGGCCATCCCAGATCGCCGCCAATTGCCGATCATGATTGCCGGCCAGAATTTTTGGAACCGGTTTGTCGAACGAAGGCATCTCCATACCCGGCACAATCCGCAAGGGCGAACGTGTCCACCGCAGGAAATACTCCCGCCGCATGCGCTGGCCCAACATCAGCAGATCAGAACCACGGGTGCCCAGTGCGACGTTGCGCGGTTCGAACTTGCCAAAGGCATGGCAAGCAACGCAACTAAACCCTTTGCCACCGACAAGTTCATGTCCGGCAATCAAGGCTTGCCTGCGCTCGGTCTCCGTGACTTTGGCGGGCGGGTCAGTATTAAAACTCGGGATGCGATCATGGCCGATTAGGTATTTCGTCAAGGCTTGTTTTTCGGCATCGGTATGCTGAAATCGCGGCATGCGGACTTTGAGCCAAGGCAGCCGCGGTTTCTTTTGTTCACCGCTGACGGCCTCGGACAGCGCGTCATCTTTCAACTTATCGCCAACCGCTGTCAGCGCCGGCGGAATGAGTGCTTCGCTTTGTCCCTGCAAGGTTTCATCGACCCGCGACATCTTTCCGGCAATGGCCACGATTCCTTTGCCCAGGTCGCGTTCATGGCAGTTCAAGCAATTCCGCTGCACCAACAGTTGCCGCCCCTGTTCAAATTCTCCAATGGGAGTCAGCAGTTCATCATGCGCCGCGACATAAGCGGCAATGTCTGCTGAATCGACGTGCGGATAAACTGGGCGGGAATGTTGGTCCGCGGGTAGTGCGGACAAACAAGACTGCGCCGATTTCATTGTCGCGGCGGACAACTTCGGAATGTTGGCGAGGTTTTCATCAACACCCGGAATGCGGTGACAGTTGGCGCAGCGGGCCGTGAGGACTAATGCGCGACCGGCTTCGATTTTTTCCGCCGAGTCTTGTTGTGATTTGCCTGGATCAGCCGATTGCTCAGTCGGCGTTAAATAGAGCGCCAATTGCGCGCGTTCTTCTTTCGTCAATTTGACCACCGGCATGCGGTGGTCACGATTCAATTTCTCCGGGTGGGCCAACCAGGTGTAGATCCAATCGCGGCTTCGCTTTTTGCCAATCTGGCTTAGGTCCCCACCGGTATATTCTGAAGTCGTTCCGTACTCACCATGAGTATGGCAGGCGAGGCACCCGACGGAGCGCAACAGAATTTCGCCTTCCCGACGCGCGACGGTTTCATCTTTAGCTGCGGGCATATCCGTGGTGGCGACCGGATCGCCTTGTAGTAAAAATGCGGCGATGGTCTCAGCTTGTTTGCGATCGAAACCAAATTGCGGCATGTTGGCATGCGGATCGTCAGCTGCAGCGCCGGACAATTGATCGACGATCCAAGCACGCGACAACCCGCCGGCAGCATGTACTAAACTGGGAGCCGGGGCGCTGAGTTGTTCCTGTTCTCCACGATGGCAGCGATTGCAGCGGTGGGCAGCGAAAGCCCTTTGCCCCCGTTCAATTTGTTTCAGGTCGGCGGCAATGTCATTGCGGTACAGAAACCGTGCCGGCAATGGTTCGCGGTCGAAGCGGTCCGCGGACCAAAACAGTTTGAGCTGACCGGCCTTTCCCGTTTTTTTGTACTGCACATCCAGTTCAAACTCACCGAAATCGAATTCCAACGGCGGACCTTTGATCCACCCCGGCTGTTGCGGCTTTCCAGAAAGCACTTCTTTTCCGTCCAGCGTGATCGTCACTTGACCTTGGACGTAAGCGTAGAACCGGTAAGTGCTCGGCTCCTGCAACAGCAATCGCCCTTGCCACTTGGCTTGAAAGGGGCCCGCTGGCAAGCGCGGATCGGGGCTGGCGGTTCCCCAGACAAACTCAATGTCTGGATCGATCCGGCGAATTGTTTTTTTACCGGACGAATAGACGGCGGACAGTCCGGGCAGATAATCCGCATCCTCTTCGTCTTCTTCCACCGCCACAACCGGTGCGACGAATAGTCCGAGCATCAGGAGACAGAGCAGGCACATCAACGGGCGGGGCATTCAATCGACTCCGGTCGCGATTTTCCGGTCGCGATTTACAGTGGGGATTTCAAACGGTATGACACGCTTCAGGCGCCGTTTTCGATTATAGTATTTACTATTCTAACAGCGAGAACCATGGACAGGCTACCCGCACCAGCACGTTCGCATCGCTGACCCGGCGACTGGTCGTTTCAAAACGCTCCGCCGCGTCCGGCAGAGATTGATCTATAACTTGCCGAAACAAGCGCGACCGGGTTTTGAATCCGAATCTAAACAGAAAAAACAAAATTCCATGAATGACGAGTCCTCGGCAAACGCATGGCAGGAATTGTTGGGCGAACATCGTGCGCAGCGCGAGGAGATCGCGCAAGGGGGCGGCGAAGCAGCCATTGTGCGGCAACACGAAAAAGGCCGCCTGACGGCCCGCGAACGGATTGCCGGACTGATTGATCCCGGCAGCGAGTTTCTGGAAATCGGTCGCTGGGCGGCGTGGGGTATGTATGAACAGTGGGGCCCGGCGCCGGCCGCGAGCGTGATTTGCGGACTGGGACGCGTTGAAGGACGGTCGTTTATGGTGATTGCCAACGACGCCACCGTCAAAGCAGGCGCCTTTTATCCCATGACGGCAAAAAAAGTGTTGCGCGCACAACGCATCGCGATGACCAATCGACTTCCGTTGATTTATCTGGTCGACTCCTCCGGTGTCTTGTTGCCGATGCAGGATGAAATTTTCCCTGACGAAGACGACTTCGGCCGCATCTTCCGCAACAACGCGGTCCTGTCCGCCATGGGCATCTCGCAGTTGGCCGCCATTATGGGCAACTGTGTTGCCGGCGGTGGATACTTGCCGGTGCTGTGCGACAAGTTGGTCATGACCGAAGGCTCGGGATTATATTTAGCCGGTCCGGCGCTCGTACAAAGTTCGATCGGTCAGGCTGCTTCGCACGAGGAGTTAGGCGGCGCGGAGATGCATGCGGCGATCAGCGGCACGATCGATTTCCGTGAACCGGACGATGAAAGTTGTCTCGCCCGCCTGCGCGCGTTAGCGGCGACGCTCCCACACGATGCGGTGAGCGACAAGTTCACGCGGCAAGACCCGGTGCCCCCCGCCCGCGATCCTGCGGAGCTGACCGAGATCGTCACGCCCGATCCGCAGCGGCAATATGAGATTCGCGACGTGATCGACTGCATTGTCGATGCCGGCAGTTTTCAGGAATACAAAGCCGAGTACGGCAAGACGATGGTATGTGGTTATGCGCGCATTGGGGGGCAGAACGTCGGGATCGTCTCCAACCAACATCATCCGGAAAAAACAGAGAAGTCGGGTCTACAATTCGGCGGCGTGGTTTATCACGAAAGCGCGGACAAAGCCGCACGGTTTGTGATGGACTGCAACCAAACCTGGTTGCCCATTGTCTTTTTGCAGGACGTCTATGGGTTTATGGTGGGCCGCGATTCGGAGCAAGCGGGCATCATCCGTGCGGGCGCTAAATTGGTCAGCGCCATTTCTAACAGTCGCGTTCCCAAGCTAACCGTCGTGCTGGGCGGCAGTTATGGTGCGGGGAATTATGCGTTGTGTGGCAAGGCGTTTGACCCGCGATTTATTTTTGCCTGGCCAACGGCGCATTACGCCGTGATGGGGGCCGGACAAGCAGCTTCGACGATTTTGCAAGTCAATATTGCCGCCCTCAAACGGCAAGGACAAATCCCCGATGCCGACGAAATGGAAAGCTTGCGGCAGCAGATCGTCGATTCCTACGAAGAGCAAACCGACATCCGTTACGCAGCAGCGCGGGGTTGGGTGGATGAAATCATCGAACCGGCCGACACGCGAGCGGTCCTCATTCAGTCACTAGCAATCGCCACCCGCCACGCCAACGACGAACCATTCCGCACCGGCGTCTATCAAGTATGAGCTGCGCATAGCCATGATGCTGACTTTGTCAATTGAGCGGTAGGTTTGGTGAGTTGAAATCTTCAACTCCGCAAACACCTCACTCCGGCCTTTTCCTCAGAGCAACAAACGATATTTGCTCGTGGAGAAAACCCATCGGGTGGCAGCGATTGCCAACGGCAATCGGTGTGCCGCAGGCACAAGAAGCAGCAGTTTCAGCTCTCCCCGCCAACAAGATTCTGCTCGTTTCAGAGCGCGGAAATTGCGGCTTCTTGCGGGCTGCGCCCGCCCCGATAGCAGAGCTATCGCGGCCACCCTGAACTCTTTAGTCACGTATTTGACGACACGCCTTACGATTGCTCGCTCAAGAAATCCGGCATACGTTGGATCTTCCCTTCGGCATCGACGCACCCCAACAGGGTCTCCGCTTCGCAGAGCAAAACGTCGTCGCGGAAGACTTGGTAGTTGTGGATCAACTTCGCCGGCGAAGAACGGATGAGTTGGGTTTTGACGGTCAGCATGTCGTCGTATCGAGCCGGGGCGCGATAGCGGACTTCCATTTTGACAACAACGATGAACAGTCCTTGCTCTTCAACGGAGCGATAATTTCCCCCGGAGGCTCGCAGTAGTTCCGTGCGGCCCATCTCGAAGAAGTTGAGATAGTTGGCGTGATGCAGGTAACCCATGGCGTCGGTTTCGCTATACCGGACGCGGACTTGGATTTCGTGTTCGCGGAGCATGTTGTTTTTGTATAGATCTGGCGAAAGGAATTAGCGATCGTCGTCCGGCGTGTCGTCGGTTTCCTCGGGAGGCTCTTCCTTGGTGGAATCGTCAGGCTGCAGCGGAAACATCGACTGGCGCACGTCGAGGCCTAGGTTCGGGCCGTCACCGATAAAGGGGCGTCATAGGCCCGCCCGTCGTTTTCTTCTTCGCCCAATTCTAGTTTTTCGAGGGCGATTTGGTACAGCTGCACACCGGCGGGAGTGGGATATTTTCCGTCGATGCAGGCTTGGCACAACGATTCTTTGGGAAAGCCGACGCAGCGAGAAATCGCTTCGATGGGCAGATACTTTAAGCTGTCCGCTCCCAGCGTCTCGGCCATCGTGACTTCAATTTCCGGCGTCAGCGGGCCGTTGTCCATGAACTTCGGCGCGAACAACTCCGAAATCGTCGACATGTCGATTCCGTAAAAACAGGGGGCGATGATCGGCGGGCAAGCCACCCGCACATGAACTTCGCTCGCTCCGCCCCGCTCCTTGAGTTGCGAGACTAAAACCTTCATGGTCGTCGAACGGACGATCGTATCCTCGACGAGCAGGACTTTCTTGCCGCGAAGAACTTCGGGTAGCGGCGTGTATTTGGTCTTGGCTTTGTCAGCGCGGTTGGCTCCCTCGATGAAGGTCCGCCCGACATAGCGATTGCGAATCAGGCCTTCCAGACAGGGGACTTTCAGTTGAAAGGCCAAGCTATCGGCTGCCGCTTTGGCCGTGTCGGGAACCGGGACGACGATCGTGTCTTCGTCGATCTCCAGAGTTTCCACATCAGCCAATTCCTCGCCCAGCCGCTTACGGGTCAGGTAGACACTTTGGTCATCCAGCGTACTGGCGACGTTGGCGAAATAAATCCACTCAAAGAAACAGTGGGCGCGATTGGGGCTGGCGGTGAATTGCTGAATCGAAAACTCGCCATCGCGAATGATGACCGCTTCGCCCGGGTGCAGGCTTTTAATGCTGGATTCGCGAAATCCAAGATTGGCCAAGGCGACCGATTCGCTCGCGGCGGCGAAGAGCGGGCCTTCTTTCGCGTAACACAGCGGTCGAATCCCCAAGGGATCGCGGGCGACAAACATGTTGCCCAGTGCGTTGAGGTAGACGATGTTATAGGCGCCGTCGAAATGCAGGCTCAGTTCCGTGAGCATTTCGATCATTTCCGGCCGACGATCTCCCGAGAGTTGATGACAAATCATATGCATCAAGACTTCGGTGTCGGTTTCGCGCGCGAGGTGGAAATCGTTCTCCGAGAGGATTTCATCCCGCAAACGCGGATAGTTCGCCAACTGACCATTGAAGGCAAAGCTAAACCATTTCGGTTTTTCGATATGATGCCGTTCGAAGGGCTGCGCGTAGCTTTTGTCATCCTTGCCGCACGTGGCGTAGCGAACGTGTCCAATCGCGGCCCGTCCAGCGTACTTGCGCATCAGGGATCTGTAGCTATCCTGATGGTTTAAATGGAAGACTTCGGTCACCGTGCCCACGTCTTTGTGGGTATCGATGAGTTGATTGCGGTGCGGATTGAAGGTCGTCATCCCCGCTGCCAATTGGCCGCGATTTTGGATATCGAGCAGCAACCGCGGAATCAAATTGGATGTATGTTCCACACCTTGAGGGGGGGCGAGCGGGCTGACGCCACGGTCGGGAAGGTGATAAACCGCGGCAACGCCGCACTCGTGATTCAACTCGGCCATCGGTGATTCGGCATTCACTTAGGGATGCGAGGGTGGGGCGAGGAAAGCAAGTGCGTCTTTATGCTTCCTTAATACTTTGGCATCATACTCAACCAGCCGCTGCGAACCAACCAACAAATGAACGAATTCTCACCGCCGGCGATGGAAATGACCGTAAAGTCGATCAAGTTGCCGTAAACCGAGCCATGCGGTAAATTCGAGGTTTCCCAAATTTCATTGGATGGAAACCGCGACATGGTCAATCTGGTTCGCCGCGAGGTGATTGAAACCGCCCGCACGTTGGTCGTCAAAGTCGGGACAAGCGTCCTGTCCCGCGAAGACGATACGCTCAATCTCGAGCGACTGAGTGCGTTGAGCGAGGAAATCCAGCGTGTTCGTGAAACCGGCCGGCGGGTTGTCTTGGTCTCCAGCGGGGCGGTCGGTGCCGGCATGGGATTGCTCGGTTTGCGCCAACGGCCCCGCGATCTGCCGCATTTGCAGGCTGCTGCTGCCATCGGACAAGCCCACTTGATCCGGCATTATGACGATTGTTTGAAGAAACATGGCTGTCACGCGGCTCAGTTGCTGCTCACTGCTGACGATTTCGACAACCGTTCGCGATATCTCAACGTCCGCAATACGATTTTGACGCTGTTTGAAAACGGTGCAGTTCCCATCGTCAATGAGAACGATACCGTGAGCGTCGACGAAATCGCTTTTGGCGACAACGATCGATTGGCCGCATTGGTCACAAATCTGATGCATTCGCCGTTGCTAGTCATCTTATCGACCGTGGACGGTCTCATGGATGGCCCTCCGGATAATTCGGATTCAAAGACGATTCCGTTGGTCAAGGAATGGGACGACAAACTGCTGCAAATAGCGACCGCCGACCGCAGCAAACGCGGGACGGGCGGCATGCGCGCTAAGCTCAGCGCGGTTAAAATGGCGACGGCCGTGGGGGAAAACGTCATCATTGCGAACGGGACCAAATCGGGCACATTGATGAAAGTCTTAGCGGGCGAGGAAACCGGGACGTTGTTCCTGGCGCAGGGAGTTTCGGTTCCGGCTTGGAAACGGTGGATCGGTTATTCCAAGCCCCCCAAGGGCAAGCTGATTCTAGATGCCGGAGCGCGGACAGCCGTTGAGCGGGATGGCCGTTCGTTGTTGGCCATCGGAATCGTCGGAGTCGAGGGACAGGTGGAAAAAGGAGACGTGGTTGCGTTGATTGACGCAACGGGAAACGAATTTGCCCGCGGCCTGACGAACTACAGCACGGCGGAGATTCGCCAGTTGGCAGGCAAAAGAAGCGAAGATATCGCCCAATTGTACGAATCACTCCCATATGTAGAAATTGTTCACCGCGACAATTTAGTCGTTACGGTATAACGTTCACTCAGAAGCGACGGGGGGCGATTTAGGCACCGAGTGAGGAGCATTGCCTCATGGAGAATGCAGTTTTTCCCTACTCATCCGACTTCGACCACGCTAGAATTGCTGTTTACCCCCTGTATTATTGAATCATGATGTCACCCGATTCGCTCGAGAGGGGGGTGGCTGAGCGTAGATGGCTTTCGGAGGCAGGAATTTCGGTCGCCATGCGCAGGTGTTAATTCGCGAAGTTGATATTTCGCGGCCTGGATACTCGGAATCCGAGTAGAGTAGGCTTGGTAAACACACTGCGGCCGGTTCGATTAAATTGCTGGGGCGCTTTGAGTTTCATTCTCGTCAGACCATGTTATTTTGTAGGCTTTGCGACTTAACCGCTTCCCAGGTGACTTGCAGCGTGCCTGATCCGGGCCTAAGGTTCGAAACGTCTCCCCGTACATCCATATTTTTGCGACGGTGTAACTGAATTTGAAAGCCATCATCAGCGACATTCATGGAAACCTGGAAGCCCTCGAGGCCGTACTCGCGGACATCAAAGGTTTGGGAATCGACGAAATCTATTGCCTGGGTGATGTGGTCGGATACGGCCCCAACCCGCGTGAATGCGTCGATTTAGTGATGAAGTCGTGCAAGATGTGCCTGCTGGGAAACCACGATCAAGGGGCGCTGTTTGATCCTGAGGGTTTTAACGCCGGAGCAGAACGAGCAATTTTTTGGACACGCTCGGTCTTAGAATCGGGTGATCCGGCCGGCAATGAACGCCGTTGGGAGTTCCTGGGGGAATTGCCCCGCATGCACAACGAGGGCGACTTTAAGTTTGTGCACGGGTCCGCTCGCAACCCGCTTAACGAATATGTCTTTCCCGAAGACATCTACAACCAACTCAAGATGGAGCGGATCTTCGGACTCATTCAAAAGTATTGTTTTCAGGGACACACACACGTTCCCGGCGTCTTCACCGAAAACTTGAATTTCTTCAGTCCGTCGGAAATCAATCACGAATATGAATTGACCGGCGGCAAGTTGATGGTCAATGTCGGCTCTGTGGGACAGCCGCGCGATGGCGATCCCCGCGCTTGTTATGTTGTGTTAGAAAATGAAAACATATCCGACGCCGAGGCCGAAGCGGCCGCTGAGACCGACGTGGAGTCGGCCACACCCGCTCCTCCGGCCAAATTGACATATCGCCGCGTTGATTATGGTTTTGAAGACACGGCGGGAAAAATTTACGACATCCCCGATCTCGATAACTTCCTGGGGGATCGCCTCCGCGACGGCCGGTAAACAATGGAAAATAATCAACGCTTTTGGATTTTTATGGTCGCTGCGTCGGCGATCTATTTGGGGTGGATGTGGTTCAATCCCCCACCACAGCAACCCAACAAACCAGCCGCGAATGCTGAGGTTGCCGAGAAAGATCCGCAAAAAGCCGCAGTAGCGGATCAGGAACCCGATGCGCCACCGGCGGATGCCGCCGACGATGTGAAGGATCCCGAGGAGAAGGCAGCCGTTGCCGAAGCTGCCGGAGACGATGCGGCTCCGGAGGATGCCGACAAGCAAGAACAGCCAGCGGTTACCGACCTCAAGATTCCACAGTTCCCAAACGAGACAGTCCTGATCGGATCTGACGATCCCGACAGCGGTTTTCGCATGGCTGTGACGATCGATACCCGCGGCGCGGCTATCGAGTATGTGGAACTCAACGATCCGCGGTATCGCAACCTCAAGGATCGCCAAGCCCCGTTGAAGGTTGTTGGTAGTAGCGATCAGGCGGACCGCGATAAGCTGCGCAAAGAACAACTGCAACAGGACCAACTGGTTCTTAAAGTCCAATCGATCTTCCGCAAAAATTGTTACAAATGCCACGCCAAGCCCGGACCGGCGGGGGGCTTTCGGATTGATTCCCGCAACGGTTTGTTGGCCGGCAGTGATACCGGTGCGCCGGTCGTCCCCGGCGACCCCAGCCACAGTTTGATTGTGCAGGCCATCCGGCAGGAGAACGAGAACTTCAAAATGCCCCCCAAGGGGAAGAAGCTCTCCGCCGAAGACATCAACGACATTGTGCGTTGGATCGAGATCGGTGCACCCATGCTGACACCGATGACCTTACAGGTCACGGTGCCGCAAATTGAAGACCAATTTGCCGAGGCGATTGAATCGCTGAATTCGGTGAATTGGGAATTGGTGGAGAAGGCAAAAGACGGTTCCAAGGCGGTCTTTCGCATCACTTCGCCCGATGGCCGATTCGAATTGACCAAGACTTATCAGGTGAATAAGGCCAAAGGGGACAAACCGGAAGACGAAGTTGGCGCTTATGTCCTCGATTTTGATTTCAGCATCAAGAACCTGTCAAAAGAAGCGCAGAACGTCAATTATGTTCTGCAAGGTCCGGTGGGCGTTCCGCTGGAAAGCGTGGTCGGGGCTCGCAAGTTTCGCGATGTGCAATTCGCGTTTTTAGATCGTGAAGACAAGACTTTTCATTCCGACTCGCTTTCAGCCCAGGAAATCGCCGAAGGGGAAACGAGCCTGTGGGATCAACCGATTCTCAAATATATCGGCGTTGATGCGCAATACTTCGCCGCCTTCCTGCAGCCCGCCAACGAACCGACTTTGGATAACTCCTATTTTCGTAACTATACGCAAGTCGCCAGCGGCACCATCGACAAGGAGCATCCCGAGCGGACCGACATTAGTGTGTCGATCACCTCCAACGACGCAGACTTAAAACCGGGTGAAACGCTGACACATGAGTACGAACTCTTTGCGGGACCAAAACGGAAAGAATTGCTGGAGCCGCACGGCGCCGAGGCGATTATGGATCTCGGCTGGTTCGGAGCCATCGCCAAGGTGATGTTGTGGTTGCTGGATATGTTCTACGCGGTGATTCCCAACTATGGCGTGGCAATCATCTTGCTCACGGTCATGGTTCGCTTGTGCATGTTCCCGCTCTCCCGCAAGCAGGCACTGGGCGCCGCGAAGATGCAGGAGATCAAACCGGAAATCGATGCGCTGAAAAAGAAGTACGGCGACGACCGGGAAAAAATGGGCCGCGCCCAGATGGAGTTGTTCCGCAAACACAAGTACAACCCCTTTAGCGGCTGTCTGGTGCTGTTCATTCAAATGCCGGTCTTTTTCGGTCTGTATACCGCACTGCGGAGCAGCGTGAATCTGCGGATGGCTCACTTTTTGTGGATCGACAACCTTGCCGCTCCAGACGCACTCTTTCCCTTGGGCTTCAATCTCCCCTTTAGTTTAGGCGATACGTTCAATCTACTGCCGATCATCACGATTGTACTGTTCATCGTCCAGCAAAAATTATTCATGCCGCCGCCAACCGACGAACAATCGGCCATGCAGGCTAAGATGATGAAGTACATGATGATCTTCATGGGATTCATGTTCTACAACGTACCGGCCGGACTGTGCGTGTACTTCATCTCGTCCAGCTTGTGGGGCATCGCCGAACGCAAATTGCTGCCGAAAGTCCAGAAACATTCCAGCGGCGGATCGGATGACGACGGTTCAAAAGGCGATAAGGGGGGTGGCTCGAAAGGCGATGGGTCCCCTGCGCCCGGATCCAGTCCCAAGGCGACACCCAAACTGGGGGCTGCCAAGAAGAAATCACGACCGCGTCGCTAACCGGCCCAACTGGAAACAGGGTGCCACTGGCGGCTTGCCCGCCAGTGCAATGCATACAGCCGACCAGAACACTGCTGGACCATCCGGCAGTGGAATTTGACGCGACAGCAAACGTAAGTTTCGGCTATGCCATTCGATTTGCACGATACAATCGCCGCGCTCTCTTCGCCGCCCGGTCCGGCGCAACGCGGTATCGTTCGCATCAGCGGATCCGCGATTCGCGATGCGCTGAACGAGTTATTTCGCCCGAACGATCCGCCGTTGTGGGAAACCACGCGTCTGCCCCAACGGCATCCCGGCAGTTTTTGGTTAGACGATATTCAGCGCTGGATGCCGGTCGATGTTTTCCTGTGGCCGACGCAGCGTAGTTACACCGGGCAACCGATGGCCGAAGTGCACACCTGCGGATCGCCGCCGCTGCTGGAAGCGATACTGGCCGCCATCTATGCCGCCGGCGTCCGTCCGGCGCGAGGCGGCGAATTCACGCTTCGTTCGTTTTTGGCTGGCAAAGTTGATCTGCTGCAAGCCGAAGCAGTATTGGGAGTGATCGATGCCGACGATCAGGTTCAGCTCAACGCAGCGCTCCAGCAACTTGCTGGTGGAATCTCGGGCGACATCAACATGGTCCGTGAAGACTTGTTGTCATTGTTGGCGGACCTTGAAGCGGGACTAGACTTTGTGGAAGAGGATATCGAGTTCGTCGATAACCGCGAAATCCTGGCTCGTCTCACCTCTGCAGAAGCGCGGATCACGTCGTTGTTGGAACAAGCAGTCGACCGCATGCGCTCGACCGGAACAGCTCGTGTCGTGCTCGCCGGTCGTCCCAACGTGGGCAAAAGCACGCTGTTCAATGCATTACTCGGCCGCGGTGCCGCCCTGGTTTCCGAAATTGCCGGCACGACACGCGATTATCTGGCCGCCGATGTCAATTGGCATGGACGGCCAATCGAACTGCTCGATACGGCCGGTTGGGAACAACAGAGTGAGGGACCGTTGCAAGCCGCATTGGCACTCCGCGAGGATCAACTCCAACGCGCCGATTTAATCATCTGGTGCATCACCGCCGATGAACTGCCCAATCCGCTCACGGGGGAAGCCGATTGCGGGAACGCCCGTTCGCTGACCGTGCTCACCAAATGCGATCTCGCCAACACAACGGGTCCCGCAACGGCCCTTCGCGTGAGTGCCGTGACCGGTGCGGGCTTGGAAGAACTGACCGCGGCCGTCGCCGCTGAATTGTCACAAGACAGTGCAGCTCCTCAACAATTGTTGGGTACCACCGGTGCACGTTGCCGCGACAGTCTCCACGGTGCGGTTGAATCACTTCAGCGAGCGCGAGAGGTCGCTGAACTGTCAGCAGGCGACGAACTGCTGTCGATTGAAATCCGCGTTGCCTTGGAGGAACTGGGTAAAGTCAGCGGAGCCGTTTATACGGACGACATTCTAGACCGCATTTTCAGCAAGTTTTGCATCGGGAAATGACGGGTTAGGCTTGAGGCGTGAGGGGACAGGCTTGAGGGTTGGCGGTTTTGTGTCGGATTGTGCATGGTGCCCCTCTATTTCTCTGGCCACTGACCACCGGCCACTTTCTCCCCTCTGGGCAGATTCTCTAATTCGCCTGTCGAAGTCGCCTGTCGGAGGAATCGGCTAAAATTCCGGAAATGCGTCGCCGTCTCCAGGCATGTGCTTTGCAAAGATGCGAATCAGGTTGATATAACCAAATGAAACTACAAATAAAGGGAAGTTCACGGCAGAAAATCTGCGCAGCTGAGCTTCAGTTTATCGCTTTTTTTGCAAGTTGCCTCTCGATTGACCGAGGCCCTACAAGGAGAACACCGACCATGGCTTATTCATTGCCTGACTTGCCGTACGCGTATGATGCTTTGGAACCGCATATCGATGCTCGCACGATGGAAATTCACCATACGAAACACCATCAAGCCTACATCAACAAGGTCAACGATGCTCTGAAAGGGCATGACGACTTAGCGGCTAAAACGATCGAAGATTTGATGAGCGACTTGGCGGCCGTTCCGGAAGCCATTCGTGGCGCTGTCCGGAACAATGGCGGCGGACATGCCAACCACTCGTTGTTTTGGACAGTCATGAGTCCCTCAGGAGGCGGAACCCCCTCGGGCGATCTGGCTGCTGCGATCGATGCCGCTTGCGGAAGCTTTGACAAGTTCAAAGAACAATTCAGCGCCGCCGCCGCAACGCGTTTCGGCAGTGGCTGGGCTTGGCTGTCGGTCGATGGCGACAAGGTGGTTGTGGAAAGCACCCCGAATCAAGATACGCCGCTGTCCGAAGGACGCACGCCGATCTTGGGATTGGATGTTTGGGAGCACGCCTACTATCTCAATTATCAAAACCGCCGTCCCGATTATGTCTCGGCGTTTTTCAACGTGATCGATTGGGAAACCGTGGCCGCTCGTTTTGCCGCCGCCAAATAAGCTCTCGCCGTTTGTGAGATGAGTATCGCAACAGCGGTCGGCTTATCTCATAATCTGCAGCGAACAAAACAAGACAGGGAACCGCCGCGAACTTGGCGGGTTCCCTGTCTTTTTATGCGCCCGCACAACCTGCCTAACCGATACAATGAGACGAAGTTTCTTTTTCTCATGGGGAGAGTCTCGGTGGCGATGCGTGGCTTGAACATCTTGCTCATAACGCTGATGCTCGCGACGAGCGGTTGCCACTATCTCGACCCAAAATACAAGCCGACCGGCTTCAGTAGTACGTATCACAAGTACGAAGTCGAAGAAAAAATCCGGGAATGGCATGCCCAACAGGAAAAGGAAAAGAAGCTGGCCGAACTGCATCGCCGGTTGGCCACAGCGGACGAAGCGAAACAAGATGGAACGCGGACCGTCAATGCGCAAAACAAGATGAGTCCGTCACAGACCGCTCGCTAACCGCTCAACAATGGTCGCCGCCTGCAGCGCAGCATCAATAAATGCTAGCCCGCAAGTTGCCAGCGACAGTTGGTTGTGCTGAATGCTTCATGGCTTGAACGACGATCGCCGACGCGCGGTTTTGTAACGTTTACAAGCATTGTGAAAAAGGGCCAAAATCGGGTTGACCGTTTTTGAAGAATCACGAGAATGCCGACCACTCAAACACACCCGACGAGTCAGCATTTCGTGACACTCAACACATCTCAACGGTCGGTTCACGACCACCATTCGATTCAGCGCTGCGGCGCCTAGCCGTCATCTCCCACGTTCTGAGTCGAGCCTGTTCCTTTTTTTATGAATCTCGTTTGCGCGTCCGGTCTTTATCGCCGGGAAGGCAAACAAGTTTCACCGTATCTCTCGAGTGCTGGCCGTCGGTTTTTCTCACACGTCCAATTGATATTCCTGGGATGGTTTCGCCAGCGTAGGCGTTTAACCGAGCCTGGATCGAGCGGAAAGGCAGGAGGCCTTTCGCATGTCCCTAATTCACCCTCGAATTCCCCTGGGAATTACGCTGCGCCGCATTTTGTCGGGCGCCAGCTTCGTCGGATGTGCGGACATTCGCGTGCAACATGCCACGCACAATAGTCTCGATTGTAGTAGTCAGGCCATGTTTGCAGCACTGCGTGGCCGAGAATTTGACGGCCATCACTTCATTCGCGATGCCATCCAACATGGTGCGACATCGGTCTTGGTCGAATACCCACAATCCGACGTACCGGTCCCGCAATGCGTTGTCCGCAATACACGGCAAGCCTTTGCTCGTATTTGCAGCGCGCTCAACGGCGATCCCTCGCGGGAACTCTCAATCGTCGGCGTCACTGGAACGAACGGAAAGACAACCACCACTTGGTTGGTCCGATCAATTTTGCAAACGGCCGGCATTCAAACCGGACTGTTGGGGACGATTGAATACAACGACGGGATTCGCGCGGAACCCTCCACGTTGACCACGCCCGACTCCATGATGCTGACGGAATGGCTCTCCTCGATGGTGTCGCATGGGACGACCCACGCCGCGATCGAGATGTCCAGCCATGCCTTGGATCAATGCCGTTGCGCCGGAACGCTGATCGACGCCGCAGTGATGACCAACATTACGCACGACCATCTTGATTACCATTTAGACTACGACGCTTATCGCGCCAGCAAACTCCACATTTTTGAAAGCCTCAAACCGGGCGGCGTCGCTGTGCTGAATGCCGATGATCCGGGCAGCATCTCTTGCTTGGCGCATGCTCCGGGACAAGTCATCACGTTTGGCATCCATAATTCCGCCGATGTCTCAGCCACGATTTTGCAACAATCATCGCGAGGAACGACTTTCGTCTTAACGGCTGGAGTCGAGCGCATCGAAGTACGGACCTCGATGATTGGCGAACACAATGTATCGAACTGCCTAGCGGCCGCCGCAGCGATGCTACATGCCGGAATCGCGCTGCCGGATATTGCCGCCGGCATCGAAGCCTTGACCGATGTGCCGGGCCGGTTGGAACGGATCGATTGCGGACAACCTTTCAATATTTTTGTGGATTATGCACATACCGACGATGCGTTGCAGCGGGCGATTGCGGCTGCAAAAACGCTAACAGCGGGTCGTCTGTTTTGTGTCTTCGGCGCGGGAGGAGATCGGGATCGCAGCAAACGCCCACTATTGGGATGCGCCGGGGCCTCTGCCGATGTCGCTGTCGTGACCAGCGACAATCCACGTTCAGAATCACCAACTCAGATTATCGACGAGATTGTGGCCGGAATGCCCATTGCCGCACAACCACACATCGAAGCCGATCGGGCGGAAGCCATCCGTTGGGCATTGTCCCAAGCCGGTCCGCAGGACACGGTCCTCGTCGCCGGAAAAGGACACGAATCCGAACAAATCATTGGCAGTCAGCGTTTACATTTCGACGACCGGGAAGTCATCGGCCGTATCGTGACTGCTGGGCTGAAGGGCCCGCACGACATTCCCGCTACAAATCTCATCGGGCCGCACAAAAACATCGGCCAAATCGCCTAGACCAAGGCACCGTATTAGAAACGAACAGTAAGACAGAATTGATCGGCACAAAAACGCCGGTACCCAACATGCGACACAGAGCGAAGACAACTTTGAATCACCAGGAACCAATCCGATCAATTTCGTTCTTGTTGCGGATTACGATTCCGGGAAATGCAGCGGTGTAACTTCAACATGGACCCCATCTCTATCTCGGACCTATTAGTTGCCACCGGTGGTCATGCCGCCGACGGGCTGGATCGAGATATCAATTTCAATCAAGTGGTTATCGACTCGCGGCAAGTTACCCCGGGTAGTGTTTTCTGGGCTTTGCCGGGAACTTTATGCGACGGCCATGACTTTGTCCGTGACGCCTGTCAACGCGGTGCGGCATTTTGTGTTGTCAATTCAGACCGCAACGACTGGGGCGGACCTGTGGTGAAAGTCGCCCATACCGGCGCCGCATTATCACGGTTCGCACAATGGTATCGAGAACAATTGGAACCGCTGGTGATTGGTGTCACCGGCAGCGTCGGAAAAACAACAACTCGTGAAATGATTCATGCGGCGCTGTCTGCCGATCATTGTGGAATTCGCAGTATTGCGAACTACAACAACGAAATCGGCCTGCCGTTGAGTCTATTTCAACTGGAGAAATCACACGATTACGGCGTATTGGAAATGGGAGCCTGCCACTCCGGCGACATTCGCGACTTGTGTGCGATTGCTCAACCGGAAGTGGGAGTGATCACCGGAATCGTACCGGTGCACTTAGAAAAATTTGGTAGTCTCGAGCAGATCATTCAAACCAAAGCGGAGTTATTGCAGGCGTTACCGAGTGATGGATTTGCAGTCGTCAATGGCGACTGTCCCCACGCTCAAAGTGTCGCGGCTTATGCCAATTGCCCGGTGATTTTTGTCGGAGAATCGCAGGAGAACGAATATCGCGCAACGAACGTTCGCGCCAGTCAGCATCAATTGAGTTTTCACGTCGGAGATCACGAATACCACATACCAGTCAGCGGACGGCATCATTTGCCGGCGGCACTCTGTGCGGTCGCCGTCGCCACGGAAGTCGGCATGGCGGCTGAGCAGATTGCGAAAGGTTTACTACGGTTTGCGACTGCCGCAGGGCGTTGCCAAATCAAACAGATCGGCCCTTGGACAATTATTGACGATTCTTACAACGCCAACCCCACATCAATGCGGGCCGCCTGCCAATTGATGCAGGCTTGGAAAACGGGAAATAAGAAAATCGCCGTCGTCGGCGACATGTTAGAACTTGGTGACGAAGCCGGTCGGTATCACCACGATTTGGGAATTCAAATCGCACAATCAGACATCGATTGTTTACTGGCTTATGGAGACAACGCATACAACGTCATCGCCGGCGCTTTTGAAGCGGGAATGGATGCGCATCAGATGGCTGAGTGCCCGATGTTTGAATCACTGTTGATGAACTTAGACTGCTGGCTGGAAGCGGGCGACGTCTTGCTCGTGAAAGGCTCGCGAACCATGCGAATGGAACGCGTGGTGGAATGGGCGACACGACAAACAGAAGAGATCAACAACTTGGATGCCTTGAGCGTGCCCGCCTGACTTCAAAAACTTTTCTCTGATCACAACCAATACAGACACAACCCCCATTGATTGAAAAACGAAAGGGTAGTTCCGCTACGTGCTGAGGGTTTGCGGGGATCTAAGCACTGCTCAAATATTTTGGGTAGAAGCGTGAATGGCAAATGGATCAAGTGGTTACTGGGTCAATCACTCCAAATGCCGCTTCGCAGCGGAATCTATCTGTCCGGGCGCCGAGGTGGGGACTTCGGCGCCCGGTACTTACAACGGAATACGGCAACGGATTTTTGTAACGGAATTTATAATCCCCTCGGATGGGAAGCAGCGGCTTTGAGCGCAGGCAGCGACACAGCCACCATCGCACCGGGATTTCAACGAAGCCTAGCAGCGTGACGGCTCAATTGTCTGCGGCCGATTAATCTTTTGGCCCACCCCTGTTCGATATCGAATCCCTTCATTAGATACGGAACACTTGGCGGTTTGTCAGACCGTTTCGTAGTGTTGTCACCCGCATGCTAGTTTGGCTTCTTGACCATTTCGCTCCGTTGATGGAGAAGATCGAAATATTCTCTTCCGGCGATTCGCGCGTGTTTCTCACGGCGCGGACTGCCTTGGCGAGCCTGACCGCCTTTTTAATCGCCATCCTGTTGGGACCAACTGCGATCCGCTGGCTGCAATCCCGGTTTCGCGAACGAGTGGTCAGCGGTTCGGCCCGTTTGAATGAAATCCAGGCGTCAAAGAACGCGACTCCCACAATGGGTGGTCTGTTCATCATGGCGGCCATTTTGATTTCGATTCTGATGTGGGGCAATCTCCACAGCCCGTTCGTACTGGTCGCCATTTTTGTGGTGGTTGGCTTCAGCGTCCTGGGCGCAATCGACGATTGGGTCAAACTCAAAGGCGCGCGGAACGGCTTGCGTGCTAAGGAAAAATTCGTCGTGCAACTCGTGCTGGCGGGTACGGCTTCCTTGCTCTTGTATTGGCATCACCGACAAGTTTCACAGGGTCTGGACCTGTTTTGGCCGTTCGGGGAGCACAGCATCTATTTGGGAGTCGGGTTTATCCTGTGGGGTGCCTTCGTGATGGTCGGCAGTTCCAATGCAGTGAATCTGACCGACGGACTCGACGGGCTAGCTTGTGGGTGCATGGTCTTTGCCGGATCGGCCTTTGTCGCGCTGTGTTACATGTCGGGGCATCGGGAGATGTCCGAATATCTCAGCGTGCCGTATATTGCCGGTGCCGGTGAAATGAGCGTCGTTCTGGGAGCCATGGTCGGAGCGGTGATGGGCTTCTTGTGGTTCAATTGTTATCCCGCACAGGTCTTCATGGGGGATACCGGTTCGCTGCCGATGGGCGCTCTGCTCGGTTTGGCGGCCTTGGTGATTCGACAAGAATTGCTGCTGGTCATCGTGGGAGGCGTGTTTGTGATTGAAACACTCAGCGTGATCTCCCAAGTCGGCTGGTTTCGTATGACCGGCCGAAGATTGATCGCCTGTAGTCCGCTCCACAATCACTTCTTGTTTCACGGCCATCATGAAATGAAAATCGTCGTACGATTCTGGATCAGCTCGGCGATCCTGGCGATCATCGCTGTTGCCAGTCTCAAGATCCATTGAGTCTCTCAGCCCGCACAATACGCACAATCCGCCCAATCGGATGTGGGGCTATGACTCTTGCCGCGAATGTTTGACCGCGCCGCTCGATCCTCTCGCCACTGGCTTGCGGACCCCCATTCGGACTCAGCGCTGAGCGGCCAAATCGACGATCCATGAAGGAGACGTCGCACACCGTTTCTCAGTCGCGACCCGGTCTGTCGGGAAGCGGATCACTCCAGTGGAATGTTCAACCCGTGAATAACGATCGCGGATTTTTTCTAGCATTGATTGGCATGCTGCTCGCCATGGGCGTGCTGATGGTGCATAGCGCCAGTATGACGTCGCACCCCAGCCAATCGGAGCAGATTTACCTGTCGCGACACCTGCTGTTCTTGGCCTGCGGTATCGCGGCCGGCATCATCGCTTCGCAATTGCCCGCACAATTCATCTATCGCGCCGCCCCCTTTCTGTTTGCCGTGGTAACCGGTCTGCTGGTTTTGGTGCTCATTCCCGGAATTGGAACACACGTCAACGGCGCGCAACGCTGGTTGCGTCTGGGCACGTTTACGATGCAGCCCGCTGAATTGGCGAAGTTGGCGTTGCCGCTCTTTTTAGCGCGGTTGGTGATGCAGGTCCGTGCGCGAGAAACCGGTTGGTGGACGGGATTTCTGTTGCCCTGTCTACCGGCTGCAGTCATGGTACCGCTCGTCATGCGGCAACCCGATCTCGGGACAGCCTTATTCTTGGCAGCGGGGAGCGGAATATTACTCTTCGTGGCTCGTTGGCCGCTGCGCAATTTTGCACTGATCGCAGCGCCGACCATTCCCGCCATCGCGTATCTGGTGATCCATCGCCCCTACCAAATGCAGCGGATCTCGGGGTTTGTGGCGGCATGGACCGATCCCAGTTCCGCCCCGTATCAATTGAAACAATCGTTGATGACACTGGGAGCGGGTGGAGGTCAGGGCGTCGGGTTGGGAAAAGGCTGGCAAAAATTGAGCTTTTTACCCGAAGCGAACACCGACTTTGTCTTTGCCGTGATTGGTGAAGAACTGGGGCTGATCGGCACATTTTCCGTGGTCGCCTTGTGGATCGGCGTCTATATTTTTGGCATCCGTTTGTTGGCCCGCCACGACAAAAATTCATTCGCCTTTTTAGCAGGGACCACGTTATTAACGCAGATCATTTTGCAGGCGGCGATCAACGTCGCCGTCGTGACAGCCATGGTGCCGCCCAAAGGCATTCCCCATCCGCTGATGAGTTACGGCGGCAGTAACCTCGTGACGACCTTAATGGCCATCGGTCTGATCGTGAGTTTTTCCCGCGCGACGGAATCCGTTGAAGCGACCGCGGTCGACGATTCAGACGTTGAGACGCCACAGTCCCTCGCTGCATAGTCGCAATCTACAACAAGTTGAAAATATGAAAAACACTCGACGTCGGGTGCCACTGCTGGCTTGCCCAGCAGTGTTTAGCAGATCACCCGTCTGACACCGGTGGACAAGCGGTGCATTTCGTTCTAATCTTGCCGGCGCATCATTGATTCGTCGTCACCACCATTCCACAAACCCATTCGCCGCAAGCGCCATTCACCTCGTGTCCGACCCATCACCGAACGCTTCCCCGATTTTCTGTTTTGCCGGTGGCGGTACGGGAGGACATTTGATACCCGGTTTGAACGTGGCCCGTGAATTGCAGCAACGCTATCCCCAAGCGGTCATGCAGTTTCTGGGGTCGGGGCGTCCCCAAGAAGAGGGATTGGTCGCCTCTGCTGGATTTCAGCACTATGCGCTGTCGTCGGAATCGCTGGCTACCGCACGGCGGCGGCCTTGGCAATTTCTTTGGCGAAATTGGCGGGCGGTACGGCAGGCGCGGGCGCTGTTTCAGGATCAAAAACCAACGGCGGTGATCGGACTGGGCGGCTTTGCCAGTGTCCCCCCGGTCGTAGCAGCGCGGCGGATGGGCATTCCCACTGTGCTCTTAGAGCAAAACATCATTCCCGGCCGCGCCACCCGCTGGTTGTGCCGCCGCGCCGGAGCCGTTTGCGTTTCCTATGCCGCTAGTGCGGAGCATCTTCCGGCCGGGGTGAAAGTGGAACAGACCGGCAATCCGGTGCACCCCGACATCGCCGCTTTAGTCGCTTCAAGCCATACCGACCAGCGCCGGATATTGTTGATTCTCGGAGGTAGCCAAGGAGCCTCGGCGGTCAATCGCGCGGTGACGATGGCTGCGGATATCTTGCAAGATCAATTGACCGGTTGGACGATCATGCACCAAACCGGCATCAACGATTGGCGGGAAGTGGAGCATGAATACCAACGGCTCGGGCTTGAACATACGACGTCGCCGTTTTTCTCCGATATGCCGCAACGGTATGCGGATGCTGGTTTGGCCGTCTCACGTGCCGGGGCGACCACGTTAGCGGAATTGGCCTGCGCAGGGTGTCCCACAATCGCCATCCCCTACCCGTATGCCGCCGATGACCACCAACGACTCAACGCTCGTGAATTTGTGACCGCGGGAGCGGCGAAGATCGTCGAGCAACAATCTACCCTGGATCAAACCGCTGAACTGTTGGCGAAACAGATATCACGACTGTTGGCCGATGATGCCCGGCGGTTGGAGATGCGCCATGCGATGCACTCCCTCGCCCGTCCCCTCGCCGCTCGCGATGTTGCAGACATCATCTGCCGCACCGTTGATGACAGTTTGAAACGGTGAATTCCACCTGGTTCCCAAACTCCTGTTTGGGAACCCGATTTCTCGAAGCTCTGCTTCGAGTGAAATTCCAAACGATTCGCCTTGATCGTTTCAACCAGCGAAGCGGAGCTTCGCGAAATTGCGTTCCCAAGCCGGAGCTTGGGAACGAGAACAAAGAATCGATGCTACGGCTTGGCATTGCCTTGCAGATAGGCAAACAAATCCCGCCGTTGTTGCGGACTCAGTTGCTGTAGCAAATTTTCCGGCATCAGCGATGTCGCCGATTCATGCAGTGCTTCGATTTGATTGCGCGGCACTTTCGTGCGGTTATCTTTGGCATCAACCAACGTGATTGAGCCCGCATCTTGTTCCGCCAAAATTCCGGTCATGACTTGCCCGCTCGTCGTCTCCAACACGTAGCTGAGATACTCCTTGCGAATCACAGCACTGGGATCGACGATGTTGGCCAACAGCGCTGCCAGATCGTTGCGATTGGCTTTCGTCAAATCGGGACCAATCTTGCCCCCTTCGTTAAAGAGTGTATGGCAGGTGGCGCAATGCTTCTTAAACAATTCAGCCCCGCTGGCGGGATTCCCGGGAGCAGCGCGGAGATCGTTATTGAACCGCCGCATTTGTGCGAGTTTTTCTTCCGCTGTTCCGGGTTGAATGTTGCCCCAATGTTTACGGACGATCGCATCCAACTCCTCGTCCTCATACAGTGCAATGCGGCGGAGTTGATCGACGGGGAGACTCTCCGGTGAAATCGTGCCGTCTTCCACCAGTGCCAACAACCGCCGTGCCGATTCATGCCGTGCCAACAAAACATCGCGAACCTGCGTTTGCAGCGGTGCCGGAAGAGTCGCGTACTGTGCAAACAGCGCATCGATGAATTCCGCCGATCCGAACCGATTGAGCACCTTGATCGCCGCCGCCCGGACCTCGTCCGGTTGGTCACTGGCCAGTCGCTGTATCACAACAGTCTCACAATCCTCACGACCAAATTCCTGTAGCTGCGACAATAAGGAGAGCAATTGAGGGTCGTCAGCCGCCGCTTGCATCGTAGTGTCGAGGAGATATTGATGTGCTTCCTCAACGCCTGCTCGCAGCGCCAGCGTTAAGGCCTCGCGGTCTTGTTGATTTTTTTGCCAGATGCCGAGGATGTATTGCTTAAGCTCCGGTGACGGTTCAGCAAATGTGCGACGAGCGCGCTCCGCCGCGTCGTTTCCACCCGCTGCGAATTGCGCATACAGTCCGCCATGTCCAATCCCCCCTAATCCGCCCGCTCGTTCCGACAACCCTTGCCCGAGCGCTTTGTGTGCTTCGGCCAAGTGTTTCGAGGGTGTGTTTTGCAAGATCCGTAAGGCAGCATCATATCCGGCTGGGGTTCCTTCGGCGGCATAACGACGGATGAGGTTTCGTAGGATCGGTTGATTGGCAGCGACGTTCCAGGCGTCTGCGTGGGCGAATTGTTCTAAAACTTGATCGGCATCGGCAACCGCCTTGCTCTCCACTGCCCACCACAACAGAAGCGGAATTCGTAGGTCGTCGTTGTCCAAATTCCGAATCAGAATCGCCTGCACGATCGGCAAGGTCGTCGCTGTCGGGAGCCGTTTGGCAGTGCAGGCCAATTGGCTTCGCACGATCGGACTCGGTTCTGTTTCGGCTAAAGCGATCAGCAGCTTGGCCATCGGTTCAGAAACCGACTTGCCGTCCCCCAGCAACCGCACCGTCCAGGCACGCACATATTCATAAGGATGGGCGAGCAGTTGAGCAGCGAATTCATCGTCCAGTCCGCCACTGACATGCAAGGCCCACAGCCCTTGTAGTGCATACCGGCCATTCTCTTGTGTGAGGGCGATTTCGCGCAACCGCGGCCAGGTTGAGGCATCCCGCCGCTCGGCTAACAAAACCCGCGCCCGCTGACCATACCAGCCATTAGGATGCGAAAGCAGATCAACCAACTCGTTGCTGGAAAGCTCCGCTAGATTGATCGGCGGAGTCGGTTTCGCGTCCGTCGCTTGAAGTTTATAAATCCGACCGTTGCTGCGATCCCAATTCGCATCGGGGTCGGGGTGGGCGGTCCGTTGATCGTGGAAATCGGCGAAGTACATCGCCCCATCCGGCCCCAACGTCAAATCGGTCGGCCCAAACCAAGTATCGTGGGAATCAAACAACAATCCGCCATGCTCTGCTGCGACCGTCGTTTGCCGGGGCGTCACTTTCCACCACGAAGCGGAGTGCCCCAAAAAATTCCCACACAAAAACGCGCCGCGAAACCTGTCGGGAAACGTATCCCCCAGATAAATCGTGCCGCCGGTGGTCGGCGTGCCGGTGACGCCGGAGTTTTTCGTGTGTGCGAAATAGCCGTAGGTATAAAGATTGTGCAGCGGGCCGTGTTTGCCGAAACTCTTTTGATAGTACCCCCCCTGCACCGCATGCCAAAACAATCCGCCGTTGGAGCTATAAAACAAATTGCCGTCGGCGTCGAAAGTCAGTCCGTACAGATTGCCTCCACCTTCGGCGAACAATTCGAATTCCTTGGTCACCGGATGATACCGCCAGACGCCTTGTTGAAATTCGATGCCGCGAATGTTGCAAGTCGTTGTGCTGCCGTTGAGCCCATACAACCAACCGTCCGGGCCAAAGGTGAGATGATTGGCCAGCGACTGTGCGTCTTCCATGCCAAAACCGGTCAACAGCACTTCCGGATCCGCGTCGGGAACATCGTCGCGGTTCTTGTCGGGATAAAACAGCAAGTAGGGCACCTGCAAGACAAACACCCCGCCCTGCCCAAAGGCGACACCCGTGCACAGGTTCAATCCATCGACAAAATCCCGAGTCTTGTCGGCGCGGCCGTCGCCATCGGTGTCTTCCAAAATCGTGATCTTGTCCGCACCGCGCGGTCCGTGCGGCGGTGGTTTGGGGACGCGGTCGTAGACAGTCCGCGACCAACGATCGACTTTGACCCGCTTTAGCCCCGCCGGATTAGGATATTGCAGGTATTGAATCGTCCACAGCCGCCCACGATCGTCGCATTTCACAAAAATCGGCTGCCGGATTTCTGGTTCCGAGGCAAATACTTGGATCTCCAGCCCGTCGCTGACGGTCATCTTTCCAGCCGCGTCGGCAGGAGAATAACCTTGCCCGCTCGCCGCCGGAGCGTAGATCACAAGTCCGAGCAACAGAGTCAAGCAGCCCACACCGCGGTTCATCTCCAACATCTTCCAGTGCCTCTCCGCATCCAGACTATAAAAACCGGTCCTCTAACGAGTATTATGAGATGAAAGGCCCGTCACAAGCCCATCGGGGAATTCCGCCCTCGGCGTGTGACGTAGGGATTCTGAACTTCTTCGTGACTGCCGTGGGCAGGGCGAAATTAAATATCGAGAGAGTTGAGTGGATGTTGGAAACGATACCGATCGGTCTGGCGAGCGAAGTTCCGCTCGGAGCGAGCAAGATTTTTGAATCGGACGGTCGCCGCGTGGCGGTTTTCAATCTCGATGGCCAATTTCACGCCATCGACAACAGCTGTCCCCATCGTGGCGCATCGCTAGCCGTGGGTGAGCTGTCGGGCACAACCGTTTCTTGTCCGCTGCATGGTTGGGAATTCGATGTCGTCACCGGCGATTGCACGTCGCATGCAGGCAACCCGGTCGAGCGTTTCGAGGTTCATGTCGAAGAGGGCGAGCTGCGAATCGAAATTCCCCCGGCCGTCGAAACCCCGCCGGTCAAGGACGATGGCGTGCACCGTTATCTCATCCGCTACGGCGCGCTGGGTTGGGTGGCTTGGTTCGGTTCGATTGAATCCGTGGAATGTCGCCACAAAGACCGGGTGGTTGTGAATACCTCGCGCGGCTTGGAGCTCGGGGAAGTTCTGTCGAGCCCGTTGGACGGACGCCGTCCTCTTTCCGTCAACGCCGAGAAACCAACCGGTGAAGTGCTACGCCGCGCAAGCGAGGACGATCTGGCGCAAGTCAAACTGATGTCCGCTGAACCACCCGGATTGTTGGATGCCTGCGAGCAATTGTTGGCCGCGCACGACCCAACGGTGGATGTCGTCGACTTCGAGTTTCTATTCGACGGCAAGACAATCGTGCTGTATTTCTTGGGAGAGCAACTCCCCGAGTTGGAAACCATCGGCGAGCAGTTGTCGAAGCAATTCCATTTCGAGGTCCGCTTTTTCCCGCTCGTCGAACCTCCGCCACAAGCGGGAGGCTGCGGCTCCGGGGGCTGTGGTTCGGGTGGTTGCGGCACAGGCCACGAGTAGGGCAGGCTCCTGCTTGCTGTTGTGCAGGCGCGGGATGTCCAATGTGGTTTATGGCAGGCGGGAGCCTGCCCTACAGCTTGCTCACATTCGGAACAATGCGGCGACGCGTACGCCGTCGATCCGTAATTCCCAAAGCGGTTGGCCCTCTAAAAATAGACGGCCCAGGTTTCCGCTGCGCGGGTCCAGCAAGCGTCCCAGCCGTCCGTACAGCAGCAGGTACTGGGCTTGATCAGGGCCGACAATCGTGATGTCTTGGCGCAGGTCCTCCCACTCTTGCAGCCGTTCGAGTCCGAAGTGTTCCGGAAAGACCCACAGCTTGGCCCCTTGCGGCAGTTGCTGTTGCATCTCCGCCCAGGCCGGTTCGTTCATTGCTGCCCACCAATAATCGATTTCAAATTGCGGGCGTTTGAAATTCCCCGGCAAGGAGCTCACCTCCTGCGGCATTGCCGCGCCGTGCAGTCCGCCGACGGCCAGGTTGTAATACGAAAGCTGCCCCGGATGCATCCGCCACAGCGGCCAAACGGCCAAGGCTGCCAGCGCGGCAATTGCCACCCACTCCCACCGCAAACGCGTCGAGTCTGTGGATTGGTCCGTCCGCTTGAGCCATCGGTCACTGAGTGTTTGGAAACCATAAGCGGCGATCAGCGCCAAAAAGAAAAACGACGCGCGATACAGCCTTACGCCGTCATGAGCTGGGGTGGAGGGGAGCATGACGATCAACGGCAGCACCCAGCTGCTGCCGACCCACAGCCCCAACAGGTCCGAAGTTCGCTCCCGGCGCAGCCAATGCACCAGTCCGACCGCGGCCAAGACCAAGATCCAAATCGGCGTCGTGACCAACGGCAATACAATCACGCTGTGCCAGGGAACCGGCGGCATGCCGGTCATTTGATAGACGTCGCCCAAGTAAAAGGCATCGATTTGCCAACCGTTTTCCTCTTGCCGCAACAGAGCGATGTAATCAAAGAACCCGCCAACGGGATTGGACCACCACAGCGGAATCAGCAAGAGCGCCGTCAGCGGTGTCACCGTGGCCAAACAGACCGCCGCGCGCCACAGTTCCCGTCGGTGATAGAACAGACCCCACACACAAAACCACGGCAGCGCAAACCAAAACGTCGGTTTGGTCATCATGCCCACGCCGCAAAACAGGGCAAACCCAATCGACCACCGCCAATTCTCGCGGCTGTAATACAGTGCCCAGGCGGCTAAGACCCAGAAGCAGCCCACGAGTGTATCGATGTTCAAAAAATGCGCATTGGCAAACAGTCGCGGTGTGCCGAGGAGTGCGAGCACGGCAATCATGGCGGCGCCGTACGACAACTCCCGCCGTATCCACTGAAACACCACGCCACACGTAATGGCAAAAACAATCACGTTCCCCCAGCGATAAGCCGCCGGTGCGGAATCGAACTGGCCAACGGTGACGTAGCCCAACGCAGCAATCAGCGTCGTGGCTGGAAGATTCTTGCTGTCGCTCCGCGCAAAATAAATCCCTTCCCGCAATCGCTCTTTCTCAAACGCGACCGACGGTCCCTGCCCAAACAAATCAACCGTCCAATCGATGAATCGATGCGTGTTGAGAATGTAGATCGGTTCATCGGTCGTCAGACCGTAGTCGCGCACCGTGATCCCCATCAGCAGCATCACGACAATCGACACCACGATTCCGCCGATGGGAATACGCTGCAGCAACGGCCGACGCGTTCGTGCGGTCTGAGCATCGCCGGCGGGTTGCGTCGTGGCTACGTTGTCATCCGGGGCCGCCATGCGGATCTGTCCCGTTATGGAGGTGTGGTCGATGCGAGTACTGGACGCCACGCTGCAGTGACGTGAACAGCCTATTGAAATACTAAAAAACCGTGCGAGTGTCGGGTTCGACTGCTGGCTTGTTGTCAAACAGTGTCTTGGCCGGTCACGCGTTTTGCACTGGCGGGCAAGCCGCCAGTGGCCCCCAACTTTAGTAGACAGTTACCGGCCGCTGATGGGGAGGAAGCGTTGTCCGGTCGGTCCAGTGTAGCGGCTGCGGGGACGAATCAGTCGGTTATTGGCGGTTTGCTCGATAGCGTGCGCCGCCCAACCGGAGACGCGACTGGCGACAAACAGCGGCGTATACAATTCGACATCCAAGCCGAGATAGTGATACAGCCGCGCGCTGGGCCAATCGAGATTCGGAGGAAGTCCTTTCTCCTCTACAACAATCCCTTCGATGACATCGGCCATTTTTTCCAATTCCAGGTTGCGGGTTTTCTCAGCCAATTCTCCGCAGTAGCGTTTCAAAATCACAGCCCGTGGGTCACCGGTTTTATAGACGCGGTGTCCGAATCCCATAATGCGACGTTTCTTGGCCAGCGCATCACGGATCCAATCTTCGGCGTTATCCGGAGACCCAACTTCCTCCAGGACTTCCATCACCCGTTCATTGGCACCGCCATGCAGCGGACCTTTGAGCGCCCCGACTGCCGCAACGATGGCCGAATAAATATCGGACTGCGTCGAGGTCACGACCCGCGCCGTGAATGTCGATGCGTTGAACTCATGTTCGGCGTACAAAATCAGCGAGACATCCATAGCCCGCTCCCGCTGTTCCGACGGGCATTTGCCGGTGATCATGTACAGGATGTTGGCAGCGAAGCTGAGATCGGGATCAGGCTCGATCAAATCCATTCCCAGAGTCATGCGATACCGCGCCGCGATCAGAATAGGAATCTGTGCCAGCATGCGGACCGCTTTGGCGATGTTGCCCCCTTCGGAATCATCGTCGAGTTGCGGGTCGAAATGCGAGATTGCGCTGATTCCGGTTCGCAACACATCCATCGCCCCAACGTGTAGCGGAATCTGCCGTAAAAACTCGATGATCGAGTCGTCGACTTCCGCCGATTCGGAATAGATGGCCAGAAAGTCCGCCAACTCTTCTTCCGAGGGGAGTTTGCCATGCAGCAACAGGTAGGCGACTTCGAGAAACGTGGAGTGCTCGGCTAGGTCGGCGATTGAATAACCGCGGTATTGCAATCCCCCTTCAATCGTCGAGATCGCAGTTTCGCCGGCAATCACGCCTTCTAGTCCGGGATGATAAGCTTCGGTTGTCATGGTATCGAATGGATTGAATGAGAGAAGAAGTGCAGAGGTTTCGTACGGAGATTTCCGCCTTGCCACGTTATACCAAACAATTCGGCCCTCGGCGACGGACAACGTCATTGCCGAGCCGTCGGTATGCCGTCACAATGAAAGGACTGACACAGCACATTGGCTTTAAGGATCCACGAATGCGGGCAATTGTTTCTTGTTTGACAAACAGTTACGGACGCTTCGGCGCGCGGGGCGCGATTGAAAACATTCGCGCTGCCGGGTTGGAGTACCTCGAACTACCGATCCGCACCGCCGGGGCAAAATCGATCTTCGGCGATGAGCCGCTAGTGACGACCGAGGCGAGCACGGCGGACTTAACGGCTGTCAAAAGTCTGCTCAGCGATCATGGTGTCAAATTGGCCAGCTGTAATATCACCAGCGGCAATCCACTGCAGCGTGATGTCGTCGATATCACAAAACACAAACTTGGCATCGCCGCCGAGTTCGGCGTGAAACTCGTAGTCGGGGGAGCTGGGGAAGCAGATGACGCTGAACAATTGTCGCAGCTCTACGCGCATCTCCGCGAGATCGGCGATTGCGCGGCGACGCATGGCATCACTTATTGTTTCGAGACGCATCCGGGAATCTGTGTGAACCATCGGTATATGCTGCAAACCATGGAGGAGCTGCAGCACCCCAATCTGCGGATCAACTTCGATACCGGCAACATGTTGTACTTTAACGAAAACATCGTCGTTGAAGTCGGGTTGGCTAAAGTCTCTCACTACGTCAAACACCTGCACCTGAAGGACAGCCAGGGAAATCCCGGCGAATGGTATTTTCCGGCACTGGGGTATGGAGGGGCCGTAGATTTCCTGCAGGTGCTGCACATCATGCGCGGCTGCGGATTCACAGGGCCGTACAGTTTGGAGCTAGAAGGCATTCGCGGCGAACCGGAGCTCTCTCTCGCTGAGACGCAGCAACGAATTATCGACAGCGTCGAGACACTCAAATCGTGCGGTTACTTTGATTGACCGTCCTGCATGCGGCTTGGGAATAGGCAAGGTTCGTCGACCAGCTAAACAGCGTAGAGGTTTCGGTTTTTAGGGATCGTGCGGCGCGTTGGTCGAACCATTCGCTGAGCGTCGTCATGTGCTGAGCTTGCCCTGTGTCTCAAATTCCAGTTGTGCCGATTTTGACAGACACGCAAAGTGATTCGGCTTTGCGGAATGACAGGCAACTGCCTGGTCGACGCGGTCGAACAGCACATGGTTGGTAGGATGGATACGGCACATGACTCCTTCGCGCATCTTAAAACTGTTGGGAATCCTGGTCGTAATCGCCCCTTGCGCTGGGTGTTGTTGCCACGCCAAGAAGGGAATCACGCTACGCGGTGGATTGGATTTCCGCGAATGTAAAAAGCCATCGGGATTTGTGGAGCTCGTTGATACCGGCTGGGATGAACGTCGCCGCGTGCAGGACTTGCGTTGGTTGGAAAACACAGACTTCGCGGAGTCGACCACACCCTCAGCTCCGAGTTCGCCAGCACCCACAACTTCGGCCCCTGCTTATTCGCAACCCGCAACGACCGTTCCCAAAATCAATCAACCTCCCCAGTCGGGTGTCCCCCCGATGCCCGAGGAACTGCCGCCCCCGCCCCCGATATCGACTCCTCCCGTACCGGCTCCGGAGCCAGAACCGGAACCTCAATTGTCCCCGCAATTGAACGAAGAGTTTGAATTGGACCTGGAGCTCGACGAATCGGTCTCTTTGCCCGCGGACTATAGCGACGAAGAGGACTATCGACGCATGATCGAGCTGTCGGGATACGAACGACCGGTTCGATCCGTCACAAATCGCCCCACACAGGCTCAACCGGCGTCGCGGCAACCGTCAGCGTCTCGATCCGCCGGATGGCTGTGGTCGAAACCGTAGTGCGAAGCACGCGTGCAAGGACGATGTGCACGCATGGGGCTGGTCTTCAGTCGGATTCTTACGAGGCGTCCGTCAACTGGGCGAGGTCCTCGAAGAAACGGGGATACGTTTTCGCGGTGCAGCCGGGGTCCGCAATTTGGATGCCCGGTGATTTGAGGCCCGTGATTGCGAAACTCATCGCCATACGATGATCATCGTAGGTTTCGATCGTCGCCGGGTTTAACGGACCGGGGTAGATCATCAGCCCGTCGTCGAATTCGTCGACCCGAGCCCCCAGCCGCCGCAACTCGATGACCAGGGCGGAAATGCGATCCGTCTCTTTATGCCGCATATGGGCGACATTGCGAATCCGCGTCGGTCCCTCGGCGAACGGCGCGATGGCTGCCAACGTCTGGGCCGTGTCGCTGATCGCATTCATGTCGATGTCGATCCCCCGTAGCGGCCCGCCCCGTACCGTAATGCTGTCGCTGCCATCGATCACGGTGCAGCCCATTTCCGCCAACGCATCAACAAACCCGACGTCTCCCTGCAGTGCGTCACGCGTTAAACCTTCCACGGTGATCTCTCCCCCCGTGACGGCTGCTGCGGCGAAGAAGTAACTGGCGGCCGAAGCATCCGGTTCAATCGCGTAACGAGTCGGCGCGTAGCGTTGCGGTTCGATCGAAAATCGCCTGTAGGAATCATATTCGACCTCGACGCCAAATTGTCGCATCACAGCCAACGTCATTTCGACGTAGGGCACGGAGACCAATGTGCCGGCGACTTGAATGTCCACACGATTGGCTGCTGTGGGAGCCGCCATGAGCACGGCGCTGAGAAACTGGCTTGAGATACTGCCCGGCACATCGACCGTGCCTCCCCGCAAGCCGTTGGCAACAACGCGGACCGGAGGACAGTCTGTGCCCGCAACCGAAGTGACATGGCCTCCCAGTTGATTCAAAGCGGCAATCAGATCGCCGATCGGGCGCTCACGCATGCGTGTCGACCCATCGAGACGATATTCGCCTTGGCCCGCCGCACAGAGTGCCGTTAGAAATCGAATGCTCGTCCCGCTGTTTTCCAGCCATAACTCCGCGCCGCCCGCTGGGACCGTTCCACCACATCCTTTAATACTGACTCTGGCCAACGACTGATCATGCTGCACATTGAATCCCAGCCGTGCCAGGCTTTCGAGCATGACCTGTGTATCTTGGCTGTCCAAAACCCCCGTCAATTCCGAGCCCCCATCGGCCAAAGCGGCCACAATCAAGGCACGGTTGGTGAGACTCTTGGAACCGGGCGGACGGACCGTCCCCGACAACGGTTGCGTGACGGGCGAAATGGGGAGTGGGTCAGACATAGTCGAATTGTCGTTCAGACGCCGTGACTTGGTTGTGAATTGTTGCGATTGCCAGGATTGTGGGGCAGCGCGTGCATCCCCGCCTCCGGACCTCCCACTCGGCTCTCACCGGACGGGGAATCTCGTAACCCATTATAGGAGCATGCCTTAAAACCCACAATCAACGCTCGGCTTCCGGGGGAATCCTCTGCAGGGCAATTGCATCAGCCACAACCCGCATGATCCTATTTCCCGCATTTCCCCTAATCGGACGTGGCTGCAATACCCGATGCACAGCGTAGTGAGGATTAATGTTCCAATGTCCGTCCGCTGACATTTGTAGAAATCCAGAATGCAACAGCCGTCCCTGTTGCCGAAATATTGATGTGCTAACTCCCATGAACGACCGCATTATCGCCCTGGTGGCATTTCTAACATTGTTTGCGTGGCTTTGGTCCACGGAACACAAGAATCGCGAAGAGCGTATCGCTCGCCGCGCCGTTGCCGCATCGCAATTGGTGCTCGACGATGTCGTCTCTCCCGCTGTGAGCATTGTGACCGTCACCGAGCGACCCCGCGACGTGTCCTGTTTTTCCGTGGATCTGTTTCACATTGCGTCATTTCCCTCCCCCGACGGCATTTCGCCCGATTGCTACGGCGTGTGGGACTGTCGTGATGATTTGCAGTGCCTCGATGTTTTGCCGGAGCAAATCAACGCTGCCGAAAGCCAGCCGGCTTCCCCTCAGCGCGATTTGTATCTGATGTTCCGAGACGGTCAGCATTGGGTTTTTAAAAACCTCCGCGCCTTCGAACGCGCCGCCACGACATCAACCCCCGCAGGCAAGCAGACTGCCGCGGGCGACGTTGAGTCCTATCCCACCGGCGCCTGCTTCGAATCGATGCGGGCATCCGCGCCAACTCAATCTGCCGAGCCGCAAGCCATGCAATGGGGGCCGTGGCTGGACGACGTCCGCAGCAGTGCGTCGCAGTATTGGGCTGAGCAGCGGCAGGGGCTGATGGCACGCGTAGAACAACGCCGGGCGCGAGCGGAGGACAGCCGCAGCCGCGCCCGGCGTCTCGTCAACGCGATGACCTCAGAAATCGAAGCGTTCGGCATTCGCTGGATGGACCGCCTGGTTCCCACTCCGGAACAAGACAAAATCACCTCACCTGAACCCGTCGGTCGCTTACTGTAATTCGCCCAGAGCCGCCGGCAGACCGGTTTCGATCGTTGGATAGGCCAGTTCGACCGCCAATTCATCACGCAACCGGCGGTTCCTGCAGCGTTTGTTGAGACTCTCCGCCCCGTGCCGTCCCGAGCCACCACCGCCAAATTGGGGAGCCGCCGCTCCAATCAGCTGGGCCAAGGTTTCATAATACGCGCGGCGCGTTATCGGACGGTCGTCGCTGACTAGATACGTCTGCCCCGCGACACCGCGCTCCGCACAGGCCAGAATTGTGCGGACAATGTCCTCGACGTGGATCAAATTCAGGTACCCTTCAGGATTGCCGGCCAACGGTTCGCCGTCGCGAAGGGCAGCGACGCGGGCCAACAGACGGTTCGGCCCGTAGATACCCGCCAGACGGAGAATTTGAAACTCCGCAGTCGAATCCCCACCCAGCTGCGATTTGATAACCTGTTCGGCATCCAGGCATACTTGACCGTTGTCGCGAATTGGCTCGCACGGGGAGGACTCATCGACCCACTCGCCCCCGGTTTGGCCGTACACGCTCGTGCTGGAAAGATAGATTAAACGGCCTGTGCGCGCGTGAATCTCTGCGAGTACATTTGCTAAACCGTCGACATAGACGTCACGTTGCGAATGCGCAGCTGATCGGTCGAAACCAACGGCGTACAGCAACAAGTCCGCGGCCGGCAGGTCGATTAACGATGCCGGCCGCGTGACATCCCCGATGATCGGCGTGATGCCTTGTGCTGCCAACCGTGTCGCGTTTTCCGCGTTACGCGTCAACGCGCTCACGGAGTGACCTTCGCTCAGCCAGGCTTGCGCGGCGCGTTGGCCGACATACCCACAGCCGATGATCAAAACGTTCACGGTCCCAACTTTCCGATGTGGTCGACGTGACGGCGACGATTACTTCCGCGGGATTTCGCGGATGTAAATGTTTTTGAAGTACAGGGTGTTGCCGTGATTTTGCAATTCGATTTGCCCCGTGGGGTAGATCGGCTTGTCACGTTCCCAGAAGTTCTCCAACGTCACATTATCCACGACCAATTCGTCATTCAGGTGCACTGTGACCTTGTCACCGACCATTTTGATCTTAAAGGTGTTCCATTCACCAATCGGTTTATCGGCGGTCTTGAGCGGTTTAGAAGGATTCTTTTTGTTGTTGTACAACCCGCCCGAACCGGTGTTGAAGAGTTCAATGTCCCAAATTTGCACTTGGGGGCTGCCGCGGAGATAGATGCCGCTATCCCCCTTCTCTTTGATCTTCCAATCGACCAGCATTTCAAAGTCGCCGTAATCTTTGTCAGTGCAAAGCGGGCCGCCTTTGTTGTTTCCGTCGAAAATCAACACGCCGTTATCGACGCTCCAATGTTGCCGCATGTTTTCGTCAGCTGCTTTTTGTGCCGTCGCCAGTTCGTCAGGCGACATTTTGGCGCGGACTTTGGGGTTCCCAACAAGCCCTTTCCAACCGGCCAGGTCTTTGCCATTGAACAGTGCTTTAAAGCCTTTGGGGGGCACGTTGTCCTCGCCGGCATGCGCCGTTGCTGAAAAAACAGCGGCAACCAGGGTCAGGGTACAGAGGATTGCGGTGAGTCTCATTGTTGCTCCTTGTGTGCAAAAACTAATACCGTCAGGGGTGGCAAGCTGAACGTCCGTCTAGAACCAGTTTCTAAACCCGGTTGCGCTTGTTCTCGAAACGTTCAGATTAGTTTCAGTGAGACGCGTCAGAGGGTTTTGAAACGACTTGTATCGACCGTTGCCAGCGATTGCCAATGGGTAGAATACTCCCCGCAGCGTCCGATTGCTACCAACGCGGTCAATGCAATGACTAGCGTGGCCGCCGTTTCGACAATGCTTCCATCAATTGCAATTGCTGATCGACCTGCCGTTGTTCCTCGGCATTGAGGGGATCGTCCCCAAATCGGACACGATAAAACGAATCGGCAATTTCATTGCTGACGTTATTCATTTCCGGTTCCTCCGCCGTAGCATCAACGACCTGCTGAATCGCGGCGGCGTACTCACGTTGCGTCTGTTGGGGCTGTCGCACAAACCCCATCCGTCGTGTGAGGACTTGAAACCGTTGGTAAAACTCAACTAGGCGGGTCGGACCGGCGTGCGCCGATTTTCTTCTCGCCCATCTTCCTCGTAGTCGACGCCAAATTTTGCTTGTCCAATGGAAAATCAAGACCGGAACGCCCAAGAGCAAAAACACAAGGATCCCGCCATCGATGCTGATCCATCGCTGCGGATTGGTGACCGTGCTGTAAAACCAATTCCAAAAATCGACCGCAGCGGCCCGCATCCCGGCGGTGGAACTAAATGCTTTTTGGAGATAATCCAGCATGGGCTCGAAAATCTCCCGTCGCTGTTTCGCCAGCGAGAAACTCACCACATTCTCTCGCCAAAATCCCCAAAAAGTCCGCTTTAAGACCTCCCAGTAACCCGGCTTGTGTGAGGCGACGATCCGTTGTCGCTCCGCCGCCGGCGTCGCATCCATTGTGAGCCAATGATCGCCGATCGCCGCTTCGACCCAAGAGTGCGCATGCCGCTGTTCGACCCGCAGGACCTTCTCTTGGGCATCGTATTCGCCCCCTTTGAATCCATTGATCAGCCGCGCGGGAATTCCGACCGAACGCAGCATCAACGTCAACGCGGCCGCATAGTATTCGCAATGCCCCGATTTACGGTTGAAGAGAAAATCATCCACCGGGTCAATCGTCGGATCCATCACCGCCGCACTGAGTGAATAGGTGTATTCCCCGCTGTCACGCAGATGCGATTCCAAAGCACGGGCCACAGCCAATGTGTACTCGTCCCCCTGCAACGATTCTCGATTGACGCGTGCGGCGACTTGTTGCGCAAGTGCTTTCAGTTTCTGTGACTCAGGAACTGCTGTGAGTTCGCGGCCTTTTTGCGATGTTTCAATGTATCGAAACGACGAAAAATCTTTGGGGGGCGATGGAGGATTAGTTGGCGGGCGAGAATAAATCCGATATCTGATTTGTTTCGAACCCGACTCGCTCGTACGTGGAGAGATCGTATAGGAGGGATATGCCAGAAAGAGCGCGTTTTCGTTGCCATCACGCTCCCCGATGGCGAAATTACCACTACAGAATGGCCGCATGGCAAATAGCAGCTTGGTGCCCATCGGTTCTAACGTGATGTCTTGGCGAATCCACCCCCGACTCCCCAGTCTCGGTGCGTGAGACATTCGGTCTGGATCTCTATCCCGCTTCCCTGTTTGCCACTTACCGGCGCTATATTTCACGAGGACCGAGCCGCGCAGGTATGGTTCGTTCATATCATACGAGTTGGCAAAATCGATTACGTCTAATGCTGTATTCGTATCATTGTCGACGACCTGCACCGACAGCACAGGCTCGCTACTTTCCAGGATCTCGCCAATGTCACCGAGCTGCACCTCCTCCGTGAAGCCGGTCACTGATCGAATGGGCGAAACGTTGGGGGATTCGGCTTGCTCCGATTTTTTCGGCGGAATCCACACACGGGGAGTCATCACAAAAATTGCGGAGCCCACCAATAAACCCGATAGCGACGTGACAAGTGAACCGAATGCCAAACGGCTCCCGACGCGGGACCTGCCGAAGTCGCTTTGCACATTGCCTTGAACGCGGCTGTGTCTTCCCGCATTTTTCCCCGAAGCTTGCAATAACGCGGTCCCAGTATCGGAAGCAAACACCGTGGGGGCGGAGACAACTTCTTCCTCTGCGCGATACAACGAAAACAGCGTCAGGTTCCAGACCATGAAGAGAACGTAGACCACAAGCACCATGCCGAACCAGCTGGCTTGCGTTAATACGGCGGCCAGTGCGACGTGCAGCAGGCACAAGGCGCAGATCCACCAAAAATGCCGCATTTCCCGATTCCACAGGAGCACGATCCACAGCAAATAGATGATCAAGTGTGTTCCGGCGAGGAGTTTGGATTCTTGGCTGTCTCCCATAAACTCCCAAGACGCGACCAAAAACGCCCCCAACGCCAAACCGTTTGCCCACCATTCCGACAGACCAAACTCTCGGCGTGAGTCGTTGAATATCAGCGCCACCAAGCCAACGACGAACGTCAGGTAGGCCGGCGATGCCCCTCCCTCGGCTGCTGCTAACAACCCACTGGCCAAGAAGACCTGGGCGTACATGCTCAATTGAAAGGTTTTGAGGAATGGCATGGCGGCTTATTCTGGCTCCGATGCGAGGTGAAAAACATCGGAGAGGACCTGCGGATTGGCCTCAATGATCTCCATGCTGTACTGGCTGCGGTCGGCACGATCCGCGGTGGATAACTGGATCAATTCTTCGTACGCCATCCGCAATTCTTCACCGCCGGTGTTCCATCGTCGTCCCTTACCATTCGGCAGGGTTGTCTCTGCCGACTGTGTGGGCCGCGTGGTGATCAATAGGCAGCGTCCCTTGGTGCCGTGCAGCGACATGGCCTCGTTCACAAAATCGCCCAACGGCCGCGCGGTGCCTGCTTGGGAAAGTGCCAAGCGTTCTAGAAACGGGTGAATCGCGAAAGGACCCGCGACACCTGACCACTCGTCCACTTCCTGACCGAGCACCGAAATCCCCAACTGACTGCCCCGTGCGTCGAGGCAATGCATGTATCCCACGGTCGCGGCAAAACTAATCGCGTATTCTGCACGTTGATAATTGGCAACCGAGGCCCGCGTGGGGGTCCATAGGTCTAACAAAATCGTCAAGTCATCCTCGCGACTTTGGTGATACTCCCGCACCATCAGTTCATTCTGACGAGCCGAAGTCTTCCAGTGGATCGCACGGGGATCGTCGCCGGTGCGGTACTCGCGGATACGGTGAAATTCATCGTCGTAACTGCCACGCTGCGACGCTGATTGTTGGACCAACTCCCGCGCATGTTGGGATTGTCGCCGCCATCGGGGAGCTAAATCGCCGACCTGGGGATACACCAGGATCTCATCCGCCTCCTGAATGATCAACGACCGTTCGGCCAATCCCAACGGAAATCGGGTGGTCACGCGGATTGGTCCCAATTCGTATTTTCCGCGATGCATCAGCCGCGCTTGATAGTGCTCTGTCCGCTGCGAACGAGCGGGGACCCGCGTGAACAACACACGCGGGAGTACCTGTTCGTGCGTGTGCTGGACACGATCCATCACGGTCAACACCCACGAAGACAATAGCCGCTTGGAATTGGTCACTGTGATTTCCACAGAAAACGGCTCACCCGCCATCACGTGGCGAGGACTGCGCCGTGTCGCATCAATCCCCCGCAGCAACATGTAACACAGGCTGCCGTTCACGATCCATGGTCCTGCCATGAATGCGAAGACCAACAACAGCAGGTTCGATTTACCCAACAGCGCCCCGCACATCAAGATGATCAGGATCACCATATAGGCCAAGCCTTCGTACGGGATCCGGGCTCGCATCGAGCGGCGGCGATATCGTTTCCAGGCACGGCTGAGAAGCGATCCTTTGCCGTTGCGACCATTGTCCGGCGTCGCCGACCCGTTACCGATCATCATAGGCAGCATGGCCAGCAGCGACGTGCCGACCCACAAATCATTCGCCATGGCCATCCACAAGATGAGAACCGCCGCGCACAGCAAGCTGCTGATTCGAACCAAACGTCCGCCCCAGGTTCGCGGCCCCGTTGACATCAACGTTCTCCTCCGTCGTGAAGTGTGGCACACAGCTAAAGCGCGGGAACTGCACTGCATTGTCCCGTCGCGCCGCACGAACATCAAGGGCCGGATCGAGCCAGAGCATCGAAATCCACGTTCCTTACCACGCGTTTTAGACGCTGATGCCTTCCATAAAGGGCCGCAATTTCTCTTCGGAATACAGCGAAAATGAGAATTCGCGGCTGGAGAGGACCTGATTGGCCACGAGCTGTTTTTCCAGTTCAGAACGTTCCTGAACGATTTGCTTGGTTTGCTCAGCAACGGCGGCGGCGAATGTGTCCGTGATTTCACGCAAACGACGACCGCGTTCGATGCGGGCATGCCGACCGGCACGACGTTGCTTCCGCATGAGCGGTTGGTCTCGTTCGTGATTCGCTTCGGCCAGCAATTTGTGCTTCTCTTCCAGAAGCGGCGTGAATTCACTCACTTGAGATTCGCTGAGATACTTCTCAGGGTTATGCCGCAAGTCGCGCAACATGAAATTGGCCCGCGTGACGTCCTCCTGTTGCACGTGATGCGCGTGCAGCGGTAGCAAGACCGTAGCAGAAACAGCCATAAACGAGGGCGGCGCGATTCCATAGAAGCGAGCCATGATTCGATCCGTCATTTCATCATATTTCGCACCGCCGATGCCGTGCAAAAACAGATCGCCCAAGCAGAGTCGTGCAAACAGCGTCGTCGTCAACGCCCGCGTCCGCAGGTGAAAGCCGCGTTGCGGCAATTCACGTAAAACCTCGACCGCACAGCAGGCTTCGCCTTCGGGTGTGAGCGGCAATTTGGCAAAGACCGTTTCACCATCTTGGAGATGAATCTCCGCGGCAACTTGCTTGGCATAAACGCGGCGGCGTTCGTGGGAACCATCACGCCAAATCCAAAACGGTGCCTCCATCCAATCATCCTGCTGCCGCAATTCGGGAACGGGATGGGTCTGGCTTCGGACTTTATTGATCGTGCGGTATTCGGCCAACGCGGTGTTATAGACGTCTCCGAAACAGGGTAGCTGCGCAACGATATGGCTGAAAAACCACAGAAACGACTCGCTCTGACACAACCGGCTGAGCGGCAGTTCCAGATTGTTCACACCCCAACGCCGTTCCAACTGGTTCCGCCCGGCCGTAAAGCAATCGGAGAATTGCGGGGAATCCTGCGAGCGTTCGACGACTAAGGGCCACAGCTCACGAATCAATGGGTCGATGCCCCACGACGACATGTTGTCGGCGACGCGGTCCCCAAAACTTTCAAACAGCTGGCGGTCATGGATTTCCGCTCCCTCCCATGGGCGGGCAAAATGTCCGCTATCAAAGGCAATGGACCCGAACGACGGTTGGTCCCGATTGCCGGAGGGAATCCGCAATGCCGCTGAGGCAAACGTATCGTTGTCGACGACCAGGTTAATACCGATCGCCTGGGGAGCTTGCGCCAACTTGCCAATCGTAAAATTCTTGACCCAGACGCCGGGGTGGAACAGCAGCGGCTGATGCCCCGTTACGTACACCAATTCCGTTGAGTCGCTGCAACTCGGCACATCCGCCCAAGTCCCGGTGTAACTTCGAGCAGCTTGGCACAGTTCCTTGCGTGCTCCGGCCCGAACGACGGAAAGTGAACGTCCCTGAATATCGGTGGTGGCTGCTGTGAGGAGTTGATGGTTTTCGTCGGCAAGCCGTGTTGCGTTTTCCAACGCAGGAACGGCATACAAACTACCGTCATCGCGGGGGACGCTCAGTCGTAACCGCCGTTGAGCGACCTGAGCTTGAGTTTCCGATTCCGGCATGACCAGCGATTCAAACATAGGTGGAAGGCAACAAGTTTCGAGGAACGATTATCAGCTGCGTCTGGCTGTCCAATCTATGTTAAGGAGACTTGCCCCCGAAACTCAACTCATGCGGCACGGCTCACGGAGCTTCTTGCCGTTACACGTCGCAGACGTGGATGACGACGATATTTCGGATGATGTCGGTTGCACCCCAACTTCGCGATCCAACACGGTACGGTAATAGGCCAGCCGCCGCGCCGCATCGTCCAGCGAACCGCCGAAAGAGCGTTCCTCGTCCAAATAGACCCGCGGAACGGCGATTTCCTGAATGGTCAGCCCTTCCCGAGCGGCTTGAACCCAAACCTGCAGCGGCATGGCATACCCGGTTTCGGTGATGCTCAATGCCGCCAATGCCGAAACGCGATACGCTTTGAATCCACAAAATGCGTCGGTGAGCGACAATCCAAGGCGCTGGTTGATTTCCTGCGTGATTGTGGCATTGATGCGCCGCCGATCCTCGGGAGGGAGACTATCCTCGCCAAAGGAACGCAAATATCGACTGCCGCTGACAATATCAATCCCCGCGGTGAGCTCCGCCGCCATGGTGGGAATCAATTCGGGTTGATGCTGCCCGTCGCAATCGATCGTGACCAAAACGTCAAATGCATGGGCTTGTGCGTAAGTGAACGCCGAACGCAATGCCGCTCCATAGCCTTGGTTTTCCGCGTGTGTCACGACTTTCACGTTAGGAAAGCTACGCAAGATTTCGCCGGTGCGGTCCTGTGATCCGTCATCGACAACCAAGATCTCAGAGCCGTACTTTTGGACCGCCTGCAAGACATCGGCAACATGCTCTTGTTCGTTGAAGACGGGTAGAGCAACCAGGACAGCAGGCATGGCAAAGCAATCTATACAAATCGTTTCAAAGCCTGCTGACGCGTCACGCTGAGGCTGAGTTTGCAAGTATCGGCACAAGCAAAACCCGGTTTTGAAACTGGATATTAGTAGTTGACGCAGCTTTTCCGACGGAATTTCCATTCTAGAGCGGTTCGACATCAAGTCAACGACCGGGCATCTGCGAGGGGCTGTGCACGAGTTTCTACGTGAAGGCATTCTGACGCTTTGGCGACCAGCGTGGTGTGCAGTCGACCAGCGTCGGGAGCAAAGATCGGTGACGAGGAACACCGAATTGCGCGAATTTATATTGAAATTCGCGTTAATACCAATGCGGCAAATCGATCTTTGGAAACAAATTGACCATGCATCTCTGGGGAGTTGAGCAATTTATTGCTCTCGTATTTGGTTCCAAACTCCAGGCCTATGCAAGAGTTTGCAGAATTTACTCAAACGCTCTTCGCAGGAAAAATTGGTATTCGCTGCATTCATGTCTAATACCTCACAGACGGTGACCGAGTTTTTAAGATAAATTACGCGCGAGCGAATATCTCTCTATTAGGCAGAGACAAATTCAGTTAGCTCGCAACTCCCTGGTCAACGCTCTCGCCTCTCAGCGGACGGATTCCTGCAACTCCCCGCAACTTTGCAAGATTTTCATTGCGGGCGAGTCGTTGTAAGGTGCTATGAAGAATGAGCTTACGTTAGATGCTTGGAAATAACTCGGAAAACTGTTCGCATGCGAACTTTTTTGCCCACATTTGCGTCTTGTTTCCCGTATTAGTTGATATAAAGGCGTAGTTATCAAAGCCAAACTGGCGGCTGCCTCAAAGAGTTTCAGGCAAATGGTTTTGCCGGTTTTGCTTAGAAAAGACGCGTCATGAGAGGACGAGTGAGTTTCGCAAGTCCACCAAATGTTGTTTACGTTTTGAACAGGTATGGAAGTTGCTCATGTGAGCTGATCACTGTCACGCCGGTCGTGAATCACCCCCGTAAGTTAGGGGATCAAATCGAGGCCGGATTGAGTTTCAGTTGCGAACTTCCAGTAAGCAAAATTGTCAACCTCTGAAAGATAGGCACAAGTCATTTCTTGTTGGTGCGGCCTGCCTTTCATGGCGAAGTCGCACAAATCGTGTTGGAAATTGGTCAAGTATCCTGACAGCTTGGGGCGCGCCACCCTAGAAAACGGAGGACGTTGGAAATGTCCCGCTATCGTAATCCGGCAATTCGACAACTTACCGAGCAGCAAGTCCGCTATACACCGCGCGACGCTCGCCTTCGGCAGATCGAACGCGCCGAACAACTTCTCGAAGAGATCGATCTCGACAAAGAGTATCACTACAACGATCTCTGTGAGAAAATCACGACCTACAAGGCCGAGATGTATCCGCATTTGGTCCTCTCCGGGGCGGATGCGGCGCATGACGTGCGCTTGTTTGTCGAAGACTTATCGGACAGCGCAGATATTGCCGTCGAGAGCCTTGCGGAGCCGGTACTCACGGTGGGTGATGTCAGCGAACAATTCAACGTCTCCACGAAAACCGTTGATCGTTGGCGGAGCAAGGGTTTGGTGAGTCGCCGCTTTAAGTTTGGTAACCGTAAGCGGATCGGCTTCCTGAAATCCTCAGTGGACCGTTTTGTGCGACGCAATTCCGACGATGTGCACCGCAGCACGCGCTTCAGCCAACTTTCGGTGGAGGAGCGTGAGGACATCATTACGCGCGCACGGCGTTTTGCTCGCGCTGGGGGATGCCCGGCAGAAATTAGTCGGCGTATTGCCAAGCGATTGGGGCGGTCCCCGGAAACGATCCGTTACACACTCAAGCATTATGACGCCGAGCATCCGGAAACGGCGGTCTTTCCGCACGCCAGCGGTCCGTTGACCGACGAAGGCAAGAAGCAGATCTACCGCAATTTCCGCCGGGGAATCCCTGTGGAGCGGTTGGCCAAGCAGTTCTGCCGCACCAAGGCGAGTATTTACCGAATTGTATCGGAAATGCGGGCGCAACGGCTGATTGCTCAACCGATCGATTTCATCGACAGCGAAGATTTCGTACGGGACGATGCCGACAAGTTGATTCTCGGACCGGTCCCCGTCGTCGAGAAGAAAGCAGCTGCATTTAAGCCGCCGCCAGGCTTGCCGCCTTATTTGGCCAGCCTATACCGCGTGCCGCTGCTGACCAAGGAAGAGGAAGTCTACTACTTCCGTAAAATGAACTATCTGAAGTTTAAAGCGGCCGAGTTGCGCGGCAGCCTGGATTCGCGAAAAGCCAAATCGAAAGAAATGGACGCGATCGAGAAGCTGCTCAATGAGGCCGTTTCGGTCAAGAACCTGCTCATTCGGAGTAACTTGCGATTGGTCGTCTCGATTGCCAAGCGGCATTTTCGACCAAATACGAATTTCTTCGAAATGGTCAGCGATGGGAATATGTCGCTGATGCGGGCGATTGAAAAATTCGACTACAGTCGCGGGAATAAGTTCTCCACCTACGCCACCTGGGCGATTATGAAGAACTTCGCGCGATCGATCCCCGCCGAGCACACCCGTTTGGATCGTTTCCGTACCGGAAACGAAGAGGTGTTCCAGGCAAAATCGGACACGCGTTCTGTTCCCTTCGAGTTGGAGTTGAACAATCAACGCCAGCACGAAGCGATTATGAGTATCCTGTCGCAACTGGACGACCGGGAAAAGGACATCATTTTGTTCCGTTTCGGACTGAATCAGGGAACCGAGCCGCAAACGCTGGAGCAGGTCGGTTACCATTTCGGTGTGACGAAGGAGCGAATTCGACAATTGGAAGCGCGGGCCTTAAATAAGTTGCGAAAAATTGCCCAGGAGGCCCGGCTCGACATTCCGGGAGTCTAAAACTCCCTCCAGGCTTGCCGGACAATCGCGCCGCAAGGTGGTGAGCGTTCGGTCGCGCATCACAACGCCGCGAACCTGTCCCCGCAGTGGGGTGTCTAGGTTCGCGGCGTTTTTTTAATTGCCCAGTATCCGTCGAGTCGCCTCTCGGGTGCAATTCGGGGTGGAAATGACGGTTTCAGGTGCTTGTGGGCGTCAGCGGATCGTTGAATGTGGTCTGTTTGGACTCCAAGCGGGCAAATTTTCAGAAAAGGGGAGCGGGAGCGTTGATAAATTGTCAGGACGTTTGTCTAATACGCGGTTTCGCGCTGGCAATGACGTCGAAGGTCTGGGCCCAATGGGCTCGTGAAGGTTCGGCCTGTTTCCAGCTTAGCCGGCCACTCAATCTGGTTTTCTGCGATCTCCTTGCGTTTCGACTTGCATGGGCGGATCGGAATGCTATATTGGGCGGCTTGTTGCGTCGAGAATGTTTCGAGTAGCTCTTACAGCAAATACATAAAGTTTACCGCTAGCGTAGCTCAATTGGCAGAGCCCCGGTTTTGTAAACCGGAGGTTGTGGGTTCAAGTCCCACCGCTAGCTCCAGCGGACAGGCGGAGGAGATGTCTTCGGTGGTCCGCTTCGTGCAGAGCGAGGCTGGGGTCGCGAGGCTGTGGCTCGCCGTTTGTTTGAAGTCGACAATTAGGGGGAATTCCCGAGCGGTCAAAGGGGCCAGACTGTAAATCTGGTGGCTCAGCCTTCGCAGGTTCGAATCCTGCTTCCCCCAATTATAGAGGGCAGCGGTGATTCGGCGTTCATTGCTGTCGGTCGTAGGTTTCTAAGAGGCGTTGCGGGCGTCGTATAATGGTATTACCCCAGCCTTCCAAGCTGGAGACGTGGGTTCGATTCCCATCGCCCGCTTTTTCGCGATGAGTTGCGGGGTGGCCGGCTTGGCGATTCGAGTTGGAAGTCCGAGCGACTTGATTCGCTGCTGTAGCTCAGCCGGTAGAGCGCGTCCTTGGTAAGGACGAGGTCGCGGGTTCAAGTCCCGCCAGCAGCTCTTGCAGCTGATTTTTGGCAAGCATGTTTTTGCGGTCTGTGAGGCCGTGTTGCATTTAGTGTTGAGTTGGAATTAACAACTGTCCCGGGAGATTGAATAGGTAGGGAGAAGAGATGGCCAAAGAGGTCTTTGAGCGTACGAAGCCACACGTCAATGTTGGGACGATCGGTCACATTGACCACGGAAAAACGACACTCACCGCGGCGTTGTTGATGGTGCAGGGTGCTAAGGGTTTGGCGACGGTGAAAAGTTACGCCGATATTGCCAAGGGCGGTACGGTCCGCGACGAGACGAAAACGGTGACCATTGCCGTGAGTCACGTTGAGTACGAGTCTGAGACTCGTCACTATGCCCACATCGACTGCCCGGGGCACGCTGACTATATTAAGAATATGATTACTGGGGCGGCCCAGATGGACGGGGCGATCCTCGTTGTGTCTGCGGCTGATGGTCCCATGCCTCAGACGCGTGAGCACATTCTGTTGGCTCGTCAGGTGGACGTGCCGGCGTTGGTGGTCTTTCTGAACAAGTGCGACTTGGTCGACGACGAAGAGTTGCTCGAGTTGGTCGAAATGGAAGTTCGTGAATTGCTGAGCAAGTACGACTTCCCGGGTGACGACATTCAGGTTGTTCGTGGGAATGCAAAGGGTGCGTTGGATAACCCGACGGATCCGGCCTTCAACGGCTGTATTGCCGAGTTGATGGACGCACTGGATTCGAATATTCCTGAGCCGGCTCGTGAGTCTGATAAGCCGTTCTTGATGGCGGTGGAAGACGTGTTCTCGATCGAGGGTCGCGGTACTGTTGCGACGGGTCGGATTGAGCAAGGCGTCGTAAACGTCGGTGAAAAAATCGAAATCGTCGGTTTGAAGGATACTGTCGAGACGACCTGCACCGGTGTCGAGATGTTCAATAAGACGCTCGAAACTGGTATGGCTGGCGACAACGTCGGTCTGCTTCTGCGTGGTGTGAAGCGTGAGGATATTGAGCGTGGGCAGGTTTTGGCCAAGCCGGGTTCGATTCATCCGCACACCAAGTTTGAGGCTGAGGTCTACGTCCTGAGTAAAGATGAAGGTGGGCGGCACACGCCTTTCTTCAGTGGCTATCGTCCTCAGTTTTACTTCCGCACAACCGACGTGACCGGGGCTGCCAAGCTGCTGGGTGACGCCGAGATGTGTATGCCGGGCGACAATGTTCGCTTGGAGGTTGAAATGGGTTCGCCAGTCGCCTTGGAAGACGGAAGTCGCTTCGCGATTCGCGAAGGTGGCAAGACCGTCGGCTCGGGTGTTGTGACCAAGATTGTTGAGTAATTGTGATTCAGTGGGCACCCGCCGTTAGTTTTTTCGGCGGGTGTTCATTTTCTGTATCGGTTTCGGCGCGGCCGCGTGCCCGTGCCGGAGATAGGTGGAGTGAAGTCATGGCCCGCGAGTATGTTTGGCTGGAATGCACTGAGACCGGTGATCGGAACTATCGTGTTCAAAAAGAAACACGTGGTGCAGAGCGGTTGGAGTTGAAGAAATATTGCCCGCGGCTTCGCCGTCACACGGTTCATAAAGAGTCGCGGAAGAAGTGATGTCGTCGCGATGGGTGGCGGATTTTCGCCGCGTTTTTGAGGGTCCGGCAATTCACCAAGGCCTAGGGGTGTAGCTCAATTGGCAGAGCACTGGATTCCAAATCCAGCGGTTGGGGGTTCAAGTCCCTCCGCCCCTGTTTTTAGGCTCGCTGTTTGTGTGGCACCATTGGATGTGGTCTGCTTGGTTGGCGGGTTTTGTCTGTAGTTATCCAGGCTGTCGAGATGGATGGCGGGAGCCGCCGTAGTGCGGATGCGGTTTTTCGGAGCCGATTTTCATGGCTGTGTGGCTTTTTTGAGAAAAAGTAACCGGTCGTTCACACGTGATAAGAATCGCCCTGGGGCGTGAATTCATGGCAAACGCGAAAAAAAGCACCACGTTTTTTGGCGAACTGCTGAGCTTGCAGTCGTACAAACCTAAGCAAGGACGGCTTGTCCGGCAGTTGACAACTGCTGGTGTGGCGTTGATTGCACTGTTGGGGGCTGTTTCGCTCTCGCAGGGGCCGATGATCGGTGTGGAGCCGGAGTGGGTTCGCGTTGGCGTGCCGGTGTTGTTGTTTCTAATTGGTTTGGCGTTTGCTTTTCGGATTGTAAACTACTCGGTGTTTGCCGACTTTTTGATTGCTGTGCAGGGGGAGTTGACAAAAGTTTCCTGGCCCAGCAAGCAGGAGTTGAAGAACTCGACAATCGTTGTAGTGGTGACGATGTTCGCGTTGGGTGGCATGCTGTTGGTTTATGATCTTTTTTGGTACAAATTAATGACAACTGTCGGCGTGCTTGTTGAGGCGTCGTCGTAGTGTTGTGGGGCGGGACTGCCCTGGGTGTGTGGGTTGGCCGGTCGTCTGCTGTGTTGCGTTGCTGGTAGGCGGGAGCCTTGTTGGCGATTGTGTGTTTAGTCGTCAAGTTCTACTGGGGTTCCGGCAGGGTGAAGGGAAGGCCGTCATGGCTGATGAGACCAATGCAGGTGGCGAAGCCGCTGAGCTTGAAAATACGGAAATGCTCTGGTATGTGCTCAAGATTCAGAGCAACCGTGAGAAATCCATAAAGAAGTCGCTTGAGCGGCGTATCAACCGTGAGGGGTTGGAGCGCTACTTTGGCGAGATTATCATTCCGACGGAAAAAGTGTCGGAAGTCAAAAACGGTAAGAAGAAGGTCACCGAGCATAAGTTGTTTCCCGGCTATTTGATGGTCAACATGATCCTCAATGACGATACGTGGTTTCTGGTGCGGGAAACAGGCGGGGTGGGCGACTTTACCGGCTCTGCAAATAAGCCGATTCCGATGCAGGAGCACGAAATCGCTCGGATGCTAGGGCGTGAAGAACAGAAGGAAGAAGAGGCGCCGCGGGTGGCCCTGACGTTTGGCGTGGGGGATACCGTGAAAATCAAAGAAGGCCCGTTTGAAGGGTTTGAAGGCGCAATTGATACTGTGGATGAGACAACCGGGCGTTTGACGGTGTTGGTTGAAATTTTCGGCCGCACGACACCGGTCGAAGAGCTCGAGCATTGGCAGGTTGAGGCCGTCTGAAATCGGCGTGACGGAGCGTGCGTCGCGTTCGGGGAATGCGATGTCGAGGGATTGGCCGACGGATCCGTTGTCATCAAGAAACAATTTTTCGGCAGTTTAATAAAGCAGGCAAGCGATGGCGAAGGAATTAGTTGCAACGATCAAGGTTCAGGTGATGGGTGGCCAGGCAACGCCGGCTCCTCCTGTTGGTACCGCACTTGGTCCTCACGGTGTGAACATCGGTCAGTTCGTGATGCAGTTCAACGAGCGGACTAAAGATCTCACGGGGACGATGGTTCCGGTGATCATCAATGTTTACAACGATCGATCGTTCGATTTTGTGCTGAAGAGTCCGCCGGCGGCGGTTCTGCTGAAGCAGGCTGCTCAAATCGCCAAGGGTTCGGGGAACCCCAAGGCGGAAAAAGTGGGCACTGTGACACAAGCGCAGTTGGAAGAGATCGCCAAGACAAAGTTTGAAGATCTGAATGCACCGGATATCGCCCAGGCATCGCGGATTATTGCCGGCACCGCGCGCAGCATGGGGCTGGATGTCGTCGGTTAATCACCGGCGCCGTAGGCATCGGACACATTTGAAGTGATCAAGATAGTTGGAAAGAGTAGTCGAGGCTCGATGATGGCAAAGCAATCCAAGCGGCAGGAATTTCTGTTGAAGCAGGTCGAGGGGCTGACGAGTGTTGATTTGGCCGATGCGGTCGCCAAACTCAAAGGTCTGGAAGCGTCGCTGCCCAAGAAGATTCCGCCCTGTAAGTTTGACCAGACAGTGGAAGTTGTCATGCGGTTGGGCATTGATGTCCGTCAGGCTGACCAGATGGTGCGGGGTTCCATTGTGTTGCCGCACGGGATCGGGAAATCAAAAACGGTGCTGGTTTTTGCCCAGGGAGAGAATGCGACCGCGGCCGAAGAGGCCGGCGCTGATTTCGTGGGTGGCAAGGAGTTGGCGGATAAGGTCAAGGATGGCTGGCTGGAATTCGACGCAGCGATCGCCACGCCTGATATGATGGGTGTGGTGGGGCCGCTGGGCCGCGTGTTGGGGCCGCGGGGGCTGATGCCGTCGCCTCGTGCCGGCACGGTGACTCAGGATGTGGCGAATACGGTCAAGGAATACAAAGCAGGTAAAGTGGAGTTCCGAGCTGATGCCGGCGGCAATGTGCACTGTGTGATGGGCAAATTGTCGTTCAGTGAAGAGCAGTTGGTGGACAATATTTCCGCTTTCATCAAGCAGATTCGTGCGATGAAGCCCTCGGGGTCCAAAGGGGTCTACGTGCGAACCATCGCCGTTTCAGCCACGCACAGCCCGGGAATTGGTATCGCACTGTGATTTTTGCAGTGGTGCACACTCAGTTGGCCGGAGTGTGTGCTGAGCAACGCATTGGCTGGCTTCCAGTCAACGCAGCGGCTTGAAAATGTGGCATCGGCGGGATTGTTTGGGCGATTCTGACGCTTTTGGCATAGAAATCGCTTCGGACGCGTGACTTTTTTCTCCCGTTGGTTTAGTGTACGCGATAAGCCCCGGCGCAGCCGGTTTGTAGCGGCCTTCTGGGCTGCCCTTGGATCGGTGAGAAATTTGCGCTGGGCGCACTAGCATTGATTGTTAAGTAGCATGAGTAAATACATCAAGGAATTGATTGCGTCGGATGTCCGCGAGCGGATCGGCGACGTGCAGGAACTGTTGGTGATCGATCCGTCGAAGGTTGATGCGATCACGACCAATCAGTTGCGCTTGGACCTGCGTAAAAAAGAAATCAAGATGGTGCTGGTCAAGAATTCCTTGGCGCGTATGGCACTGAATCAGGCGGGGGTTTCTGCCTTAGATCCGATCTTGGCTGGTCCGTCGGCCTTGGTTTGGGGTGGCGAGGATATCGTCGCGCTCTCCAAGGAGATGGCCAATTGGGCCAAGCAGATCGATGGGTTGGAAATCAAGGGTGGCACGGTCGAGGGGACGACATTGTCGGCCGCTGACGTGGAAGTCCTGAGTAAGAGTCCGGGCCGTTTGGAGTTGATCAGTCAGATTGCAGGGTTGGCACTCAGCCCGGGTGGTCAATTGGTCGGTGCTTTGCTTGGCCCCGGCGGCAAGGTGTCCGGGCAAGTCAAGGCCCACTCGGAGCGAGAAGAAGAGTAGTCGTTTCGATTTGTTGTTTGAGTTGAGTTTTGAAGAGCGGTTGGAAGCTAGAAGAGCTTAGTCTGCGCCAGTTGGGGGCATCGGCTCGTGAGTGGTCCTGCCTGCGAATCTCCTATAAATTCTGTATATGCGTCCAACGATTTTGATGTGCTGAGAAAGGAACACGGTTATGGCGACGGCTGATGTGATTGAATACGATGAACCGACGGTTGAGTTGGGTGACAAGATTGCTGGCTTGACATTGTTGGAGGCCAAGAAGCTGGCCGACTACCTGAAAGATCACCATGGCATCGAGCCGGCTGGTGGTGGCGTTGTTGTGGCGGCTTCCGGTGGAGATGGTGGCGGCGGTGAAGCTGCGGCCGAGCAAACGGAATTCACTTGCATGATCACCGGGTTTGGTGACAGCAAGATTCCGGTGATTAAAGTCGTGCGTGCCGCGACCGGTTTGGGTCTGAAGGAAGCCAAGGAATTGGTTGAAAATGCTCCCAAACCGTTGAAAGAGGGAGTCTCCAAGGAAGATGCAGAGAAGTTGAAAGCGGAAGTTGAAGCCGCTGGTGGTACTGCTGAAATCAAGTGATCGCAGGTGTTGCCGTGGTGCGGGCTGCTTGAGGGATGGGCGGTTGTCGATTTTGTTGGGCAGCCGCTTGAGGATTCGGCGGATCTATTTCCAGGTGGGTTTGGGCGTAGCGCCGTCGTTGGCCGTTGTGGTTTGATCGTGCAGGCGTGTAGAGGCTGTCTCTAACGGGTGCGGTTCGGCAATTGCGCGGGTGAGCCGTTCGTTTGTCGGGTTGAGTTCGTTGAGGCGCTGGTCGCAGTGGTTGGAGCCGCTGCGGTGATGACTGTATGGCGCGCGTGCCGTGGTGTAGTGCCGCGGCAGCGAGCCGTCCGCCCCTAAAACCAACTTCATGGATCCTTGGTAATCTTCGCTCTTGCTCAAACATCGCTCCACTGCAATATGGCTGAGAGTTGTCACTCATTCGGTCTCGATGCCGCTGACCCTCGAGCACGCTGCGCGTTATGGCGCTTCTTGTGCGGACTCGTTTCGGCGCGCGTGATGTTTCGCGCTGCGGGGAAGGGTTGCCGGTGGAGGCTGTTCATGGATTAGTCTCCTGTTTCCGCCGCCACGCACATCAGGCAGAACCTAGGAATTTAGAGAGCCACGCATGCCTATTCCTCACCAACGCACGTTGATTTTTGATGAAGTTCGTAACTTTGGTGAAATCCCCGACGAATTTGAGTTGCCTGACCTGACTCAGATTCAGACCGCGTCTTACGCGGAGTTCTTGCAGGTCGGTGTTCCCTCGCGGCAGCGCAAGGATCAAGGCCTGGAGGGCATCCTCCGTGAGATTTTCCCTGTGGAAAGCTATGACGGCCAGTATTCGCTGGATTACGTCAAGTATGAACTGGGGAAACCTCGCTACACGCCGACCGAATGTGTCCAATTGCGGATGACGTACGGCCGTCCGTTCCGTGTTTGGTTGCGTCTGAATAAAGAGCAGCCGATCGAGGAAGAGGTCTATCTGGGCGACATGCCGATCATGCTCGGTGGTGGTGAGTTTATCATCAACGGTGCCGAGCGGGTGGTCGTGAGTCAGTTGCACCGTTCGCCCGGTGTGGACTTTGTCTCTTCTTCCGAGCCGGGTGGAAAGCCGACCTATTCGTGTCGCGTGATTCCCGAGCGGGGAAGCTGGATCGAGTTGAACATCTCGAAGAAGGAAGGTCTTGGCGTTCGGATTGACCAAAGTGGTAAGTTCTCGGCTCTGACGTTGCTGCGAGCGATGGATCCGGAGTACTCGACCGATGCTTCGTTGCTGAAGTTGTTCTACGAGGTGACCGAAAGCAAGACGTCGCCGGCCAGTTTGGAGAAAACGTTAGGCAAGATTGCCGCCGAAGACATCGTGTTTCCCGCAGGGCATGAACGCTGTGGTGAAATCATTGCTGAGGCGGGCGAGGCACTCACTGAGAAGATGCACGACGACATCAAAGAGTCGTCGCTGAAGTCGATTTCGGTGATCGAAAAAGTCGATGACGCGTTGATCCTCAACAGTCTGGAAGAGGACACAACCTGCAGTCACGAAGAAGCCTTGTTGCGGATTTATCAACGATTGCGTCCGGGGAACCCGCCGCAACTGGATAAGGCAACCGACCTGTTCCGTGAGAAGTTCTACGACGTGAACCGCTATCGGTTGGGACGCGTTGGGCGCTTCCGCATCAATCGTAAATTCAATCAAGACGTGCCGGACACGGAGATGACTCTGCGTGCCGAGGACTTCATCAACGCGATCCGTTACATGATCCGTTTGCGGGTGAGCGATCCGACGGCCTATGTTGATGACATCGACAACCTGGGAAATCGCCGTTTGCGGACGATTGATGAGTTGGGTGCCGACGAGGTCCGCAAAGGTTTCTTGAAGCTACGGCGGACGGTCCAGGAGCGGATGACGCACAAGGATGTGGAGGAGATGACTCCGCGGACTTTGGTCAATCCCAAGAGTGTTTCGGCGGCCATCGAGTTCTTCTTTGGTCGTAGCGAACTGTCGCAAGTTGTCGACCAGACGAACCCGCTCTCGATGCTGACACACGAACGTCGTTTGAGTGCGTTGGGGCCGGGTGGTTTGAATCGTAAACGGGCCGGGTTTGAAGTCCGTGACGTTCATATTTCGCACTACGGTCGGATCTGTCCGATTGAAACGCCGGAAGGGACGAACATCGGCCTGATTTCCAGCTTGAGTATGTACTCCAAGGTGGATCATTACGGCTTCCTGACCACGCCATATCGCAAAGTGAACAAAGGCAAGCTGACCGATGAAATCTGCTGGCTGCGTGCCGACGAAGAAGCGTCGTCGCACTTGGCCCCAGCCGATACCCCGGTTGAAAAAGGGCGGCTGACCAACGATCGCGTGATCGCACGGCACCGGAGTGACTTTGTCTGGGTCGGCGCCGACGAGATCAATTACATCGATATTTCACCACGGCAAATGGTGGGTGTCTCAGCGGGATTGATTCCGTTTCTAGAGCACGACGATGCCAACCGGGCTTTGATGGGTTCCAACATGCAACGGCAAGCCGTGCCGCTGTTGGTCGCCGAACCACCGCTGGTGGGGACAGGCATCGAAGGACCAGTTGCGGAAAACTCCGGCATGTTGGTTCGCGCGGAGAAATCAGGCACGGTCAGCTACGTCGATGCCAATATCGTCGAAGTGGACGGCCGGAAATACCCCATGAAGAAGTTCGTGGGATTGAACGAACGAACTTGCCTGAACCAAAAGCCGATTGTGGAAATGGGCCAGAAGGTCAAAAAAGGGCAAGTGCTTTGTGATGGAGCCGCCACGGTGAACGGCCTGCTAGCATTGGGCCGGAACGTGTTGGTCGGTTTCATGTCGTGGGAAGGTTACAACTTCGAAGACGCGATCATCCTGTCTGAAAAGATGGTCAAGTCCGACACGTACACGTCGATTCATATTGATGAGTTCGACGTGGAGATCCGTGAAACGAAGTTGGGGCGTGAAGAGTTTACGCGTGATATTCCCAATGTGAGCGAAAAAGCGTTGCGGCATTTGGGTGAAGACGGAATCGTGCAAATCGGCACGCGTGTCCGTTCCGGAGATATTTTGGTTGGCAAGGTCTCTCCGAAAGCCAAGTCGGAATTGACTCCGGAAGAAAAATTACTGCATGCCATCTTCGGCCGTGCCGGCGAAGACGTGAAGAACGAAAGTCTGGAAGTCTCCTCGGGCGTGGAAGGCATCGTGATCGACACGCAAAAGTTCTCCCGCAAGATGAGCTTGACCGAAGGGGAACGCAAGAAGTTCGACGCGGAACTCAAGTCCAAGGAGCAAGAAGGTCACAAGGCGATCGCCGCGGCATTCTTGGAATTCTTGAAAGAGTTTGAATCGGCCTTGGGTAAAAAACTCACCGACGATGACGGACAAAATGTGAGTTCCAGCGAAAACGAAAAAGCGATTGCTGAATTCGCCGAAGGGTTTTTGTCCCGCTACGAAGGTTTGGACATCCGCAGCCCGCAGAAAAAATCGGCCTGCAATGCGGTGATCAAGAGTTCGTGGTTCGCGGTCGAAAATGCGATTGATACCCACAACCAGGTGCTCAACTCACTGAAGCGGGGCGACGAATTGCCCAGCGGTGTGTTGCAGATGGTCAAAGTCTACGTGGCCTCGAAACGGCAGATTTCCGTCGGCGATAAAATGGCCGGGCGGCATGGTAACAAGGGTGTCATTTCGAAAGTCCTGCCCGAAGAAGATATGCCGTTTTTGGAGGACGGCACGCCGATCGACATCATTCTGAATCCGTTGGGTGTTCCCAGTCGGATGAATGTGGGGCAGATTTTGGAGACGCACCTGGGTTGGGCTGCTGAGAAGTTGGAGTACCGAGCGGTTTGCCCGGTCTTTGACGGTGCTTCGGAGGATGTTTTACGAGGCGAGTTAAAGGCAGCCGGATTGCCGGAAGATGGTAAGTCGGTGCTCTTCGACGGTCGGACCGGTGATCCATTGGATCAAAAGGTGACCGTTGGTCGAATCTACATGCTCAAGTTGCACCACTTGGTGGACGACAAAGTCCACGCACGAGCCACTGGGCCGTACTCGTTGATCACGCAGCAACCCTTGGGTGGTAAAGCGCGATTTGGCGGGCAGCGGTTTGGAGAAATGGAAGTCTGGGCTTTGGAAGCCTATGGGGCCGCCTACATTCTGCAGGAATTGTTGACGGTCAAGAGCGACGACGTCGAAGGACGGACGAAGATCTACGAGTCGATGGTCAAAGGGGAGAACACGCTGGAAGCGGGTACCCCGGCGAGCTTCGACGTTTTGAACAACGAAATTCGCGGGCTGGCTTTGAATCTGCAGCTTGAGAAAACTCGGATATAACGCGGCCTTGGGACCGAGTTCCAGTGTGGGTGTGTATCACACGAACGGCTCGAATTGACAGTTACGCCAGATCCCCAACATTATTTTAGGAGTGTGTGCAGTGAGCACCGGCGAAGCAGCATACGATCGCATTAACGACTACGGCGCGGTGAAAATCGGGTTGGCGAGTCCGCACGATATTCGCGGTTGGTCGTTCGGCGAGGTGAAAAAGCCGGAAACCATCAACTACCGGACCTATCGTCCGGAGCGTGACGGCTTATTCTGCGAACGGATTTTTGGTCCGGAGAAGGACTGGGAATGCGCCTGCGGTAAATATCGCGGGATGAAATACAAGGGAATGATCTGCGACCGTTGCGGCGTAAAGGTGACGCATAGTCGCGTCCGCCGCAAGCGGATGGGCCATATTGAATTGGCTGCGCCGGTTGTGCATATCTGGTTCTTCAAGTCGATGCCCAGCCGCTTGGGCTCGTTGTTGAACATGAAGACGACCAGCTTGGAAAAGGTGGTTTATTTCCAAGATTATGTCGTTATCGATCCGGGTGACACCCCGCTGCGCGAACGGCAATTACTGACCGAAGAAGAGGCCCGCCACGCCCGCGCCAAGTACGGGGATGATTCCTTCGAGATCGAAATGGGTGCCGAAGCAGTTAAGAAACTGCTGGGCAAACTCAAACTGGTCGAGCTATCGCACGAATTGCGTAACGAACTGCGCGAAACCGGCAGCCAGCAAAAAATGAAGGATCTGATCAAGCGGCTCAAAACGGTGGAGAGCCTGCGCGACAGTGACAATCATCCCGAGTGGATGGTGCTGGATGTGATTCCGGTGATTCCGCCGGACTTGCGGCCGTTGGTGCTTTTGGATTCCGGCAACTTTGCGACCAGCGACTTGAACGACCTTTATCGTCGGATCATCAATCGCAACACGCGCTTGAAAAAATTGGTCGACCTCAACGCACCGGAAGTCATCGTCCGCAACGAAAAGCGGATGTTGCAGCAATCGGTCGACGCCCTGTTTGACAACAGTCGTTGCAAGCGACCTGTGTTGGGATCGTCGAACCGTCCGCTTAAGTCGCTGACCGACATGATCAAAGGGAAGCAAGGGCGGTTTCGCGAGAACTTGTTGGGGAAACGGGTCGACTACTCTGCACGGAGTGTGATCGTCGTTGGTCCGGAACTCAAATTGCATCAATGCGGTTTGCCCAAGAAAATCGCCTTGGAGTTGTTCCAGCCGTTCGTGATTCGCCGCCTCAAGGATCTCGGGCACGCGGATACTATCAAGAGCGCCAAGCGGATGCTCGAACGTAAGGACGAGGATGTTTGGGATATTTTGGATGCGGTGATTCGCAATCACCCCGTCATGCTCAACCGTGCTCCGACCTTGCACCGGATGGGGATTCAGGCGTTTGAACCGACGCTGATCGAAGGGAACGCCATCATGGTGCACCCGCTGGTCTGCAAAGGGTTCAACGCGGACTTTGACGGCGACCAGATGGCGGTCCACTTGCCGCTGTCGATCGAAGCCCAGGTCGAAGCCACGACGCTGATGATGTCGACAAACAACATTTTCAGCCCGGCCAATGGTGCGCCGATTATTAGTCCGTCACAGGACATCGTGATGGGTAGTTATTACCTGACTCTCTCCAAGCCGGATCGTCCCGGTGAAGGAACGATTTTCGCATCGGTGGCCGAAGTTCATATGGCGGTTGCGCAAGGCAAGGTGACGACGCACGCCCGGATCAAACTTCGACTGGCAGCCGATACGCAGATTAAAGGGGAAGGCGCCGAGACCTTTAAGCCTGGTGGTTTGATTGACACGACCGTCGGTCGCGTGATCTTCAACGACGACGTCGTTGCTCAGGGAATGCCGTATTACAACCTCACCATGCGAAGTAAAGATCTGGCGAACGTTGTTTCCGACTGCTACCAGATTTTAGGGCGGCGGGCAACGATCGAGTTGTTGGATCGCATGAAGGCACGTGGGTTCCAAGAATCCACACGGAGCGGCCTGTCGTTTGCCACCAGCGATCTGAAGATTCCGCCCAACAAAGACAAGGTCATCGGCGAAGCGGAAAAGAAAGTGCTGCAGCAACAGAAGTTGTTTGATCGCGGCATTATCACCAACCAGGAACGGTACAATCAGGTGCTCGACACCTGGACGCATGCCCGTGAACAAATTACGGCTGCGATGATGGAGGAATTGGAGAACGACGTCCGTGGTGACGGATCGTATGTGAATCCGATCTTCCTCATGGCCAACTCCGGTGCCCGTGGTGGTGTGGAACAGATTCGCCAATTGGCAGGTATGCGGGGTCTGATGGCCAAGCCGAGCGGCGAAATCATCGAGACACCGATTAAGGCCAACTTCTGCGAAGGGTTGACCGTGTTGGAATACTTCAGTTCCACGCATGGTGCCCGTAAAGGTTTGGCCGACACGGCACTCAAGACGGCCGATAGTGGTTACTTGACTCGGAAGCTGGCTGACGTGGCCCAGAACATGGTGGTCACGTCCTACGACTGCGGCACGATTCAAGGGATCACGCGTGGTGTTGTCTATCGGGGCGAAAAAGTTGAAGTCAGCCTGACCGACGCGATTTTGGGACGTGTCAGCCGGACAAACATCGTCAATCCGATCACCGACGAACTGATTGTGCGGGAAGGCGAATTGATTACCGTCGCCATCGCCCACAAGATCGAGCAGTTGGGACTAGAGAAAATCCAAGTCCGCAGCCCGATGACCTGCGAGGCACAACTCGGGATTTGCCGATTGTGTTACGGTATGGATCTCTCGACCGGTTCGCTGGTTGAAGAAGGGATGGCTGTGGGGATTATCGCCGCTCAGAGTATCGGCGAACCGGGAACACAGTTGACGATGCGGACGTTCCACATTGGTGGGACCGCCTCTCGCGAAATTGAAGAAAGCGAAATCCGCACGAAACGTGCCGGTAAAGTTCGCTTTGCTCGCATTCGTAGCGTGGTAAACAACGAAGGCCAAAACGTGGTCTTGGCGCGAAGCGGCGAGATTATCCTGTTGGACGCCAAGGAACGGGAACTCGAAAAGTATACGATTCCCAACGGAGCGGTGATCGTTGCTCAAGAGAACCAGGAAGTACAATCGGGCGACCTGTTGTGCACCTGGGATCCTCACTCGGTCCCGATTCTCGCCGAGGTCGGCGGTAAAGTCCGTCTTGAGGAGTGTGTCGAAGGGGTTTCAGTCCGTTCGGAAACAGAGGCTAGCGGAAATATCCGCCTGACCGTCATCGAGCACAAAAGCGATTTGCATCCGCAGATTATTTTGGAAGATGGTACGGGAAAAATCCTCGACTTTTATTACTTGCCTGAACGTGCACACATTGAAGTGGGCAATGGCCAGCAAGTCACCGCTGGGATGGTTTTGGCCAAGACGCCGCGTGAAGCGGGCGGAACGCAGGACATCACCGGTGGTTTGCCGCGTGTGACTGAACTGTTCGAAGCACGGCGTCCCAAAGACCCGTCGGTTGTTGCCGAGATCAATGGTGAGATCGACCTCGTCAGTGAAAAGAAACGTGGTAAGCGGGTGATTATTGTCCGCGGCGAAGACGGCACAGAGATCGAGCACATCATTCCGCACGGGAAGCACTTGCGGGTGCATGCCAAAGATTTGGTCAATGCGGGAGATCAACTTGTCGATGGCCCGTTGGTTCCACACGACATTTTGCGTGTCAGCGGCGAAGAAGCGGTACAGCAGTATTTGCTGCGTGAGGTGCAAAACGTCTATCGTTCGCAGCGGGTGGAAATCGACGATAAGCATATCGAGATCATTGTCGCCCAAATGTTGCGTAAAGTCGGCATCGAAAGCGTGGGCGATACCACCTTGTTGCCCGGTATCGTGATCGACAAATTCGAGTTCCGCCGTATCAACCAACAGTTGATGGAATGTGTTCGTGTGGTCGACCCGGGTGATACCGAATTCCATGCTGACGACATCGTTCCGGCGGAAACATTGGAAGAGGTGAATAGCCAAGTCGAGGCTGCGGGGGCAACTCCTGCGAGTTCCACCCGGCCGCGTCCGGCGACGGCCAACACGATGTTGTTGGGAATTACCAAGGCGGCTGTTCAAAGTGAAAGTTTCATTTCGGCGGCCAGTTTCCAGGAAACCACCAAGGTACTGACCGAGGCGGCGTTGGCCAGCAAGAGCGACAACCTGGTCGGTCTGAAGGAAAACGTGATTCTGGGGCACTTGGTGCCGGCGGGGACAGGTTTTTATACGCATCAGCAAGCTGAAGTTCGAATCAAGCCCGAAGCTCTGCAAGAGTTGAAGGAAGAAAAAGAACGGATCCTGCAGGCGCGGTTTAACCTACTCAACGAAGGGGACGAATTGCCGGCCGGTGAGGCACGGCCGCTTCAGCCACCTCAACCGCCTCAGCCACCCCAGCCGGCTGAACCACAGTCCCAGGCACAACCTCAGTCTCTGCCGCAGGGAGGCAGCGAATCACCGATTCTTCCGGATGAGGCATTGGATGTCTCGCGGGGAGAAGCGGGCGGTGCAGCACCTCCGGAGAGTGGTGAGTGAGCGGAAACAATAGGAAAATCAACCAAGATCCAACCTGTTCCGGCGGGATTCCCGCCGGGACCATTGACGTTGGCAGGCAATCACTATAGATTGCTACATTCGCGCAACTGTCCGATTTCGTCTCACGATCCGTGCAGCGCGTCGAAGGTTCCCCCAGTTTGTAAACGGTTTCGGCTATTTTTGTTGTCCGGTAACCGTGTAATTCAATATCGATTCAATTCATAGCAAAACGTTGACCACCAGACTCCAGGTTCCCTGACGCGAGATAATTTCGCGGTTAGGCCCACGCTTTAAAAACAGCGATGCTGGGCCGGGACACTTGTTGGAGCAGCCTACGAAACGGTTCGGGTAAAGTTCATGCCGACGATCAATCAGCTCATTCGAAAACCCCGCAAAAAGCAGGTCCAAAAGAGCAAGACTCCGCTATTGGAAACTTGCCCTCAGAAGAAGGGCGTCTGCTTGCAGGTCAAAACGATTACACCGAAAAAGCCGAACTCGGCTTTGCGGAAAGTGGCACGTGTGCGACTTTCGAATGGGAAAGAGGTCACCGCCTATATCCCGGGTGAAGGCCACAACCTGCAGGAACACTCGATCGTGTTGGTGCGGGGTGGTCGTGTTCGCGACTTGCCGGGTGTGCGGTACAAAGTCATTCGTGGTGTGCTCGATACCCTGGGTGTTTCTGATCGCCGTCAGGCCCGTAGTCGCTACGGAAATAAGCGGCCTAAATAGATCTGCCGCCGCAGGCATTGCTGGCAGGTCGATTTGCAAAGTATCGATCTGTCGAGGCTCAGGGACCAATCAACAGCGCTGCCGTCCAGTGGGGACCGGGTGGCGAATACGCGTTGCAGCCGAATTCAAACAGTTAACTCGCAGAAGGTTGAGATTTTAAGATGGCCACTCGATTCACCGCCAGCCGGACCCAGTTGCGTCCCGATCCTCGTTGTGGATCAATTTTGGCATCGAAGTTCATTAACTGCCTGATGTGTGACGGCAAAAAGAGTGTCGCGCAAGGCTTGTTTTACGGAGCGCTCGACATCATTAAAGAGCGGGCTCCTGAACAAGAGCCGATTGAAGTCTTCACTGCAGCTGTGGAGAATATTAAGCCGTCCGTGGAAGTGCGTTCCAAGCGCGTCGGTGGTGCCACCTATCAGGTGCCGACTCCGGTGAGCCCCAAGCGGCAGCAGACACTCGCCATTCGTTGGATTCTGGAAGTGACTCGCGGAAAACGGGGTCGTCCGATGGCGAATCGTTTGGCCGACGAATTGCTGGCCGCCTACCGTCGTGAAGGCGCCGCCATGACCAAACGCGAAAACGTTCACCGTATGGCTGAAGCGAATAAGGCATTTGCCCACTTCGGTTACAGCCGTCGCTAGAAAATTTGATATTCCCCGCCATTTGGCGGCGGACGAATTTATACGCGGGACTTCTATGGAGGTCCCGCGTTGCTTTTTGCGCGGACGCGATTGAGCAACGGGCCACGTGGACAGCTTGTGGTTTTGCGGGACAGTCGATATGAACAATATCCTGTCGCTGGTTGAACCATTTCGCTGGCCTACGTGTCCGATGCGTTTTGTTGCGTTCGCTCGGTGCTTATTCTTGTCATTCATGCCTAAGATGCAGATCCATGTCCAGACTCATTGAACATCTCCGGAATATCGGGATCATTGCCCATATCGATGCGGGCAAAACGACCACCACCGAGCGGATCTTGTATTACACAGGGTCATCGCACCGGATGGGGAGCGTCGATGACGGTACCACGGAAACCGACTTCAACCCCGAGGAGCAGGAGCGGGGGATTACGATTTTCTCTGCTGCTGTCACCTGTACTTGGCGCGACACGACGATCAACATCATCGATACGCCGGGGCACGTCGATTTTACGGCTGAGGTCGAGCGCAGTTTGCGGGTTCTGGATGGCGGTGTGGTGGTCTTCAGTGCGCGCGAAGGGGTTGAGGCGCAGAGTGAGACCGTCTGGCGGCAGGCCGACAAGTACCGTGTGCCGCGGGTTTGTTTCATCAATAAGATGGACCGCATCGGTGCGGATTTTCAACGTACGTTTCAGCAAATCAAAAGCCGCCTGAATGCGAATCCGGTTGCGATTCAGCTCCCGATGGGGGCGGGCTCACCGCCGGACCCGCAGGCGTTTAGCGGGATCATTGATTTGATCGAGCAAAAAGCGATCTATTTCGACGTGGAATCCCGCGGAGAAAATTTTCGGACTGAGGAGATTCCCGCTGAGTACCAGGAAGCGGCCAAGGCTGCGCGGTCGCAGTTGCTGGAGGCAATCGCCGAACTCGATGAGCAGGTCTTCGAGAGTTATCTCGAAACTGAAGACATCGCCATTGAGGACATTCATCGGTTGCTGCGGCAGGGGACAATTTCCGGTCAACTTCAGCCGGTCATGTGTGGGTCGTCACTGGACTACATTGGAGTGCAACCATTGTTGGATGCGGTGGCTTTGTACTTGCCCAGCCCGCTCGATCGTCCCCCCGTGCAGGGGATCAATATGACCCCCAAGAAACAGGGAGAGGTCGAGGTTCGCAAACCGTCTCCGACGGAGCCGTTTTGTGGGTTGGTATTTAAAATTCAGAGCGATCAGCATGGCGATTTGTGTTTCGTGCGGGTCTATTCCGGCGTGCTGAAAAGCCGATCGCGGGTTTTGAATCCGCGGACGGGAAAAAAAGAGCTGGTGAGCCAGTTGTGGCACATACAGGCTTCGAGTCGCGAGAAAGTCGACGAGGTCTCAGCTGGTGATATCGTGGGGGTGGTGGGGCTGAAGGAGACAGTCGTTACGGGGGATACGCTCTGTGTGCAGCAGCACCCAATGCTGCTGGAGAGTATTGTCTTTCCCGAGACAGTCATCTCCACGGCTGTTGAGCCCGAATCGAGTGCGGACCGTAAGAAATTGGCCCAAACGCTGGCGATTCTGGCTCGGCAAGACCCCACCTTCACGGCGCTGACTAATGAGGAGACGGGACAGACCATCATTAGCGGGATGGGCGAGTTGCACTTGGAGGTCATCCAGCACAGCTTGGAGCGGGATTTTCACCTGAAAATCCGCACGCACAAGCCGCGGGTCAGTTATCGCGAGACGGTTCGCAAGCCGGTAACCGTGACTGGTGAGTTCAATCGGCAGGTTGCCGGGGTCGCTCAGTTTGCCCAGGTGCAATTGAGGGTTGAGCCGTTCCAGGGTGAATCGAGCTTAACGTTCGAGGATGAGTTGAAGCCGAATGAAATTCCCTCGCAGTTAGCCGATCTGGCTCGCCAAGCGGTTCAGGATGAGGCCAAGGGAGGGGGCGTGCTGGGATATCGTCTGGCGGATGTGAAACTCACGCTGCTGGGAATAAAGTATAGCGATTCGGATGACGTGGAGTCGGTGATCTTGGCTGCGGCGATCGATGCGGTCCGCGCTGCTTTGACTGACGCGAATGTTTTGCTGCTGGAGCCGATTATGAAGCTCGAAGTGGTCACCCCGGATGAGTTTTTGGGGAATATTACCGCTGATTTGCACTCGCGGCGGGCCACAATCCTGAATAGTGAGCAACGGGAGCATTTGCGGGTGGTCAATGCAGAGGCTCCGCTGGCGGCAATGTTTGGCTATTCCACCCAAATTCGCAGTTTGTCGACTGGCCGAGCGTCATATTCTATGGAGCCGCTACGGTACGGAGAGGCTCCGCCGGAGATTTTGAAGGAGATGCTGGGCTAATTGCGGGGCAAATAGGTGCGGTTTTGAGCTGGAAAGAGGGTCGCAGGGGCCTGGATTTCACAAAGATTTGAAATAAAGAAAAGTCGTGGGTCACTTTATTGACAAATGTATTCTAGATCTCTACCATTGCGAAATTTCCCGCCCAAAGTGCGGGGAAATTGTCGTCATTGGTGTAGGCATAAACTGTTAGCGAAGGATGGTTTGAGTGGCCGGCAAGAAGCAAGAAAAAATCCGAATCCGCATGGAGGCGTACGATCACTCGGTGCTTGATCAATCAGCATCGGAAATCGTCAATACAGCAAAGCGGACCGGAGCCGATGTCCACGGACCAATCCCCCTTCCGACGCGGATTGAGCGTTACACGGTGCTGCGGAGTCCGCACGTGAACAAAAAATCTCGCGAGCAGTTTGAGATCCGGACGCACAAGCGTCTGGTGGACATTGTGCAGCCAACGGGGAAGACAATCGACGCGTTGAATAAGTTGTCTCTTCCGGCTGGTGTGGATATCAAGATTAAGGCGGCTGCTGCGGGTCGCTGATCAGCCCTTGGGCTGTGAAGTGGTAGTGGTTGGCTGTTCTGCGTCTTGTTGGGCCCGGTTGCCTGGGTGCGGCGGGCGTGTTTCGCGCTGGCGGTTGGCTTGGGCTTTGGGGTTTCCCTGGAGTTGCTCCTCGGGTTTCGACTGGCTTTATTGCTTCGGCGATATCGGTCCCGATCTGCGAGGTTGCTGTGGTCTTCTGGGGCGACGGCATTTCTGCTTGGGTTTGTTTGTTAGTTGGTTGTGAAATATTTCGTATAGCGTTGCAGGGATTTGAGGCACGATCATGTCAGTTGGACTACTGGGGCGCAAAATCGGCATGACGCAGGTCTACAACGAGGCGGGTGATATTACGCCCGTGACGGTCATTCAGGCCGGGCCTTGTGTGGTGCTGCAGGTTCGTACGTTGGAACGCGATGGCTACGAAGCTGTGCAGGTCGGGTTTGATGACAAGCCGCGGCGGTTGGCTCGGCAGTCGGAACGCGGTCACGTGGCGGCGATTAAGAGTAAGCGGTCAAAAGCTCGTGCGGCTGCAGGTGTTGAAGTGCCGGCAAAGGCGGATTGTGAGCCTAAGCGGTTTGTGCGTGAGTTTCGCACGGACGGAGAGGGTTGCGACTGCGAGGTTGGCCAAGAGTTGACTGTCGATTTGTTTGCGGACGTGTCTAATGTGGATGTGATCGCGACAAGCAAGGGCCGTGGGACGGCGGGTGTCATGAAGCGGCACAACTTCGCTGGTCAGCGAGCTAGTCACGGTGTGAAGCGTGTGCATCGCCATGGTGGATCGATCGGGCAGAGTGCGGATCCGGCACGGGTGATTAAAGGGACAAAAATGGCGGGCCGCTATGGCAATGCTCGCATTACGGTGCGGAATCTTGAGTTGACGCGAGTCGATGGAGAGAATGGGTTGTTGCTGGTGGCGGGTTCCGTTCCCGGCCCTAAGGGTGGGTACGTGATGATTCGGGAAACAAATAAGTTGGGTTAGTCGTTTTGCGGCTTGGCTCAGGCATTTATTGCGGTTGATTCAATACAGTTAAACGTGAACGTTTTTGAGAGTAGTGAGTTATGATTTCTCTTCCGATTCGCGACAAGTCGGGGCAAGAGGTGGGGACCTATGAGTTCGACCCCGCTGACTTGGCGCCTGGTGTGAACCGGCAGTTGCTCCACGATGTGGTTGTGATGTACGAAGCGAACCGCCGTGTCGGGACTTCGGCGACAAAGTCGCGTGGGCAAGTGGCTGGTAGCACGAAGAAGATGTATCGCCAGAAGGGGACAGGTCGTGCTCGCGCTGGTGCGAAGCGGACGCCTGTTCGTCGTGGTGGTGGCGTTACGTTTGGCAAGGTGACTCGCGACTTTAGCTATCGGCTGCCCAAAAAGGCGGTTCGGTTGGCAACGCGCATGGCTCTGTTGAGCAAGTTCCTGGACGGTCAAGCTGTTGTTTTGGATGAGCTGTCGGTTGATGCTCCGAAGACAAAAGTTGTGGCCGGTGTTTTGCGGTCGCTCGGCTTGGATCGGCAGAGTTGTCTGTTGGCGATTGATGAATACAACGTTGACTTGTGGAAGTCCGGACGGAATATTGCGGATTTGCGAGTCTCGCCGGCTGCGGACCTGAACGCCTATGACGTGTTGCGTCAGCGGCAGTTTTTGGTGACCAAGGCGGCTTTGGATAAATTACGCGGCGTCTCCGCGGAGTAAGTGTGTTTTCGCCACGAGATGCTGGCGTATTTGAAAAGGTGTGTGGCAATGGCTACAGCGGAAAAAAAGTCGGGTCTGACATTGGAGCCGTATCAGGTCGTTTATCGTCCGTTAATTACGGAAAAGGGTACGCACATTTCAACGCGGTACAATGCGTATCCGTTTGAAGTGAATCCGTTGTGCACAAAGACTGAAATTAAAGAAGCGGTTGAAAAGTTGTGGGAGGTTCGCGTTGTTGCAGTGCGGACTCAAAACCGCATCGGCAAACCGCGGCGGACCAAGAATCAGGTCGGGCGAACGAGTGGTTGGAAGAAGGCGATCGTGCAGTTGCACGACGAAGATCGGATCGCATTTTTCTAGGCCGCGATTGCAGTCTTGTTAGAGTTAGTGCCGGTTTGGGCCGGTGGCGGAATTCTCGATTGTTCGAGCAAATAACAGAAAAAGACAGTCATGGGTATCAAATTTTATAAGCCAACGACGGCCGGTCGTCGGGATGCCTCCGTAAGCGATTTCGCGGAGATCACCGACCGTAAGAAGAAGCCGGAAAAGTCGTTGCTGACACGGTATAAGAAAAAGGGTGGCCGCAATAATCAGGGCAAGATTACTGCCCGTCATCGTGGCGGCGGCCACAAGCGGATGTATCGGGTGATCGACTTCAAGCGTTTGCGGGACGGGATTCCGGCGCGTGTGAAGTCCATCGAGTATGATCCGAATCGATCTGCGCGGATTGCCTTGTTGCATTATGTCGACGGGGTGAAGTCATACATTTTGGCTCCCGAGGGGCTCGAGGCGGGTGCGACTGTTATGAGTGGTCCGGATGCGGAACCGACTTTGGGCAATTGCTTGCCGTTGTCGGCCATTCCCACCGGAGCGACGATTCACAACATCGAATTGCAACCGGGGCGTGGTGGCCAGTTGTGCCGTAGTGCCGGGACCGCAGCGGTGATGAATGCCCGCGAAGGCGATTGGGCACAAATCACTTTGCCTTCTGGTGAAGTGCGACGTGTGCCGAGTAGTTGCCGGGCAACGATCGGTCCGATCGGGAACAGCGAACACAGTAAGATTGTGCTTGGTAAAGCCGGGCGAAAGCGTTGGATGGGTTGGCGGCCTCGCGTTCGGGGGACTGCCATGAATCCGGTGGCTCACCCGATGGGTGGTGGTGAAGGTCGCAACTCTGGCGGTCGGCATCCTTGTAGTCCGACGGGTAAGTTGGCGAAGGGTGGCCGTACGCGGAAGCGAAGGAAGTCGTCATCGGCGGCAATCATCAGGCGGCGTAAGTCGCGGCGTTATGGCCAGTTGAAGCTCTGATTGTTGCTCGGGTGTTGTTTGGTTTGATGTGGCGTTTAAGAAATTGTCGGCTGACGCGGACGCATCGAAGTTTGATTTGAGTCAAAAAACAGAAGGACAGCGGGATGGGTCGCTCTCTGAAAAAAGGGCCTTACGTTGATGCCAAATTGCTCAAGAAGATTGAGCGATTGGATGATGCCGGACGCAAAGAGCCGATTCGCACCTGGTGCCGTCGTTCGACGATTTCACCGGATTTTATCGGCCATACCTTCCTGGTGCACAATGGACGGGCGCATATCAATGTGTACGTCACAGAAGAAATGGTGGGGCACAAACTCGGGGAGTTCGCACCGACGCGGACGTTCCGGGGACATGGTGGTAAGGCGAAAAGATAACCTCCCGCGATTGCGGCATTGGTCTACGAGATTGGTTGACGGACAGGTTGAGGAAGATAGCTATGGAATACAAATCGACGCATCGCTTCGCGCGGATTTCAGCGACAAAAGTCCGCCCGTTTGCGGAATTGGTTCGCGGGAAGTCGGCCGGCGAAGGTCTGGACTTATTACGCTTTGTGCCAAATCGCGGAGCAAGGTTTTTGGAAAAAGTCCTGCGGACCGCTATGGCCAACGCCGAGCAATCCGGTGCGCGTAATGTTGAGAGTCTGATGATTAAAGATGCCCGCGCCGACGGCGGTCCAATGTTCAAGCGGTTGCAACCGCGAGCACGGGGGATGGCATTTATTATTCGGAAGCGTTTTTCGCACATTCATGTCGGGATTGAAGGTCCGGACATCGTCTAATTGGCGGCGGACAGGTTGCGAGGTGCAGTCGGTTTCGGTTCGCGGTAGAGTTGTTCGTTCGTTATTCCAGCAGTTTTTGAATTACATAAGGCATACGGATCATGGGTCAGAAAGTTCGGCCGACGGGTTTCCGCGTAGGGATTGTTGAAGAGTGGCGGAGTCGTTGGTACGCGTCAAAGAAAGAGTTCGGCGACCTCTTGGTCGAGGACTTCAAGATCCGCAAGTTCGTCAAAGAGAAATATCAGTTTGCAGGGATTTCAAAAGTTGAAATCGAACGCACACGCGACCAGGTGGTCGTGCATTTGAATACAGCCCGTCCGGGCATCATCATCGGCCGCAAGGGGCAGGAAGTTGACCGCCTCAAAGCAGAGCTCGAAGATCTGACCGGCCGGCGGATGGAATTGAAGATCGTCGAAATCAACAACGCCATGAAAAACGCGGTGTTGGTGGCTGAAGACATTGCTCAGCAGTTGAGCAAGCGGTCCAGCTTTCGACGTACGATCAAACGCTCGATGGATTCCGTAATGGATGCGGGGGCGCTCGGTGTGAAGATTGTCCTCTCCGGTCGATTGGGCGGAGCGGAAATGTCACGGACCGAAAAGGCGATGAGGGGATCGATTCCTTTGTCGACCATTCAGAAACATATTGACTACGGTTTTGCCAAGGCACGCACGGCCCAAGGTATTATTGGGATCAAAGTGTGGATCGACTTGGGTCTTTATACAGACGAGGAGGATGGCGATGGCGCTAATGCCCAAACGGGTCAAGCACAGAAAAAGCCAAAGAAAACGTATAAAAGGTAACGCGACCCGCGGGAATACCGTGGTGTTGGGCGACTGGGGTTTGCAGTCGCTTGACGGTGGATATATCAAAGCCAACGTGATCGAAGCTTGTCGGATTGCCGCGACACAATATGTCCGCGGTGAGGGGAAATTGTATATTCGCATTTTCCCGGACAAGCCTTGCACGTCTCGTCCGTTGGAAACTCGGATGGGTAAAGGTAAGGGTGAACCGGACCACTGGGTCGCAGTTGTTCGTCCCGGCACGGTGATGTTTGAATTGGCCGGCGTCTCGCAAGATGCTGCCAAGGATTGCTTCAATCGTGTGGCGCACAAATTGCCGGTCCGCGTGCGGTTGGTAGGCCGTCGTCCCGGTACGTGAGCCGCTGGACGGCATGAGTTGCTATTACTTTTGGACAAAATGCAGATAAAGACGAGTCGACATGACTAAGCCGCAAGAACTCCGCGAGATGAGTGACGAACAGTTGGCGTTCACATTGCGCGAAGCCCAACAAGAACTGTTCCGCCTGCGATTTCAGGCGGCTGCGGAACGATCCGATGCGCCGAGTGCGTTGCGGAAGATCCGCCGCGACATTGCCCGTATTCATACCATCACGCGGCAGCGGGAATTGGCGCAAGAAGCAGAAGCAAAATTGGCGCCACAGGCGGAAGCCTAAGACCGGAATTCGGTTTGCGACTGGCAACGGTTTGTATGAGCCGGCATAAAGCGGCAGTGGGTGGGAACAGAGGTTACAGACACATATTTCGAAACCCCCGCAATCGCGGTGACCGGCATTGATGACACAACATTGCCGGCTGCGGCGGGCGAGTCTCGAGGCAAGTTGAGGACAGGTTAAGATGCGTAAGAAATTGATCGGCGTAGTGACGAGCAATAAGATGGACAAGTCGTTGCGGGTCGAAGTTGAGAAGAACTATCAACACCCGCGCTACGGTAAGATTATCCGTAGTCGAACCGTGTGCCACGTTCATGATGAAAAGAACGAAGCCAACGAAGGCGACTCTGTCGAAATTATCGAGTGCCGCCCCTTGTCAAAGACAAAATGTTGGAATTTGGTGCGAGTCGTTCGTGCCGCGGTTGTGGTTGAGTAACGGTTGGCCACGAACGGTGATCGTCGCGTGGGTTTGTACGGCGTTGTTTGAGATTCAGTGGAAGTTATCATGATTCAAATGCAAACACTTCTGGACGTTTGTGACAACACGGGGGCCAAGGTCGCCTGTTGCATCAAAGTTCTGGGAGGCACGGGGCGGCGGACTGCCGGGCTGGGAGACGTGATAGTCGTCAGCATCAAAAAGTCAATTCCGGGTAGTTCGGTGAAATCGGGCGAAGTTGTGCGGGGTGTGATTGTTCGCTGCCGCAAGGGAACGCGCCGCAGTGATGGAAGTTATGTCCGCTTTGACCGCAATGCGATCGTGTTGATCGATAAAGATGCCAACCCGCGAGGGACACGTATCTTTGGAGCGGTTGCACGCGAACTGCGTGAGCGCAAGTTTATGAAAATCGTCAGCTTGGCAAGTGAGGTAGTTTGACCGATGAAGATTCGACGTGGAGATACGGTGCAAGTCATTGCCGGCGACGATGCTAGCACGACCGCACGGAAAGTCCTCTCGGTCGAGGCCGGTGGCAAAAAAGTTCTTGTGGAAGGCGTGAACCGCGTTTACAAACACGTAAAACGCGGCCATCCCCGCAGTCCGCAAGGGGGACGGCTCTCAAAAGAGATGCCAATTGACATTTCAAATGTGTTGCTTTACTGTGATTCGTGCGGTCGAGGTGTGCGAGTCGGGTATCGCTATACAAAAGATGGTAGTAAAGAGCGGTGTTGCAAGATTTGCGACGCCGGGCTCGGCAACATCAGCCCTCCCAAGGCTCATTACGCTCAGTCATAAATCTGGCGGCAGCAGGGCCGGCTTTCGGTCTCTCGCGGTCTCTCGAAAACGCGATTGCTACGACGATCGCATTGATACAGTTTTGAATCCGGCGACGCAGCCCTTTTTGATTCTTCAATCGAAGGTTAGCAGCGAGACTGGAAACAGCAAATAGCAGATGTGTGCGGAGGCTTCGGTGTGTAGCCGAAGGTCGACCTTCAAACGCAATCCGGCAGTAATCGCCTACCTGACGTGGGTGGCGAAAATTGGATGTGTGTAAGTACAATGGCCAGGTTATTGGAACGATACCGGAATGAAATCCGGCCGACGCTCGCAGAAACCCTGGGGCGGTCAAATCCCCACTCGCTTCCCCAATTGGAGAAGATCGTCGTCAACATGGGGGTTGGTGCGGCAGCTCAAGATCGGAAGTGCTTGGAAGAAGCTGTCGAGCATCTCACGATCCTCAGTGGACAAAAGCCGGTCATTCGCCGTGCTCGCAAGTCCGTCGCCGGGTTTAAACTTCGCGAAGGGATGGAGATTGGCTGCATGGTCACGCTCCGCTCGCAGCGGATGTATGAATTCCTGGACCGTCTGATCACATTGACTCTCCCGCGAGTTCGCGACTTTCGGGGTCTGAGCCCCAAAGCGTTTGACGGCAATGGAAACTATAGCCTGGGTATCAGCGATCAAATGGTGTTTCCGGAAGTTGATCCGGATCGTGTGAAGAATCAGCAAGGTATGACGATTACCTTGGTGACGACAGCGACAACAAATGACGAGGGTCGACTGTTGCTCAAAGAACTCGGGATGCCGTTTCGGAAAGATTAGTTTTCAGCGGGTTCCAAAGTTTGCAGCACAGCGTAGAGAACTCACCACGTAATACAAAAAGTGTAATTCATAAGCTACAGGTTTTTTCCAGAAGAAATTTAGCGAGATGGCCAGCAAAGCAAAGATCGAAAAGGCAAACCGGACGCCAAAATTCAGCAGCCGCCTCGAACGGCGCTGTGCATTGTGCGGTCGTCCCCGTGCGGTGTACCGCAAGTTCAAACTGTGCCGGATTTGTTTCCGCGACCTCTGTTTGGACGGCATGATTCCCGGTGCCAAAAAAGCGAGTTGGTAGGCCCGGCGGAGACTGGGTGCGTTTCGCAAAACCTATACTAAAACGATACAGCACAGATGGTGCGGCAACACGTCTCGCACCGCTCGAAAAGTTTAGGAGCAATGCTCCTTGAGGTGTACTCCATTATGATGACAGATCCGATTGCCGACATGCTCACGCGAATCCGTAATGCGGTCTCGATTGAGCGCGCATTCGTCGACGTACCCCTTTCGAAGGAGAAACGGGGAATTGCCGATGTGTTGCAACGCGAAGGCTACATTTGGGATTACGAAATAATCGAACAGCAGCCTTGCAGTGCAATGCGGATCCATCTGAAGTACGGTCCTAACGGTGAGCGTGTGATTCAAAAAATCGATCGCGTCAGCAAGCCGGGACGTCGGGTCTATCTGGGTGTCAACGACTTGCCGGAAATCCTGCAAGGCATGGGCATCAGTGTCGTCTCAACGAACAAGGGTTTGTTGAGCAACCGCGAAGCCAAAGAACAGTTGGTCGGTGGCGAAGTGCTGTGCAGTATTTGGTAGCGGGTATCTCCGCTGCTGCGGCATTTTCGTTCTTGTCAGACGCAAGTAAAAACAGTTGACGGATCCAAGCCGATAAGGCTGGTTTCGGTAAAAAAGTAGAAGGCAAAGTATCATGTCGAGAATCGGGAAAAAACCGATTGCGGTCCCCGATGCTGTTGAAGTATCGATCGATGGCACCGTCATCACGGTGAAAGGCCCCAACGGCGAATTGACGTTGGATCACCATCCCTCCATTTCGGTGAAGCTGGATAGTGACCCCAAGCAACTCGTGGTGGAAAACCCCACGGATTTGCGAGAGAACCGCAAGTTCCACGGGCTGACCCGTAGCTTGTTGAATAATATGGTGACCGGCGTTACCACCTATTTCGAAAAGAAATTGGACATTGTCGGCGTTGGCTACCAAGCCACAATCGATGGCACGAAGCTCTGCTTGCAGGTTGGCTTTGCGAACGTTGTCGAATTGCCGATTCCCGCAAATGTCGACTGCTCATTGCCTAGTAATATCCAGATCGCCCTGAAGAGTGCTGACAAGCAAGCGGTGGGACAGTTCGCTGCCGAAATTCGCCGCGTCCGTCCGCCCGAGCCCTACAAAGGCAAGGGAATCCGGTACCAGAACGAACAGGTTCGTCGGAAAGCCGGTAAGGCGTTGGCCAGTGGCTGATACGGTGCTGTTTGTCTTTAAAAGGTTTGCGATGGTTCTGGTCCGTGAAATCAACGGCCGATCGGTAGGAAAGTTAGCAGTTCGATGAAATACATAGCCCAAGTTAATAAACAGCGTAGCCGTCGTCGCTTTCGCGTTCGCAATAAAATTCGTGCGACCACATCGCGACCGCGGGTTTCGGTCCACCGCAGCAATAAGCACATTTACGCCCAGATCATCGATGACGTCGCAGGACGTTCGTTGGTTTCCGCGAGTACGCGTGAAGCAGGGATTTGTGCTGATGGTGAAAACGGCGGGAACGTCGCATCGGCTACGAAAGTCGGTGAAGCGTTAGCTAAAAAGGCTCTCGAAGCTGGGATCACCCAGGTCGCCTTTGATCGCGGATTGTACAAATACCATGGTCGTGTCGCCGCTTTGGCTGACGCGGCTCGTCAAGGTGGGTTGGATTTTTAATCGACCCGGTTTTTAAATAGTTCAGACATGCCATTTCCAGACCCGATGGCAAACTCGCCGCTGTGAGGCTGGCGACAATCGAGTGTGGAAACGAGTTTTTAAATCACGTTAAGGCTTTGGAGTAATTCGCCGTGTCGACAGACAACCGATCAGATGGCAAAGAAAAAGTCGTGCAAATCCGCCGGTGCTCGTGCGTAGTCAAAGGTGGCCGTCGCTTCAGCTTTACCGCGCTGGTTGTCAATGGCGACGGTAAGGGCGGCGTCTCCTATGGTTATGGCAAGGCGACGGAAGTTCCGCTTGCCGTCGATAAAGCCAACAAGAACTGTCATCGTCACTCTTCGCGAGTGAACGTGACTGGAACGACGATTCCGCATTCGGTGGTTGGTCGATACGGAGCGGCCCGTGTGTTGCTCATGCCGGCACGACCGGGAACGGGCGTCATTGCCGGTGCCAGCGTGCGTGCCGTTGTCGAAGCCGCCGGGATTCATGACATTCTCACCAAAAGCCGGGGTTCCAACAATCCCATGAATTTGGTGAAAGCGACAATCAACGGTTTGGAACAACTACGAACGCGAGAAGATGTCGCCCGCCTGAGAGGCGTGAACGTCTAATCGTACCGGCAGTTCGGTACAGGCAGATCGCGACAGGGCATTGCTGTTGTTGTTACCAAACACCTACTTATAACTTTACGAATCTTCGGAACGAAGTGTCCTCATGATTATTGATGACGTCCATCGCGGTATAAAAAAGAACAAAAAGCGGAAGCGCATTGGTCGTGGTCCCGGTTCGGGCAACGGAAAAACCGCAGCTCGCGGTCACAATGGCTATGGAAGTCGTGCTGGTTCGTCCCGACGCATTTCGTTCGAAGGGGGACAGACTCCTTTGGCGCGGCGGATTGCCAAACGGGGATTCAACAACAAACGCTTCGCAACGAAAGTGGCGATCGTCAACGTCAGTGACCTCGAGCAGCGCTTCGATAGCGGTGCGACCATCGATGCAGCCGCGCTGGCCGAAGCGAATCTGGCCAAGGGCCGCTTTGATGTGATCAAAGTTCTGGGGGATGGCGACATCACCAAAAAGTTCACCGTTCGTGTCCATCGATGCTCGAAATCGGCTGAAGAGAAGATTACCGCAGCCGGCGGCAGCATTGAAATTATCTACGCATAATTGAGGGCAGCCGCGCCGCCATGGCGATCTGGGCTTCCCTCTGAGGAATATTGATAATAAAGTTCACCGACGCCGGAATTTGCGTCGACCGGGCCGACGAGCCGTTGGCCCGCTGTTGATGTTCGCCGCCGTTGGTGTTTTTTGTAATGTGGGTGCCGCCAATTTCTGGCACCCCTTGACGGCCGGCACCTTGACAACACAAACTGCGGCGAAGTTTGGCATAATCATTCCTCGGAGAGGAATCGGAAACGATGTTTGAAAAACTGATTACCGTCTTCAAAATCCCGGAGTTGCGTCGGAAGATCGTTCTGACTGCGACACTGCTTGCGGTATACCGTATGGGGTTTTGGGTACCGTTGCCGATTGTCGATCAACAAGCCCTGGCCGATAAGATGGAAAATCTGGCCAGCGGCGGTGGGATCGGACAAGCGCTGCAAATCGTTCAACTGTTTTCCGCTTCGAACATCGGCATGAGCACGATCTTCGGTCTGGGAATCATGCCCTATATCTCCGCCTCGATTATCTTCCAATTGATGGGCAGTGTTTATCCGCCTTTGGAGAAACTGCAAAAGGAAGGGGAATCGGGACGCAAGAAGATCAATGAATATACACGATATGCGACAGTCGTACTTTGTTTAATCCAAAGCTATTTTTGGGTGAAAACAATCTCCGGCTGGGGAACCATTATTCCTGAATATAATGGTTTCTTTGGCCATATGGTGGCCACCATCACCATGACGGCCGGCACGATCTTCCTGATGTGGATCGGCGAGCAAATCGACGAATATGGGATCGGTAACGGGATCAGTTTGTTGATTATGGCGGGAATCTTAGCCCGTATGCCTGATGCAGCGATCCAGTTGTTGCGTCCGGCCATGGAAAATGGAATTGCCCTCGGATCTGATTCCGGGATTGAAAAACTACTAGTCTTGGCGGTGTTGTTTGTCGTGGTTGTGGGGTCGGTGGTCTTTATGACGCAAGGCCAGCGCAAGATCCCCACGCAAAGCGCCAAACACGTCCGCGGCCGTCGCGTTTACGGTGGGCAACGTCAATTCTTGCCCTTGCGGGTGAACCAAGCGGGCGTGATGCCGATCATCTTCGCCTCGAGTTTGTTGATGATCCCCATGATTGGTTTCGGCCAATTGGCCAAATGGTTCGATTCGGTGATCTGGTCCGATCTAGCGGCAGCGTTCAGCGGAACGGGACGCGGGTTCTTGTACAACCTTAGCTATGTCGGCTTGATTTACTTCTTCTGTTATTTCTGGACAGCCATCACGTTCAATCCTAAGGATATGGCGAACAACCTCAAAGATTACGGCAGCTTTATTCCTGGATACCGTCCAGGGAAACGGACCGCCGAGTATTTGGAACGCGTGATGGTACGGATCACTTATGTCGGGGCTGCTTTCTTGGCGGTCGTGGCCGTGATTCCGACAGTCATTGCTTCGGTTATGGGGATCGACTTTATGGTGGCTAGTTTCTTCGGTGGCACCGGATTGTTGATTGTCGTTTCTGTTGCTTTGGACTTAGTACAAAAAATTGACAGCCACCTTGTGATGCGGAATTACTCAGGCTTGTTGGATTCCGATGATTCTCGCGCCGCGTCCTAACGTTCCCATGTGGGGAGGACCGGGCTGCGGTGAGTGAGCATCACACCGAATGGATTGGCGTCGGGGCGAGGTACTATTTCCAGTCACGATATTGTGCACAGACCAGAACGAGCGTTGGTTAGGTCTATGCCTGGTTGCGGGGTGCTTTCCCTTTTTCCATTTCATACGGATCAGCGCGAACCGAATGAGTTGGCCAACCTGTGATCGTTTTGAAGAGTCCAGCTGAGATTGAAAAGATGCGTGAAGCCGGCCGTGTTGTGGCTCAGGCGCATCGAGCGGTTGGAAAAATTATAGCGCCCGGGGTGAGTACCAGGCAAATTGACGACGCTGTGGTACGCGTGTTTGCAAAACACAATGCCACACCGTTGTTCAAAGGAGTTCCTGGAGTCGTTCCCTTTCCAGCGGCAACGTGTATTTCGGTCAACGACGAAATCGTTCATGGAATTCCATCGGACCGTCTGCTCGAAGAAGGCGATTTAGTAAGCGTCGACACCGGTTGTCGCTTGGACGGATGGTGCGGAGATGCCGCTTGGACCTATGCGGTAGGCCGCGTCGACGAAGAGAAGCAAGAATTGATGGCGGCGGGTCAGTTGACACTGACAACCGCCATTCACGAGATGCAGCGTCAAAAGACTTGGGCGGGGGTTGCCGAAGTGATGGAGACGACTGTGAAGGATGCGGGGTTTTCGGTTGTCGAAGAGCTCGTGGGGCACGGAATTGGTCGGGAAATGCATGAAGATCCGCAGGTTCCCAATTTCGTGACTCCCGAATTAGAAGAGTATGATTTTGAACTGGTGCCCGGAATGGTGCTTGCTGTCGAGCCGATGCTCAATGCAGGGACCGCGGATGTCTGCCTGCTGGATGACCACTGGACAATCGTCACAGCCGACGGTCGCCCAAGCGTGCACTATGAACATACATTGGCTTTCACGGCCGAGGGTGTCCAGATTTTAACGGCACTCTAATCCCACCGGGGGAGTTGCGTTTGTCGCAGGCCGTGAAATTGAGTGGCGATTTTTCACCACAGCGGTGGAAAAATAGGCAAAGCGGCGATTGGTTGGGGAAATTTCCGCGCTCGTGTGGTCGGGAAGCTCCAAAATCGTTGAAAAGTGTGTCGTATTACTTGTTTGCCCCCTGAGGGCGTGCTTATAATCCGGGTCAATCTAAAGAAATCAAGCAACATCCCTCCTCGGCAGGCTGACGGAGTCGCTGACCGTGTTGACCATGGGACGGGGGTTTCGATCCTTGGTTGGTGTGTATCTTGCCGTTTTTTTGTTTCGCGGTCAGCGAAACATCGTTGAATTACAGGAGATTCGGTTGGCGTCATGAAAGTCCGAGCCAGCGTTAAACGCATTTGTGAAAATTGTAAGATCGTCCGCCGTAAAGGCAAGATCTACGTGATTTGTTCATCCAACCCGCGGCACAAACAGCGGCAGGGTTAACGCCATCGTGACGATCCGCGTAGTCGCCACCGCTGGTGGACTCGCGTGGGCCAGCATCGACTTGAGGGTCGATGGTTTCCGTATCGTCGCCGTGCCGAACTAAACATTTTTATTAGGTGTGCGTAACCAATTCGCACAATGGAGCTGTTGTTTTATGCCTCGTATTCAGGGCGTCGACATTCCCAACGACAAGCCGGTGTATATCTCGTTGACCTACTTGTACGGGGTCGGGCGAGCTTCGGCGATCAATATTTGTTACACGCTGGGTTTGGATCTACACGCGAAGGCCAAGGATCTGACCGAAGATGACATCACGCGGATCGCGCATCTGCTTGAAAAAGACTATTTGACCGAAGGTCAGTTGCGACGCAAGGTGCAGCAGGATATCGCCCGTTTGCGGGATATCGGTTGTTATCGCGGCTTGCGGCATCGTCGCGGTTTGCCGGCACGGGGCCAGCGGACCAAGACCAATGCCCGGACGCGCAAAGGTGTCCGCAAAACGGTCGCCGGCAAAAAGGGTGTCAAAGACAGATAACCGGTCTGCTGTCGGCGAACTCGCCGTCCTGCAATTTTTTACAAACAGCACCCCCCTACATACATTTACGGAAAACATTCCGAAGGAGAGTCCGCAGTGGCCAAGTCGAAACGACGCAAGGTGCGACGCAACGTCACGCGCGCTGTCGCACACATTAAGGCGACTTTCAATAATACCACGGTGACCGTAACCGACGTCAACGGCGACGTGCTTTGCTGGGCAACCGCAGGCACGAGCGGTTTCAAAGGGAGTCGTAAAAGCACCCCCTTTGCAGCGCAGCGGGCAGCGGAAACCTGTGCCGAGCGTGCCGCCAAGTTTGGCGTGAAGGAAATCGAAGTCCGCGTGAAAGGTCCCGGGTCGGGCCGGGAAAGCGCGATCACTGGTTTGCAGTCGTCCGGATTGACGATCAAAGCCATTGAAGACGTGACCCCTTTGCCTCACAACGGCTGTCGTCCCCCCAAACGCCGCCGCGTTTGATGCGTTTGGGCGAGCGGAGTCCATCGCGTCCCTGTTTGTGATTCAGCCATTGGGTCACGGTTGAAACGGCAGGCAGCGATATCACATTGAGAGTTTATGACCGAGGCGGAGTTTCGCCTTGTCATCATGTTTGTTGGAGAGAACCAGATGCGAATTCGTTGGCGTGGTTTGGAGCTTCCGAGCAAGGTCTGTCCCGAATTGGACGTGGCCAGCCCGACTTACGGCAAATTTGTCGCCGAACCATTTGAGCGTGGTTTCGGTGTTACGATTGGCAACAGCCTGCGGCGGATTTTGCTATCCAGCCTCGAAGGCGCTGCCTTGACGAAAGTCAAAATCCAAGGTGTGCAGCACGAGTTCACCACGATCCCCGGTGTTGTCGAGGATGTGACCGACGTGGTGTTGAACCTCAAGTCGCTCGTCCTCAAGAATCACTCCGGTGATACAAAAACACTCCGCATCGAGCGTCACGAACGTGGTGTGGTGACCGGTGCTGATATCATTACCGATGATACGGTTGAAGTCATCAGTAAGGATATGGTGATCGCCACCATGACCGACGACGTTCCGTTTGTGATGGAACTGACGGCACAAACCGGTCGCGGATACGTTTCAGCCAGCGAACAGTACGAGATGGAAACCGAAGTCGGTGTCATTCCGCTCGATGCTCTGTATTCGCCGGTTGTGCGGGTACGTTACAAAATCGAAGACACACGCGTTGGTCAAAAGACCAACTACGACAAACTGATTTTAGAGATCTGGACCGATGGTACGGTCACGCCGGAAATGGCGTTGGTCGAAGCGGCCAAGATTCTCCGCAAGCACCTCAACCCGTTTGTGACCTATCGCGAACCGGGTCCCGAGTTGCCGCCGGACGCCAGTTTGAAACAAATGATGGAAGCGACCGGTTACGCTCCCGTCGATACGGAACTGGAAGAAAAGCTGAACCAGTCGTTGGCCGAATTGAACCTCTCAGTTCGTGCAACCAACTGTCTGGAATCCGAAGGAATCAATACCGTGCGGGATTTGGTGTCTCGAACGGAAGACCAATTGTTGCAAGTCCGCAATTTCGGCGAAACCACTTTGACCGAAGTTCGCGAACGGCTGGATGCCATCAACTTGCGATTGGGGATGCGTGTGCCGCAAGGCGCACCCGGCATGCCCGCTGGTATGTAACACGGACTTTGTATAAACACCGAAACGGTTTGGATTTCCACTGTCGAGTCATCGCCGGTTTCGCGCAACTGTAATACTGATCGAAGACTGAAGAGAGTCCCATGCGTCACCGAATGAAAGGCCGCAAGCTCGGCCGCAATGCATCACACCGCCGCGCGATGTTTCGCAACATGGCCACCAGCCTGATCTGCTCTGTCCGCGTGGATGAAGATGATCCGCAGGCCCCCAAGGTTCCCGGACGGATTGTGACAACCGTGGCCAAGGCCAAGGAACTCCGCCCCTACGTGGAAAAATTGGTCACCATGGCTCGCAAGTCATTGGCCCATACTGAACGAGCTGCCGAGTTCAGCACCTCCGCCGATCGCAACACAGAAGAGTGGAAGAGTTGGCGGAATTCGGAGCAATGGAACAAGTGGAATCAGGCGATTGCCCCGGCCGTCAATTATCGCCGTCGTGCGTTCGCCCTGTTGCGTGACAAAACGGCTGTCGATGTTTTGTTCGCCGAATTGGCCGAACGGTTTGAAGATCGCCCCGGGGGATACACCCGTGTGGTTCGCTTGGCCGATGTCCGTCTTGGCGATGCCGGTGAGCAGGCATTGATCGAATTCGTTGGCGAGCGTGACCGCGTCGCGAGCAAACAAGCCGCGGCCCCCATGGTCGTTGAGGACGACGAAACCGAAGCCGGCACGGAAGAGAACGCCGAGACGGAAAGCGAAACCGCAGTTGACGAATCGGCCGCCGGAAGCGAAACTTCCGAGACTGAGGCGGAAACAGCAGAAGTCGCTGGTGAGGAACCGGCGGACGATGACAAAAAGGCTGAAGAATAATCAACGCGACGCGCAGATCATCCTGCCGCGTCGCCCCCGCCCAGTTGAGAAAGGATTCTCAACGAATATGGCCAACCGCGGTTTTGACTTTAGCTGGGCAATGGAACAACTCTGCCGCGACATCGTTGGCAGGCTTGATGAATTCTCGCATGTGCGGATGGACCAAGTGGCCGTCACCTTCGCGCAAGCCCGCCGCCGCGTCCCTTATGGACTGCAGGCCAAACTGACCCCCATGCGCTTCGAAGGGGGATCGCTGACGACCTCCCGCTATGGCCGGGAATGGACCGTCCAGCGACTGTACGATCACAGCGGCGAAAATGAGTATCTCTATATACTCACGTTCTACCTGCCGCGGTTTTTGGATCACGACTTTCGTGAGAAGATGATCACGATCGTCCACGAATTGCACCACATCAGCCCCCACTTCGACGGAGACATCCGCCGACATTCCGGTCGGTACCACGTGCATTCGCACAGCCAAAAAGAATACGACGCGATGTGCGCCCGCTTGGTGGATCAATACTTAAAGCAAAAGCCGCCCGCCGCGCAGCACCAGTTCCTGAAAACCAACTTTCGCAAACTCGCCAAACAACACGGCGGAGTCGTCGGCATCCGCCTGCCGGTGCCCAAGTTGATTCCGTTGCAGGAATCGGCGTGAAGCGGGGATTGATAAGTTGCACGGAGTGAACTCCAACGTTGGTCAATTAGGAAGATGAACATCTTCTGATCACCTCCATCACCGCTGCCAGCGTAGCAACTCCACTACCGAACTCCCCTCCCCTTCTCCACCCAAGCCTTAGCCCTTGGTTCCTACCAATCCGCGGCAAATGTTCTGATTGCGACGCACGTTTTGGCCTCTCGTAGAACGTGATTTCGGCGGATCGAAACTATTGATCATTGTTGCCAAAGGGGCGGGCGGTTTGACATACTTCATTGTGGCAAGCGGTTGGGTTCTTGGAGGTGCTCGGCTTGTCCCGAAATTGTTTTTTCTATCACAACCATTTTTTGCCAGTGCAAACAATTAAAATCAATAACAATGTCGATCCGCATCGCGAATTCCCGGATCCGGTGGGGCTGCCTGAAACCGTGGACCTTGCGCGGGCGACCCGTACATCACGTCTGGTGGGAGTTTCCACGATTGGCGTGGTCGTCCGGTTGTTGATCATCGGTATTGAATTGGCCGGGGTTTGGGTGTGGGGCTATTCGGTCTTGCTGGTTGATGCGGTCGCATCGCTGGCGGATGTGGTGGCGAGTGTCGCCATCATTATTGCTATCAAAATTGCCGAGCGACCTCCCGATGAGGACCATCCCTTCGGGCACGGTCGCTTTGAACCGCTGGCCGGAATGCAGATGGGGATTCTGATTTGCATGCTGGGGGGCGGAGTGATCGGACAGCAGTTCTTTGCCGTCTTCACCGAAGCCCCTGCGGGCAATGTGAATGTCTGGGTGGCTGCGATTCCATTGGCGGCCGCCGTGATCTTCGAATTGATTTGCCGCATGATATTGCGGATCGGTCGTCGCGAGCACAGTACCGCACTCATCTCCGAGGCGTACCATTACCGCGTCGATGGAATCACCAGTTTATTGGCTGCCATTGGATTGCTGGTGGCCAGTGCGATTCCGCAATTCAGCAATTTGGTCGACCATATTGGAGCCATGCTCCTGGCGGCGATCATGCTGGGCTTGGGAGCGACCGCTGTCTGGCAAAACGTACATCAACTGCTCGACCGCGTCCCCGACTCAGAATGGTTTCAGCGGGTGCGGGCGTCGGCGGAAAAAGTCGAAGGAGTGTTGGACGTCGAAAAAGTGCGGATGCAGTGTGCCGGTCCGGATGCGCATGTCGATATTGATATCGAAGTCGATCCGCTGCAAACCGTTAGTGAGGCGCACGTTATCACGCAACACGTCCGTGCTCAAATCCAAACCGACTGGCCCGCCGTCCGCGATGTGGTTGTCCACGTCGAACCCTATTTCGACGGCGACCACTAAACATGGCAGCCGCGTGCGGTCGGCCGTGTCTCGCTAGAACCAGTTTCGAAACCCGGTTACGTTTGCTTTAGATACTGAAATCTAAGAGTTCACGTAACGCGTCAGGGGGTTTTTGAAACCAATTGTAAAGACTAGTGCTTCGCCGGTGCCTCGCCGGTGGAGATCTGTGCGTTCGGTTGCTTGGGCCCATAAATCCACAGCGGCACGCGTAGCTCGGGATATTCTGGATCGTCGGTGAAGATTCGTACCACCGTGACATTTTTACCTGGCGGGACGTGATCGCTGACTGCCAGTTTGATGGGAATCCGGCGGAAGCCGTTTTCATCGGCGACAGCATCTTCGATGCGTAATTGGACAAGATCGGAGTCACAGCTGACTCCCTCGACCCGAAAGTGATCGGGGCGCATGTCGGTTACGGTAATCGATTGTTCCTCAATTCGGCCGCCATTGTGATATAAAACCATACTGGCGGGCCTGACGGTCACACCGCGGTCCGGGACGCGGAGTTGAAAGGCCAGGTCCGTGCTTTGTGATTCCTTGGAACGCGCGGGGCGGGTTTCGACGGTGAGTGTGTACTCATGGGCGCCCGGTTCTTGATTGGCCATCTGCACGCGGAGCAGGATCATGCCTTGTTCGCCGGGGGGAATCGGGAGCAGTAGTTCGTCTTGATCATTGGGGCGAAATCGCTGATCGCCGACGATCACTTCCGGTTTCAAACAACCGCAGCTGACAGAGATTTTGGTCATGATCACGGGCGTATTCCCGCGATTCACGAATCCGTATCTTGCATTTTCCTCGGCTGTGGGATCGACCAGTCCTTTGTCGACCAGATATTGCGTAAATGCCAGCGACGCCGGGGAGGGATTGACCGCGAACGGTCTCGCCAAAGGTGCGGAGGCATGGGCGGCGATTGAACAGACGAGCGGAATCAAAGCCGTGGCCAATGCCAGTTTCATTTTCGCGCGAGAATAGCGTACCGTCATGCGCAGCCTCCATGCCGCTGAATATTACAATGAGTCGAGAGAGGAAGGGCGGGCTTTTATCACAATCGCCCAAGAGCAGCAAGGTGAGCCGGGTGCGGGCCGGTTATCTCAAATGGTTGTGCTGAGATAGCAGGAGTTCTCGTTCTCTGCCGTTGGGGAGTGCGGACAAGGCAATTTCCCAGAATAAGAAACCAAGCCGGCGAGAGTAGCGACGAACGCTCAGATTGCCTACGCTGCTTGGGAAGTATTAGGCAGACAGGGGACCGGCGGCATAACTTCGTCTTTCTTCTGACCACTGACCACCGGCCACTGACCACTCTGATTACATCCCCCCCATGAAACAATTCTTCCTCAAAAAATGGTTCCTGATCGGGCTGGCGGTGACGATCACCGGTGGGATTCTGAACGGCTGGCAGCGTCCGCAGGGGATTGAGAGTATCACCGAATTTGTGCATCCGCGGTGGCTGACCGGGTTTGTGTTGTTTTTGATGTCAATCACGCTCGACAGTCGGCAGCTGCGTGCATCGTTTCGCGCGCCTGCTCCGGTGCTGTTGGCTGTGGGGCTGAATTACCTCGTCGTACCGGCCGCGGCCTGGGCGCTGATGTCGATACAACTCTCTGAGGACTTTCGTTTTGGTCTGATGATTGCCGGGAGCGTCCCCTGTACGATGGCGGCCGCTTCGGTCTGGACACGCAAGGCTCGGGGAAACGACGCCGTGTCGTTGTTGGTCACGATGTCGACCAATGCCATCTGCTTTATCGTCACGCCGCTGTGGCTCAATACGGCGATCCCCACCGGTGCTGCCCATTTGGATGCCTGGGAAATGGTCCGCCGGTTGGTCGAAACGGTGCTGATCCCCTGCTCTGCTGGACAACTGCTTCGCCAATGGGGAGTTGTCGCAGGCTTTGCCACCCGCGCGAAGACAGTGCTGGGCGTTGTTGCCCAGTCGTTGGTGTTAGTGCTCGTGCTGTTTGCGGCGCTGAAATCGGGCCGGAATTTAGCCGTAACCAACGCTCAGATGAGCCTGTTGGCCGTGGCTGTGGTCTGGGCCAGCTGCGTTGGGATTCACACAACCGTGCTGTTTGCGGGCCGGTTTTTCTCCGGGAAGTTGGGCTTTACGGCTGCGGATGGCAAGGCGGTGGCGATTGCGGGTAGCCAAAAGACGTTACCGATTGGCGTCTACATTGCGACCGACCCGGCGATGTTCGGGGCATTCCCGTTTGCCGTGTTTCCGATGCTGATGTATCACGCATCGCAATTGTTTGTCGACACGGCGGTTGCCGACCGTTGGGCCGCGGAGGCCGACGCGGCCCCGGCCGAATCTGCGACTGCCGCGGAGAAATGAGGGCGGAGAAATGACCGCAGGGCCGTTTATTGTTTTGGCAATTCAACGGTGAGTTCATCGTAACGCGGGTCGCGGAACGTTTCAAAAAACTCCATGCCGAAGCCTTGGTCCATTTCGTATTTGGCCCGGTAGGCCCAGGGGGTGCCGGCATGTTCATGGATGACGTGCCGAAAGCGGTCTTGGGCCATCGCCAACTGTTCGTTGAGTTCGTTCATGTCGACTTTTGTTTTTTTGACCTGTTCTTCATCCGGGGGCAGCATTTTCTTGGTGCGGCGAAGGTTCCAGCGGTTGTTCTTGGGATTCTTCGGTTCGGGGGCTTCCTTGGCATGTTTGTCCATCGCGAGCATGTATTGAAATAACCGCACGCGATAGGCCAGGACCTGCGCTGCAGCCAGATCGTAATTAGCCCGCCAGCGAGGTGAGCTTTCCTTTTCACGCAAGTGTTCGATGCTATCCAGAGTTTTGATCGCTTCGTTGAGCATACCCATAGCGCGGAGCGCGCGGCCGAAATAAATATTGGCTTGCTTACGGAATTCCTCGTGGTCGTTGCTGTACCAAATCTCTTTAATGTTCAAATCTTTGTCGCGGTGTGGATTGAGTTTGACCACCATATCCCAGATTGTGCGACGAAACTCGCTGCTGTCCCGCTCGGCTTCGTACTGTTTCCTGGGTTCCAGGTCTGGTGCATATTCTCTGATTGCCTCAAAACGGAATTTTCGCTCCTCGCCATGTTGGGTCGTAACCAGATTTTCCTCTTCGCTGGGAAGAATGAAAAAGATTCCACCCGACTCCTTGGCCAGCCGGACCTGCTCATAGGGGCCAAATCCGGCGGATTGTGCGTCCCAGCGGCCGTGCAAACCATCATATTGTAATGATTCGGGATAAGCAGTTTCGGGGCCGCGGCGAATCCTCAGCCAATGCGTCAGCCCAAATTCGGGATCCTTCCAACGCACTCGGGCATAGGGATACCCGAAGATCGATTCGCGGCCGAGAATGTAGCAGGGAGCATGGGCCTTTTTAGCCTTGACCAGCGTGAGGTCAAAGGCTTCCCCGTCATCTCCCGATTCATCCGAAACAATGACGAGGATCAATCGCCGATTGCCACGATTGGCGATAGTCGAATACTTGTCGATGACGTATGAGATGGCGCCGCTCATATTTTCTTCGCCACTTTCGTCCACTTTGATTTTGTCGATCGCCGCTTTGATCACGATTTCATTGGAGGTCGGCTTTTTGGTCAGGTCTGTGATTCCTTTGCCGAAACTATGCATGGCTGTCAGAATTGGCGCGTCCTGATTTTTGGCAGCGCGCTTGCCCTGCTCTTCGACGATCCGCAGCTCTTCATAGATCTTGTGGAATTCGTCGCGAATCATCTTTTGGTCATTCTGCATGCTTTCGGACTCGTCAAACAGCCAGACGACCAGCAGCCCCTTCCCTTCACGCATCAGTCGTCGCAGCTCATCTGTCATACGGCTCATTGCCACGCCATAGCCTGAGACGGCAGCGCCGGGCTCGCCGTTCACTTCTCCTCCGTCCTCCAATTGGTCGCCCATCTCCTCAATGCCCGGAAGCGGTGGCGCAAGATTCGCCTGGAAATCGGGAGTATCAAGCTTGGTGGATTCCTCAATCGATTTTTTTGCGGTCAGGTTGGCATCGACACCGCCGATGGTGTCGCTCACCACGCCGCCGGCTATGGCGGCCGCAGAGTTGGAGATTTCAGTCTCCGCCTCTAGAGGGCGGTTGAACTCTTGCTGCTGGCGTTCATGATCTTCGAACACCGTTTGAATGTCGATCTCTTCGATCTGTTGAACCACCGCATACTGCACCATAAAAAGTGCAGCCAAAATCAAAAGATGCACCGCCAGGGAGGTGATCAAAGCTGAGGCTTCTCGTTTTTGACGCATGGGGGAATACCGATCGTTTCGTAGTGCTGTATTTACGATTCCTACCTACGGCCGGGCATTGCGCGGGCATCCGTCTTTGTCTCCGTGAGAGACATGGCGGTCTAGTACCCGGGCATTTAATCACAGCCCTTTCGGTCCATCGCGTTGAAGCTGTTCGCGCTTCTTCAGTGCCGCTTCATCGCGCGGCGGTTTGTTTTCACCTGCTTGACGCATGCGTTCATCCATTTTGGCATAGCCCACACTGCGCTCAACCCATTGCCAACCGAGCGGCTGTGAAAGTTCGCGTTCGGCCAACAAGCTCCAAGGGGTATTGGGGTGTTCGTCAATAATGCGTGTTAGATACGTGCGGGCACGGCCTGCTAGTTTTTTCACGCGGGCGCCGGAGATGATTTGGTCCGAGGGGATGAGCGCCCATTGGTCGTTCTTGGGGTCAGAGAATTTACGCGGCTGGCCCTTCATTTCGGCCAACACGGAGTTGTAACCCAAACTACGAACCTTCATGGCCAGCGCGCGGCCAATTGCCAAATCGTAGCCAGCCTGCCAGCGCGGCTCAGTGATCTTCTCGCGATCTGCTTCGCCGGTTTCCAAAATGCTCAAAATCTGATCCAACTGATACGTCAGTTTGGCCATCGGTTTTTGAGATTCGGTCATCTGTTGCCGCAGGATGTTGTCGCTGTCGGCGCGGAACTCTGTTCGGGGGACGTTGATCGCGCCATCACGTTCGTTTTTCGTCAGGGCGGCTGCTTGGACCAATGCCATTTTGGCTTTGTTTTGCGACACGCGGCGTTCGTATTCGGCGCGAGAGACGTAGTCGGGCCGGTAGTTTCTCATGACCGCTTTGTCAAATTTGGCACCCCCGACGACGTCATCGGTGATCAGGAACAACCCGCCGGTTTCCGCGCTCAACCGCGTCAGCCCGTAAGGACCGTGTCCTGACGACAGTACCATGTCGCGATTCGATCCTCCCCAAAAACTGAGCCGCAACCGCTCCGCCATCGCGGTCTCCGGCCCTTGGTGCACGGGAAATTGTTTGGTGGAATTGTCTGGGTAAGTCCATGTGACATATCCCAACTCGCGGCCGAAGGTGGAGGCGTTACCGATCGTGTAGGTGCGGATGCCATACCGGCGATTGAATTTGATCACGCTGTCCAGCAGAGCTTCGTCGTCCCCGCGTTCGTCGGTCACTACGACGATCATCACATTGTAACCGGCGCGCGTGCGATATTTGTAATACTTTTGCGCCGCGTCGCGCACGGTGGCGTAAACATTTTCTGTTCCCGACTCATCCATGACGATGTCACGCACAGCATCCGTCATCTTGCCGATGTCGTCGACCGGTTTGTCGGTGATGAAGGTGTGCCGTTCACCAAACGAAGCGACCACCGTCTTCAGCGGCGGGTCGTCTTGTTCTTGGAGTTGGCCCAATTGCGAATAGATGTTTTCAAAACGATCGGCAATCGCCGTGCGTCGTTCTTTGAGCGAACCGGAGGCATCGAACAACCAAACCACGAGTGTCTTGCGCTCTTGCAACGACTGCCGAATTTCAGCAACCAACCGGTCCAGAGCTCCCTCGACACCGCCGACGATATCCGAAAATTCACCACTGACTTCGACCCGCTCAATCAAGTCCGCCATGGCGGGACTTTCGATCACATCCGGTAAGGTAAAATCGGCCTCATCAAGTTCCTTGAGCTGCTCATCCAGATTCGTCTTTGGGTTTTGTCCGGCCATCGCGGCCATCGCTGCCGAGTTGGCTTGAGACTGCATATCGGAATCATTTCCGATGGCGTCGGCCTGTATCACCGTTTCGAATTCACGTCGCGGCTCTGGTTGATCGAACGTACTCTCGATTTCGGCCGCTTTGAATTCCTGCGTGGCGACATAAGTGACGCTGCCTAACAGCAGCATCAGCCCCAGATGAAACGCGAGACTGGCGATCCAAGCGCGGGCACTTTTGCCGCGGGGAAGCCGCCATTTTGAGCGGGTATAAGCCGCACCGCGCTTTGTAGCGGAAGCCGTCCCTGGGGGATCGGCCGCACGGACGTTTAGCGTGCTTTGCGTCACAGCCAACTCCAATTACCCGAACGAACTGCGTCACTCGACTGCCCCTTCGAGAAACGCGGTCTCTTTAAGAGATGAACAACTGTTTGCAGTCTACCATACCCCGATGCGGTTGCAAAGAAGAGGTCCAGAGAGCGTGTTGCCTGGGTTACCAAACGTCGGCTGCGGCAACCCCTTGTGCAGCAGCTAATTCTGTGGTTTTGGGGCGGCATTCCAGACCCAGAAAATCGCGGTAACCTAAGTCATAGGCTTCCTTCAGGACGCGATTGTAGTGAATCTCGCCGGTTCCCGGTTCATTGCGACCGGGGGTGTCGGCCAACTGCAGATATCCGATCTGTCCCGCTTTCATCCCTTCTCGCAAATGCCCACACAAGTCCCCTTCGGTGATCTGCATGTGGTAGAGATCCCAATTGATCTTCACATGCGGCGATCCGACTTCGTTGCAAATATGAATCGATGGCGGGCTGCCGTACAGGCAATGCCCTTTGTGATCGACGCGGATATTCATCGCTTCCAGAATCAGCATGATGTCGTTGGCTTCGGCGATGGGGGCAGCCAACTTCAGGCCGGTGATGATATTCTCGTGCATCTCCTGCTGCGTCATGCCGGGTTGGTCGTTGCCGCCGACGACGGTCATCTTTTTGCAATTGAGCTTTTTCGCCGCTGCGCATCCCTCTTCAATTTTCTTGACGAAGTTGGCATGGTTCTTAGGGTCGTTCAGTCCGGGACTAAATCCCCAGGCAGTAAACTGGGCGCACTCAATGCCCAATTCTTGACTCAGCGCGGCCATCGCGTCGATGTCTTGACGCTCCCAGGGCCAGAATTCATACGCGGGATAACCGAACGCGGCTGCTTGTTTGATCCGTTCCAGGAAGGGCAGCTTCTTCCACCACATTTCGATGTTGACGGCGAATTTTGTGTGTGGGGTGCGACCCAATTGGCTAAGCTCTTCAGCAGAGACCTCTTCAGTTGCATTGGCCGACTGGGCGGTCACAAACCCCGCGGCAGCGGCGGTTCCCAAAAAGGCGCGGCGATCAATCACGGACATGATGACGGCTTTCCAACAGGACAGAATGGCGGATCGTGGTTATTTCCTCAAATTTCCACGCTAACGCACGGCTGAACGAGGGTCAACTGACAAAAGAATGTCGTTGACCGACCGCGCGGGCAGCGATACATTAAATACGCGTTGAACAACAGCTGCGCTGGATTCTCTTAAGCGGGAGGTCACCATGCTACGAATTCTCGGCAGCCGTACACAACTTTGCGATGGTGTGACGCGACGCGAATTGATGCGCGTCGGCGGGCTCTCGCTGTTCGGCGGCATGACGTTGCCCCGCCTCTTGGCAGCCGCAAGCCCCTCTCCGGCCGCTCCCGTTGGTGGTTCTGCCAAGTCGGTGATCTTGCTGAACTTGCTGGGCGGTCCGAGTCAGATGGACATGTTCGACATGAAACCGCACGCGCCGGTGGAAGTCCGCGGCGAGTTTCAGCCTATCGACACCTCGTTGCCGGGTTTGCAGATCTGCGAACATTTGCCCAATACCGCGCGGTACATGCATCAGGCGACCATCGTGCGGACGGTCACCCACACCTACAACGCACACAATCCGTTGGCCATGATGACCGGCTTCACCGGCGGAGCCAACAATCAACTCGCCCCGGAACCGACCGACCCACCCGATATCGGCGCCATCTGCCAGTACCTGAATATGGGGCCACGGGAAATGCCAGGCGCGGTGTGCTTGCCCTGTTTTCCCGGATTCGGCGAACGGACAATGTACCCCGGTATCCGCCGCCCGGGACCGTATGGGGGTTTCTTGGGGCATCGCTACGATCCGTTGTTCGGGGAATGCGATCCGAAATTTGATCGCGAACCGAGTGTGAATTACTACGATCCGGTCCGCCCGATGGGAGCGCCGACACTGCCGGCGCTCGATGTCTTACCAGAGATGAGTGTCGATCGTCTTGACCGCCGTTTGTCGATGCTGCAAAAACTGGACGGTGCGTTCGCGCAAGCGGAATCGTCGCCGGCGATTGCTCGTATGGATGAAGTCCAGCAACGCGCGCTGGCCATGCTCTCCACCAGCAAGGTCCGAGATGCCTTTGATCTCGACCGCGAACCGGACGCATTGCGCGATCAATATGGTCGACACATGATGGGCTCCAGCTTGCTGGTCGCGCGTCGATTGGTCGAAGCAGGGGTGCCGTTTATCAGCGTGCACGCCGAAATCTTTGGCCGCTATGGGCATTCCTACGACATGCATGAAAACAATTTCGGCATGCTCAAAAACGAAAACCTGCCGGTACTCGACATGGTCTACCCGGCCCTGATTGAAGACCTCGAACAACGCGGGCTGCTGGATTCGACCCTGGTTGTCGTCATGGGAGAAATGGGGCGTTCTCCACGGGTGAACGCTAAAGCGGGCCGGGACCATTGGCCGCAGTGCGGATTCAGCCTGCTCACCGGGGGTGGAGTCCGTCGCGGCATGATCTTCGGCAGCACTGACAAGCAAGCGGCCTATCCGACCAGCCACCCCGTTTCGCCGGGCGATATTGTTGCCACAATCTACCATTTGCTGGGCATCGACCCGCATTTGATGGTTCCCGACCGCACGAACCGGCCAATTGCGATTGCCCACGGCGGCAATGTGATCACCGATATTGTGGCATAAATTGACTATTCGCAGTTACCGCCAAAGCCGTTGTGAAGCGCCAATTTCAGGCGAAAACCCGTTCGCTTGAACCGAACTGATAAAGCTGGTAATACAGATGTCAGACCGCCCCATCTTGTCGTGCGCGGTCGTTGCGCCCAGAGCCGTTTGGCTGGATTTGGCGCGAATTTTCTCTACTTTATGTGACTAGGCTTCAGACAATGCCCATTGCGACACCGGAACAGTACGGCCGTATGCTCGACGCCGCCCAAGCGGGCGATTATGCGTATCCCGCGATCAACGTGACCTCGCTCACGACAATCAACGCCGCGTTGAAGGCGTTTGCCGATAACAAGTCGGACGGCATTATCCAGGTCTCCACCGGTGGCGGACAATTTGCCTCGGGCTTAAGCGTCAACGACGCTGCCAAAGGCGCCATCGTGCTCGCCGAAGCCGCGCATCGTTTGGCAGCGGAGTATGACATCTTCGTTGGCCTGCATACTGATCACTGCCAACCGGGCAAAGTCGACGGTTTCTTGCGTCCGCTCATCGCCGAAACAGCCCGCCGCCGCGAAGCTGGTCAGCCCAACCTGTTCCAATCGCACATGCTGGATGCTTCGGAGTTGCCACTCAAAGAGAATCTGGAACTCTCAGTCGAGTTGCTCAAACTATGTGCGGCCAACGAGATCATCCTCGAAGTCGAAGCGGGTGTCGTCGGTGGTGAAGAAGATGGCGTGGATCACTCCGATCAACCAGCCGAAAAGTTGTACACCACAACCGAAGACATGCTGGAAGTCTACGAAACCCTCAACGGCCACGGACGTTTTCTGTTCGCCGCCACATTCGGCAACGTGCACGGCAGCTACAAACCGGGTGCCGTCAAATTGCGTCCGGATATTTTGAAGCTAGGCCAGGACGCCGTGATTGCCAAGCATGGCCAAGAAGCCGAATTCGATCTCGTGTTCCACGGCGGCTCCGGCACACCGCTGGAAGAGATCCGCGAAACGTTGGCCTACGGTGTGGTGAAGATGAACATCGACACCGACACGCAATATGCCTTCACGCGTCCGATCGTCGATCACATCATGAAGAACTACGATGGCGTGTTGAAAATCGACGGGGAAATCGGAGTCAAAAAGGCTTACGATCCGCGGAGCTACCTGAAAAAAGGGGAAGCTGGCGTCGCCGAACGTCTCGGCCAAGCCTGCGAAGAACTCCGCTCCACCGGCAAGTCCATCGCCTAGTCGCCAATAACGAAATCGCGCCCCGGGATGCTCATGCTAGCGTCCCGGGAGGGGGAGGCTCCCGCCGAGCCGCGCGCGACCAAGCCCCGTTATCTACGATTGATTTCGCCGTTACGCCCAGCGTACCGATGTGGCTCAGCAGGAGCTTCGCCCTCCCGGGGCGGTGGTTCGCGCTAGGTAACAGGACTTGCACCTTGCAACCATCTCACAACCGGTCATTCAAGTGTCCCGTTGCGCGATGTCGATAAGACGTGCATGCGATACCTACTGCTCACGATGCTGTTACTCTGCTGCCCGGCGTGTACCGCTGCACGGACCAAGGCGCTCCTGCCTGATTGGAAGGGGACGACCGCTAATGTCGTGGAAACGCGACAGGTCTGGCACGAATCGACCGGGCACACGCTCAACGCGCCTACTAGCACGACGTACTAGGCGGGGATCAGTCGAGCATCGTCAGTGCGTGGTCGCGGTTCTTGAGTGGGAACTCAACGGGGCCTTTTTGGCGGTGCGATTCAAAGACCGCATGTATCATCTCCGTCGCGCCGGCGGCATTGTAGATGTTGCCCAGCGGCAGTCGGTCTTCTTCGATCGCTGCGATCAAATCCTCAACCGCTGCGACGTTGCCTGAATGCAAGTTGCCCCCGTCGAGACTTTCCGGCTTGCCCGGTCCATTGGAAGTGATCGGCACCCACTGCGCGCCGCTACGTCCCGGCGACCAAGACGAATCGGGCAGATAATAGCCTGGTACCAGATATCCGGTGAATAACTCAGCGATCCCTTTGGAGCCAAAGATCTGCAGCCCAAACCGCCGCGGATTGCCCGCTTGGTTGCGATACGACGAGAAATAGCCGTTCACATTGTTATCGAACACATACGTTGCCGACAGGCCGTCACCGGCCAACGGGCCGAGTCCTTCGCCGCCGGGAGTGACATCCGCTTTGGTCACCGGTTGTCCCTTGTTGGTCATCCGTGCATTGCAAGAACGGGCATCGCCGGCCAGTGCGCGCATCAGGTCCAACACGTGCGTCCCTAACACCCACAGGTCCTCCGCTCCGCCGCGACGGTCTTCTTTGCCCCGCGCACGAATTTCCAGCAGCGTGCCGAGTTTGTCTTCGGCGATCATTTTTTGAATGGCGGTCAGCACCGGCGAGTAACGGCTTTGGTGAGCGATCGCTAGTTTCACGTGGGTTGCTTCAACGGCTTTGACCATTTCGTCCGCTTCAGCCATCGTGCGACAAAACGGTTTTTCCATATACATATGGGCGCCGACCTCGGTGCAGGCAAGTACCATTTCGTGATGCCGGTCAATCCACCGCGGCCCGATCGCCACGATATCCGGCTGCTCCTGTTTGAGCATCTGCGCGTAGTCGGCATATCCCTTGGCCGCCCCCGTCTTTTTTATAGCAGCGGCCAGACCTTCGGCGTTGTCATCCGCAACGGCAACCACTTCGGTTTGGGGGATCTCATGCCACACCGTATCCAGCCCATGCCCATAATTGCCCCGCCCGGTACTGCCAATGATCGCCACGCGGTATTGTTCGGCCATGAAATTCGGTCCCCTGTCTTTACGTTAATTCGTAGGGCAGGCTCCCGCCTGCCGCGCATCATTCGTGTAATACCACCATTGTGGGTCGAACGAATCTCATTTCGCAAGCACAATTCTCGTTTTGCCTCGGCGACCGGTAGCGGATAGGATTGATGAGTGAATTCCCGGAGATGAGTATGCACAAGTCAACCGACGCAGAATTAGATGCTTACGTCGCCCGCCTCGCCCGCAGACGGTGTGGGTTGATTTTTTTGGCGGCGTTGGTCGTACTTGCTATTTTCTTCGCCATTCTTTCCGCAGCTGGTCTTACGACCCGAGTCCATTGGGTTGGTTCCCACGAACTCGATGTGCATATCCTTGTGCTTGACGCAGGGACGCGGCGCCCCATTCCGGCGGCCAAGGTGACAATTTTCGATGGTCCATCGCACCCCTTGGAGACACCCCCGGATATCTTCAGCAAAATCGATTTCGGTCCGAACTCAAAGAATGCGAATCCTCAACAGGGACAGACCGACGACGAAGGACAGGTCGTGCTTACGCACCAATTCGTCGCGCATGGAACCAGCTCTGCATATTCCGAGGTCGGATCTGTGCTCACCTCCGGAGTCTGGGCCAAAGTTTCGGCAGACGGCTACGGAACCGTGATCATCTCGGTAGGTGGACAGGACGGAAGGCCGCGCGACATTCACACGCAAGGTCCCGTTTTTTTGACTGTCATGCTTTCGCCTTAGCACCGTTCAGTGCTCAAGAGATGGCCTTCCCAATCCGCCGCCTTTGGATTTCGGGTGGTTTGCTGCGGGGCGTGTGTTACATTAAGAATCAGCTGCAAAATACGAATGATGGTTAGTGGGCCGGTCCCTGTCCGCCAACTCCTCGAACGTCCTCTATTATGGTGGTCGACTATGCACTCGATGTCGCAACCTTCTCGAATTCTGCTTTTCGCCTGCGCGGCCTTTGTCGGCATTTTTCCGGCAGCAGCGGTAATTGCGCAGGAACAGGCCAAGACCGATTCGAACAACACGCCCAACCTCAAGGTGCTCTCCGCTGGGCAGTGGCAACAAATCGATACCGCTGTCGATCGCGGTCTGGAATTTATTGCCCGCAATCAACAACGGGACGGATCGTTCACGGCGCCGCAGTCAGGTCAGCCCGGCATTTCCAGTTTGTGCATCATGGCATTTCTCTCGCGGGGGCATGTTCCCGGCATGGGGCCTTATGGGGATCAGTTGGAGCGGGCGATCGAATTTGTCCTTTCCACGCAACATGCTTCCGGCGTACTCTCGGTCGATCCTCGTGGCGGCGGAAGCGGGGGGCGGCCGAATTACAATCATGCCATCGCCGGGCTGATGTTGGGCGAGGTCTATGGCATGACCACCGGCGATCTCAGCAACCGCATCCGGCAAGCGATTCCCCGCGCGCTTGAGTTTTCCCGCATGCGACAAACCCGCCGCAAACGCAATCCCGACGATCACGGGGGCTGGCGGTATGTGCGAGCCTACGGCCCCAACGATTCTGACCTGACCGCCACCAGTTGGCAGTTAATGTTTTACCGCTCCGCTAAAAATGCCGAGTTCGATGTGCCGGCGAAATTCATCGACGATGCGATGGGTTACGTCCGCCGCTGTTATATCCCGCAGCGGGGAGAGTTTGTCTATGGGCTAGCGCTGGACGAAGAACATTACGCCAGCGGCGGCACCGTCGGCGGCGGCATTGTGGCTCTCTCCATGGGGGGCGAACACCATACCGAAATGGCGCAGGCCGGCGGGCGCTGGATCTTGAAGCACCCCTTCACGCACTACAATCGCCGCCGACAAAGCGACGACCGTTACCACTACAGCGCCTACTATTGCAGCCAAGCGATGTTTCAGCTCGGCGGAAAATACTGGGAGCAGTTTTACCCCGACCTACAAAAAGTGCTACTCACCAATCAACAGCGCGACGGTTCCTGGGACCGCGAAGCGGTGCACGACGGTCAATTCGGCAACGTCTACACGACGGCCCTGACTGTACTGGCCCTCACGCCGCCGTATCAGCTACTACCAATTTATCAGCGGTGATGGTGTTCTTGATCGTTGGTTGCCAGGAAAACTGGACCGGCCCGGCGCTCATTGTTTCGGAGATGCTCAGTTCATCGCGCGCGTGAGCACCCCATGCATCGTACGACATCAATTGCTGGGCGACTTGCCGTGGAGACAATGCCATCGTTGGCACCCAACACAGCCGCCCGCAGCCAACGAATCCGATCATTGCGGTGTTTCTCAAGATGTCGCGGTGAGCTCAGCTAGATTTTGCGCGACACGCTCCACCGCGCGACGGCCCTCCTCAATGGCTTCGTTGGCCAGCTGAAAGTCGAGCAGACGAAAATGAGCCAGATGCGGGGCCACGATGAGGTCGGGCGGCTCCCCTGCCATGCGGCTGCGTGCAATGCGCACCTGCATAATGTCGATGCTAGTGGTCAAGACATCAACAATCGACGGCATCGTGGGCTCATAACTCGGCTGAGGCTGCACGTGTAAGCCCAAGTTGTCCTGCAACGTATGCATCCAATCGCGGATGGTGTTGTCCGACGCCTTGGACGACTCATCAGTGCGTAGACGACGACCGAGGATGTCTGAACCGAGATCGACGGCAATCAGAATGTCGGCGCCCATCGCGCGGGCCAAGGAGACGGGTACGGGATTCACCAGCCCGCCATCGACCAGGATCATGCCGTCGCGTAATACTGGGGCAAAGAATCCCGGCACTGCGACCGAGGCCCGAACCGCCTCAAACATCGATCCATTTTGTAACCAAATCTCCGCTCCTGTTTCCAACGCCGTAGCAACAGCGGCAAAGGGGGTGGCTAATTCTTCGATCTGCCGATCGGTGACGTTTTGTCGAAAATGGTCCATCAGCCGGTTGCCGCGAACCAGTCCGCCGCTCAGCGTAAAATCCATGAAGGCGATCACATCCTTCATGGTCAGCGTCCGCACCCACTCTTCCAGGCGGTCTAACTCTCCAGCGACATAGGCGCCGCCAACGAGCGCGCCAATGGATGTGCCGCACACCATATCGGGCCGAATGCCCGCTTCTTCCAAAGCGCGGATCACGCCGATGTGCGCCCAGCCACGGGCCGAACCACCGCCCAACACTAGCCCGACGCGCAGTTTGCGGGGTACGGTCATGGACTTACTCCAAGATGCTTTGTCGGAAAATTGTCGGACCACCTAACCTGGGGGACCAGCTGCTTTTGCGGCCACCGAAATCAAAGTTCACCGGAATCAAAATTTACCGGCGAGGAGCAATGAATCGTGGCCATCATGCTATCAAGCCGCGTACGATTTAGCGAGTTTGCAAGCTCCGGTTGAAAACGCGAATCCTTTTATGGCAAAAGGGCTTACAGGGAATTCTGCCTTCATGTTCAGTTCGTATTCAAAATGATATCGAAAACTGAATTGCCAACAAGTTGGACGATGGCAAGAGCACAAAGTGCAACTAGGGCGACCAGCTGTGTGAAGTCTTCTGCTCGGACACGTTCCAGAGTTTGGCTGCGGCCTCGCGATCCAGCACGCACTCATGCAACGGGCACTCATCGATGGGGCCGACCATCTCTGCTCTTTTGGTCGGTCCATAGAGCTTTTCAGGCTCCACGTTCCCTTCTGTTGCGCACATCACTTCAGGCCAGGACCCTTTCTCGGCCGATTGTGCGATAATGCGAGAGAGTATGGACCAGACGATTTTGTTGAACGTGCTCGCCGTGTCCTTTAGCAAATTGGTTCTTGACGCGCCGGGATGGCAGACCTGAACAGTAACGTTCTTTCCGGCAGCATCGACGCGACGCTGCAATTCGTAGGCGAACATCATTTGGGCCAGTTTGCTCTGAGCATACGCACTCCAGGCAGTGTAATTCCTGTCGAAGTTGAGGTCTTCAAACTGAATTCTCTTCAGCCCCATCTTGTATGCATTGCTACCGACAACCACGATCCGCCCCACCGACTCTTCGATCCGCTCAAACAGAAGTCCACAAAGCAGGAAATGACCGAAGTGGTTCACACCAAGCTGGCTTTCAAAGCCGTCGACGGTGATTTCCTGTTTGGCCACCTGCGCGATGGCTGCGTTGCAGATAAGAGCGTCGATGCAGGGAACGATTTCCAGAACCTCCGCCGCATCTTGTCGAACCGAGTCCAGCACTGCCAGATCCATACGCACGAACGTCACGTTAGCATCGGTTCCGAATTCTTGTTTTAGGGTTGCGATTGCGGCGGCTGATTTGTCGGCGCTGCGGTTCAACATCACCACGCCGGCGCCCTTGGACAGGAACACTCTGCTGGCTTCGAATCCGGCGCCCGAATTGGCACCGGTGATAACATACGTTTTGCCCTCGAGGGAACCAAGTCGCTCCGGCGTCCATCCTGTTGGGCCAAAGTTTCTCTTGGTGTTCATTTTTCAAGCTCCTTATTTCGCGAGTTTAGGACTTCAGACAAATTACTAAGCAGGGTGGCTTCCAGGCCCGACAAATTCTGGCGACTGGAAGGCACCGATACGGACTTGCCTTCATTCCGCAGCGCGAAGACGAGACGTGGGTGACAGGAAGGAATAGAGGACGGGGATCACGAACAGCGTCAGTACCGTGGCGAACGTCAAGCCAAAGATGAGCAACCAAGCCAGACCTTGCCACAACGGCCCGCCGGCAAGTGCAAGAGGAATGAGTCCGCCCACGGTCGTCGCAGTCGTCAGAAAGATTGGCATCAGCCGCTGTCGTGCGGCGTCGACGATTGCAGCGTGGTACTCTTTGCGCGTCAAAGGTTGATCGGTCCCGGTTGTTCTTTCCTTCATGACAATGTCAGCGAATTCGACAAACAAAATGGCCGAATTCAAAACGATTCCGAATAGCGCCAGCACACCCAGTTGCGGCATGAATCCGAACGCATTGCCTGTCACCCACAGTCCGAACAGTGCCCCCACGAGAGCAAGCGGCAGCGTCACCATGATGATTGAAGTGCGGGCGAGACTGTTGAACTGAAAAACCAACAACAAAATGATCGCGATGAATGACATGCCAAATGAACGAAACATTTTCCACTGAGCTTTCATCGACTCCTCTAGAGCGCCGCCGATCTCAATGCGAAATCCGGGAGGCAATTCGGCTTTCAGCTGTCGCATGGGCTCGGAGTTGAAGACGCGATTCGTGATGTCATTGCCTGACGCGCCGTAGTTGATGCGTGATCTGACTTCGATCGTGCGATTCCCATTGCGTCGATCAATGGCCTCTAAACGCCATTGCGGTTGCACCCGCGCAATGGATGCCAGCGAAACCTTGCCAACGCGGCTTTCGATGTGAGAGTTCTTGACTGCACCAAGCGACCGACGGCTTTCGGGATTCAACCGGAAGTAGACCGGGATCTGCCGGTCATTCTCTCGATACATCGTCAGCAGTTTTCCGGAATAGTAAGCATCAAGCGTCGAGGCAACTTCCGCATTGCGAATCCCCGACAGGCTAGCCCGATCCGAATCCACATCGACGAACAACTGCTGGCTGGAGACGCCCCACGAATCGTTGACGTCCCAGGTGTCAGGCTCGGCGTCCACAATCGACTTGACGCGATTCGCAATACGCCTGAGTTCGTCCGCATTCGCGAGCCCGTTACCCATGACCCGCAGAACGACCGGATCAGCGGGGGGGCCAAGCGCCAGTTCAACAGGGACAACTCGAGCACCGGCGATCGGCGACAACCCCAACGATTCGTCTCCTTGCCGCGCAACGACGCGCAGTTGTTCGGCAAAGTCGTGGGTAAACTCTCCCTTGGTCGTGTGGATCAGGATTTCGGCGTAGTTTGGCTTCAAGGTCTCCGGTTCCCATGCAAGGTACCAGCGCGACCCGCCTCCGCCGACGATGGTTCGCATGTTGAGCAATCGCTGGTGTGGGGTTCCTTCCGCATCGACATGCGGGCTCAGTGCGCGGATCATTTCTTCAACTTGGCGCGCAACCCTGTTGGTTTGCTCAATCGAAGCTGACTCGGGCAAATAGATTTCAACGGCAAATTGGTCTCGCTGCGTCAGTGGAAAGAATTCGCTCGAAACCGGAAGTTGGGTCGTCAGCAGCAACATGCCGATGGACGCTAAAATCGTGACAAACCGATGACGCAGTGCCCATCCGACTGCGTTGGCGTAAAGTCGATAGAAGCCACCTTGTAGCTCCGCTGTCCCATCGGAGTGCTCATGCTCGGGAACAGTTGGGGACAACGCTTCTCCATTCGTTTGCTTGTTTCGCTTTTGGCGAAGCCTGCCCCACACGGTTCCAAGTTTGCTCATCAACCAAGGCAACGGTGCGGTTGGACGAGTCGGATCTTTGGGAGGTCGAATGAACCAAGCGGCAAGAATGACACAGAAAGTCATCGCCAAAACCCAACTGACCGCCAGCATCACGGACAGGGTGATTGGCAAGCTGTAAATGAATTCTCGATTGGCACCGTCCATCGCAATCAGCATCGGGATGAAAGCGGCAACCGTCGTCGCGGTTCCGCTTAACATCGATGGGCCCAGCATTTTTGCACCTGCAACCGATGCATCGCGCGGGCTCATGCCGGCGATCTGGTTCGTGCGACTCTGGTCGCAGACCTGAACCGCATTGTCGACCAACAATCCGAGCGAGATAATCATCGACGCCAACGACATCTGTTCAAGTTGCACATCAAACAGCGTGATGATAGCCAGCGACGAAATAACAACGAACGGAATGTTGGCGGCCATAACGGCAGCGGTGCGGAAGCCGACGACCAAATACACCAGAACAACAACGACCAGAATGGCTTGGACGATGTTCACGCCAACTTCGCGAATACGCTGCTTCACGCTGTCTGACTGGTCGGAAATAATGGATACCGCCAGATCGGGCGGTAACACTGCAGTGTTTTGCAACTGGGCGACGCTTTCTTTGGACAGGTCGCAAATGTCGATGATGTTTGCGCCTGATTTCATGGATACCGCAAGAATGATTGCGGGCGTCTCAAACTCCGGAGTTCCGTAGCGGCAAATGCGCTGCGGCGGGTCGATGTAACCACGGCGAACGTTTAGCCCCGTGTTCTTGAGCTGAACCTGATTGACACCGGCATCGCTCGACTCATTTCCAGTCGCCACGACCCCAACGACCAATGAATCAAACGCCTCCACCGCGCCGACATCACCACTGGGCTTCACAAAAAAGCGTCCATCTTCGCCATCGATCCGTCCGCCTGAAGCGACGATGTTTCGCGACTTTGCAAGTGTTTCGATTTGCGCCGTCGTCAGTTCCAGCGTCGACCAGTTTCCTTCATCGGTCTCGATGTAAATTGCTTCTTCCTGGACTCCGAAGCGACCGACTTGCGAAACGCCCGGCAGCAGCCTAAGCGAATCACGAATTCGCTCTGAATATAGATCGAGTTGTCGCGGTGAGTAAGCGTACATCGGGTCAACGACCGAGTCCCCCTCAAGCGGCTGTTGGTGGACGGCATACAGCAGGACGCTGGTGTCAGCAAATTCATCGAACAGAAACGGCGAAATGCTTTCGTCGGGCATCGGCACATTGCGAATCCGGGCACGCACGCGATCCCAGGCGTCGTCCACTCTAGCGCCCGGTACGTTGTCTTCGAGTTCGACGAAGATGACCGACTGTTCGCTGCTGGACGTCGAGCGAATCAACCGAACTTCCTCCAACCCGTCGATTGCATCTTCCAACGGATCAGTGACTAGTTTTTCGATTTGCTCCGCAGACGCACCTTGCCACCGAGTGGTCACGAGGGCGATCTTGAGCGTGAACTCAGGGTCTTCGCGACGCGGCATGGTGAAGAAACTGACGCTGCCCCAGACGACTAGCAACAACACCAGAGTGATTGTGATCGTCGGTCGATGTACTGCGAACTCGGGGAGACCTCTCATGGCTGGCCTCCCACAAGTTGCGAAACCACAACGCGGTCTCCGTCGTTCAAGTAGTGCGTGCCTTCGACAATGACCTGCATCCCCTCACGCAACTCCTGCAAGGAAGTCGACGTGATCCGCAGCAAGACCGTTTCGCCGAGGACCGATTCTCCTTCGGCGATTTCGACAAAGACGCGTCGCGCGATCGCCTGGCCCGCAGTTTCATCAATGACGTGGACGAAGGTCTTCCCTTGTTCTTCGCGGACGGCCTTCATCGGGACGAAATACCCAGCGGTCGGTTCGTCGGGAGTCAGTGAAATCCGCGCGACGTCGCCCGATCGCAACAGCCAGCGTTGCTCATCAAGCATGACCTGAGAGCCGGCCCAGGTTTCCAATAGTGCCGTTTGTCGTGGGCGAGGTAATGACTTCTTTGAGCTGGTTCCATTCTTGGGACTCGTTACCTCGTCCACGACAGAGTACTCAGGCTGGGTTGGCTTGAAGTAAAGTTTGCCGGTAATCAAATCGTGATCGACATCCATCTTTACGTTCGGATCGGTGAACTCGATTGCGACAAATTTCCACCGTCCGAGATAGGGGATCACGTCGCTGGTGATTCGCACAGGGACTTTGGTCACTGAAAGCAACCGATCGCCCGACGGCGATGGCGTTCCCCAGCGGCGATTGGTAACTTTCCAGACAAACGTCTCGCCGCCGATCGTATGAACCGCTTCACGTACGACAAGTTGTCGCCGGTCGCCCGTAATCATCGGGCCAATATTTAATGGGGTGATCTGATTCGTCCATGCGATCGGCTCGTCAGTGTCTGGCGACATGTACGCGGATTCGTCTATCTCGTTTCGCACGTGCATCGTGACCGTGAACGTTCGCGCCGCCGGGTCAGCCACTGTGTCGACCCGGTAGACCATGCCGCTAAGCTGGCGAGAAGTTCCGCTGCCATCGGTGACTTGAACCGGCAACATGTCACCACGACGGTAGCGGCGAGAGTCGCGCGCAGTCACTTCAAATTCGATGGTCATCGGATCCATCATCTGCACGGTTACCACCGGATCGCCTTCTTTGACATACGTCCCGGGGACGGCATGAATCTGGGAAACCTGACCGGGGAACGGGCTGAACAGCACGGCGTTTCGGAGGCTGCGTTGGGATTCAGAGAGTTGCTGCCGGGCCTGCAGAATCTGAGCTTCGAGGGTAAGCTGGCGTGCCTTCGCTTGTGCCAATTCGGCATTGGAACTGGCAAGGCGAGATTTCGTCGTTGATGCATTTGTTCGAGCGGCGTCGAGTTCCGAGAGTGAAATAGTATTCTGTTTTGAAAGCTTCAACGCGCGGGATAGCTCGACGTCCGCGAGATCGGCCTCGGCCCTTGCAGATTCGATCTGAGCGGGCAACTGCTGCTCAATCGTCACCAGATTGGCATCGCGATTCAGTTTTGCGACTTCGACACTGGCCTGAGCCGACTCGACGGCAATCTTCAATTCTTCATCATCGAGACGGGCCAGTGGAGTCGCACCTGATGCCTGTTTATTGGTCTGACCACTGATTTGTGGCGTCACAAATTCTTTTGGTTCAATGACTTCGGCGACGCGTCCGGCGACCTCAAATCCAATCTGCTCGGATTTCCATGGTACAACCGAACCTGTGATGAATTGGGTATTTGTCGGGGAGGTTTGCCGCAACACAGTGATCGCGACTGGCTTGGGAGGTTTTTCCGGCGAGACGAAATCCTCCTGCTTCTGCCTGCACCCGCTGATGACGAGACCGCATAAGCAGAAAAGTGTCAAGACGATGAAGTCGTACTTTTGAAAACGCATAACTTGCCAAGCGAAAGAGGCCACATCACTATTTGCAATAAGTAAACCGATCGGTATACTTTACAGTATGCAAAATAAAAGTAAACCGCAAGGTGTAATTTCTGGAGCCAAACCGCGGGAGCGACTGACGGATCGAAAACGAGCGTCGATCGTGCAGGCGGCAGTGGAGGCGTTTCAGCAGTACGGCTATTTCGGCGCCAGCATGAACGCCATCGCTGACGCCGCTTCGGTCAGCAAGCGAACGCTGTACAACCATTTCGATAGCAAGGAAGCTCTTTTCGACGCGATTCTTGAGGAGTTGAAGGTTCGCGTCGAACAACTTCCGAAGTGCGAGTTCGACGATTCGCGTGATCTTGACGAGCAGTTGACGGAGCTTGCGCAATCCGAAATTGACTTTTTCACGTCCGAGGAAGTCCAGGCATTTTCCCGAGCCGGCTTGTCACGCGTGCTGGGCGAGCCGGATGCAGGGCAGCAGGTCGACCCGCGATTTTTCATCCGGCGGGTGACAACGTGGATGAAAAAGGCACAGGTGTCCGGCTGTCTTCTCGAAGCAGACGCGGAGTTCGCGGCGATGCAATTCGTCGGCTTGCTGCGTACGTTTGCTTTCTGGCCAACCATCGTCCACGGCGAGCCCCCGCCCTCACGCCGCAAACGGAATCAAATCGTTTCGCACACCGTTGAAATGTTTCTCAGCCGATATGCAGTAAACTGAATCCGCCGTAGTTTGCCAAATTCCAACGGGTCGATCAAAAAAGGGCTTGTACCAACGGTTGTTTAAAGACGCCCAAGATTAAACGTTCAGGTGAAGGGGGCGAGTACCGGACTTCGGCTTGACCCGCGTTCAGGCCGACAGAGAGGCGGTTTCGCAACTGCTCCTCTGGCTTGCTTCGTTTGCTACAGGAGCCGCTGAGTCAAATACGCCGTCGGACATCAACGCCAGAAACCAAGGCATGATCCCGGTTTGTTGTCATCGATCGAGCCACTTGAACGGGGCGACGGGGTTTGAACTCGCTAAGTGTCTTCAGATCAAGAAGTTACAAAAGGTGAACGCGGGCACACATGGGCATCTGTTTGAACCGCCACGGTCGCTGATAAGAAATCGCGTCAACCATTGCAGTTCAGCGAAAACAGCTCGCCGCAAATGAATGCGGCGAGCTGTTTTGAATTCAAGTCGGGGTGACTGGCGTTCGTTTGAACCGTTGATCGCCGCCTGCGTCGAGGCTGTACTGGCGCCGCATGCTGAAGTCGTTGACTTTATAAGAATTCTTAAGATTTCGGCTTGATCAGTTACCGGAATCCACCCGTGAACACAGGCGATAATGACCGGTTTTGGGCGGTCCGACAAATTCGATCTTGCCCTCGCCTTTCAACGATTTCAAGTCGCGTTTGACCGTTGACAGCGGGGAGCCCAGTTCATCAGCGATGGCCGGCGCCCGCAATTCCTGGCCGCTTTTTAGTACCTGGAGTATCCGGATTTGACGTGTCGCTACAGTATCACCGGACGGTAATACAGAATCACTAACAGGACCATTTACAGTATCACGAACAGGATCACCATGACGGGATTGTCCTGTTTCGTGATCCTGTAACGGTGCCTTGCCTCCCTTATCCACTTCCTGGACACTTAGTTTTTCAGACAGGCGATATCCCCATCCACCACTTTGGATAATATCTTTCGGGTCGCAGTCGATTTGCCCATGTTTTTGAAGTGTAGATTTGATTTGCGCTCGAAGATCACGCACAAGGCCTGCTATTTTGGTGGCGTCCTTCAACTGCAAGGCCTCTGCGAGTCGCTTTCCGCTGTACGCTCGAGTTCTCCCGGATTTGTCCTTATTCGCTAGGACGTTCAGCAGTTTTCGTTTCGACTCAGATCGCGAACCAGCACAAAATCTGACTCCGCACAATTCAATGTGGTCTGGAAGAATGATCAAGTCACCGCGTTCAAAGGTCTTAACCCCAGATTCTAATTCCTCATCACCCGTATCCAGCGGGACAGCACCGGTACTGCTCGCTGTCGCCTGATTTGTATGGGGTTGATGCGTTCCGGGAGCGTCTGCCAGCGAATCAGAAATCGCTTTGGTCATTACCTCAGCAAATTTTTCAGCGCCTTGATCCCAATTCCCAATATCCACGGTCTCGGTCGGCAAGTCGCGTCCGCTAGCGCCCGTCAATGCCAGGAGTTTGCCGTACCCACCGACTGCTGGTCGGTCACGGAAGAATTCTTGCTTAAGCACGAAATCGACGACAACATCAGGTTTGTTACTCCTCAGGTCTTGAACCGCCAAGACGCCCTGATCTGTCAACCGCCAATACTCGGGCGTGAGTTTCTCAACATTGAGGGGAAAACTCATAGATTGGCCTCCCGCGATCCACTCGTCCCACGCATCTCGCCATACTTCCTGGAGACGCGCTAATAATGGCTGGAGCGCCTCCGCGAATCCGCCTTCACCGGTCATGGTGCATTTCGCTTCGACGCCGTCTGCGTTATTCACATGTTGGCACCAAAAACCAACGCGACGCTCGACCATTCCTGCCGAGGTCAAGAGGAACAGAGTACGCTGCTCGACGGCGGTCAATTGATCGTAGTCGAGCACGGTCCACACTTCGGGGGCCGACAAAAGAAGTTTTTGGATGGCGGCTTCAAGAAGCGATTTCTCTTCCGGAGAGTTCGGTAGTGCATCAGTGATGTTCTCGTGTGACGGCATCATTTTTCCTCAACGACCGACAATTTACGTCCTGCGGATGAACGATCTCCATCATGGTGACTCGGAGTGCTCGCGTCCACAAGAATTTGATGCGTGGATCGAGGTAAAAATGGGAAGACGCGGCGGGGAATGAAAAAGTCGATTGGCGATTCTTACAATTGACCCACCCTAGATTGGTCGCCGCCAGGCATTGGACACCTTTGCATCACAACACGGTGCGGACGCGGCTGGTTCAGGTGGTAATCGCACGACAGGGGCAAAATGGCCGGTGCGATTATCGCGGGGCGACCGCGACGTATTGGGACGGAAGTCGATAAAAACAACCATTCTTCTTGGCGCCAATAATTCTTTATCGTAGCTTGACCAGAATGGCGATGCTGTTGTTTCGTTGCACCTTTCGATGTCCCGATTCGCGCTTCCATCTAAACGTCTGAATCGAATGTATTCATGTGGCAAATTACTCAAAACGATCTCAATCTGCTACGAGGGGCCGGCGGTGAGCGCTTCGTTCATTTTGTAGATATGCTGATTTACGCTACGGCAGCGAAATTTGGTGTACCGTATTCTGCGATTAAATCGCAGCAGCGGGTTAACGTTCCCGATGGAGGTGTTGATACGGAGGTCGACGAATCAATTCCGAACGACGTCTTTGGATGGTTCGCCACGAAGACCTGTTGGCAATTTAAAGCAGTCGACGCGTCTGCCATCAACAATCGGACGTATAAAACGAAGCTCAACGATCTTCAAAGCGAGGTTCGAAAGGATCACGTCCAAAAGCTGATTGGCGAAGGGTACGCATTTCGGTTTTGCCTTTTGGGTGACGTTACACCAAGAAAAGCCACTGCTTGGGAGGAAACACTGAAGCGCGAAGTTGCGGCGATCAACTCTAGTGCTCCGCCGCCGCGAGTCGTTCATGGAGCCGATCTCTGCAAGTGGGCATCCCATTTCCCTGCCGTCGCCATTTCATTGACATCTATTGGCGACGATGAGATCTTGTGTTGGTCAGCGTGGCAGGCAAATTGCATTGCTTTGACCGCGAAATACGTACCAAACAAAAGATGGAACGAGTTTCGAGAGCGGATACGTCAGCATGTGCAGTTCTCGAACTCATGCGTCGGCGGAAAACCGTGTTTGCCGATAGGTGGAGTTGCAGGTGTGGGCAAGACTCGTCTCGTTTTTGAGACGTTAAAGGAATTTCCGTTCGCTGAAGGAATTATTGGCTACACGGCAAATGAAGCGGTCGCCAAGACCATAGCCGCAAAGTTGACGCTAGATTCTGAAAACACAGCAATTATCGTGGCGGACGAATGCTCAGCGGAGGCTAGAGCGGCACTTGATGCGATGTTAATCGGGCATACTTCCCGAATTCGCTTGATATGCGTGAGCAATATTGTTCCAGGATACAGAACGCAAACACCGGCGATCTGGCTGTCAGGTGAAGATCTTACGAATACTGAAGAAATCCTTGCGACGAATTTTCCGTCCGTGCCTATTGATCGGAGGCACCGGTATGCTGAGTTATCGCGGGGCTTCGTAAGGTTGGCAGCAGACATGTGCGCAAACGATGCAAGGATCTCTGCCGGGGACATCACTTTGGCAGAGGAAACTGTCGAAGAATACATTTGCGACCGAATTCCTGGTGACGTTTTTGGAATCGTATCATTGCTCGCACTATTCAGTCGAGTTGGGTTTCGAGATGAGTTCCAAAGTGAGTTGCAAGCACTTTGTGTCATAGGGGACTGCAAGCCGCAATGGTTTCGCGATACCATGCGATCGTTAAAAGACGCGCCGGGGTTCGTGGCGGAAGCAGGGAGATATTTTTATGTAACGCCTGAAATCGTGGCTCGCGTACTTTTCACAGCGGGTTGGAAAAAGTGGGTCCGCGACGATATTGAAGGCTTTTGGGGATCGCTTCCGGAAACCTTGCGAGATGATCTGATTGAGCGAACCGCCGTACTCGGTTCGGAGGAGGTACGCAGAGAATCCGCATCTTTTTTTCGAAAGTGGTTCCTTGATTTGACGGTTGACGACCTATCCAATTCGCGCGTCGCGGAATTTGCGGCTGCGATAACGGAAGCATCCCCAGGAGAGTTCTTGCCGTTCCTGCGCGAATTCCTAATCAACGGCGCACCAGAGGCCATTGATCGTATCAAGGGGCACACATACGGGTCGGAATGGGGGCCGCGGCGAACTCTTGTTTGGCTGTTTGAAAATCTAGTATCTTTCGACGAATATTTCGACGACTGCGAAAGTTGCTTGTTTCGGCTGGCTGCATTTGAGACCGAACCCGAGATTGGCAACAACGCAACCGCGATCTGGCGAAGCCTGTTCCGAATAACTCTTTCAGGCACTCAGAGACCATTCAATTATAGATTGGGTGTGCTGGCTAGGCGACTGTCGGGCAATGATACCAACGAATTTGCGCTCGCCTGTCAGGGGCTAGCGGAGATTTTCACCCTGGAGTCTGCTCGCGCAATCGGACGTTCATTTGTGTCCGGTCGCATGCGTCCAAGCGACTGGTTCCCAGCTAACGTCGACGAAGAACGTAGCTGTTTTCGTGCCGCGATTCGAGTTTGCATTGAAACGTTTCGCCAAGCTAAACCACCAAAGCGGGACCCGGTATTATCCGTCCTAGTGAGGAGCACAACGACGTGGCTCGCAAACGGATTTTTGGAAGAGACCCGGAAGAACTTGACCGCGAATGACTTCTCCGACGATGAACGTCGCGTGTTTGTCGAGAGCGTTGACGGTTTTCTGCATCGATTTGACAACGACAATCCAGAAGCGAGACAATATCGGTCGTCGGTTGAAGAGTGGATCGAACCGTTTCGTCCGCGAGACTTTGATGGCGTGTTGCGAAGCGTATGTGCGCGCGAAATCTGGGACGAACGTTTCAAAGATGATAAGAATTCAACCGACGAAATGGCGGATTTGGCGGACAAAATCATTAAAGAACCTTCTAAGCTTGAGGGACATCTTGAGTGGCTGGGCTCATCCGAGGCGAGATCGGCAGAGATACTCGGCTTTCGAATCGGGCAAATTGATGCGAACGACCTTTGTGCTCGAATCATCCTTGAGAATGCCGCCAGGACATGCGCTGCGCCTTTGGCGCGAGGATACATACGCGGTATACGGGCAGAAGAGCGCAAGCCGAACGATGATTGCGTAAGTCTGGTACATGGAATCGAGGCAACGTGTCCTGAAACTGCTGCCGATCTTCTGTCGTTTGGCGGGGACGATTTCGACGCAATACACCGTGTCGAGGCGCTCGCGGGAAGGGGCGCATTGAAACCCGCCTATTTGAATTATTTTGCGATGGGTGTCGGCGGGAGAGAATTGACGCCCGAAGAAATTAACCGTTTGTTGAAGTTATTCGTTGAATCACCGCGCGCCGATGATGACGAGACGGCCAGAGCAGGTATCCGCTTTATTGCGACGCGATTGTCATTCGAAAAGATTCGCAATTGGGATCAATGCCTTGAAAACGAATCCACTCGTGGAAGTGCTTGGACACTTTTGGAAAACTCTATCGAAGCGGTCGTAGGAGCGCATCCATCACATGAGTGGGCAGACCTGGCTCGCGCACTTTCTCCGTTTGATCCATCGCGAACGGCGAATACATGTTGCGAGGCACTGTTGTCTGATAACCATTCGTTACGACGTCAGGCCAAAACAGTTCTTGGGGGAATTGCGGAAGGTGAACATGCGGAAGTGGTCATGATTAGCCTCGGCCGAGCTTTGTTGAATGAGGAACGTGGGTGGCGTCTGCAGGTTGGCGTTCTAAGGGACATTGTAGCGAGCATTCCGGCTAATGTTGTCTTGGCGTGGGTCGAGCAAGAGGGCTTACGCGGCGCAAAAGCAATCGCGCGTCATCTTCCGGCGCCATACATCGATGATCAAGGAACTCCCATCGTACCGAAGATCCTAGATGTCATTCTGAGCGATTTTCCAGACGAATCGGTTCTGGCGGCATTTGCAGCAGGAGTTCATTCTCACGAATCGTGGTTCGGCAGCGCTTCCGAGAGGTTTCGCCAAGAGGCTGAAGACGCCAAGAGGTTTCTCGACCATTCGAATCCGATGATCCGAAAATGGGCGAAATCAGAATTTCAGGATCGCCTTGCAATGGCCGAACGTGAGGACCAAGACGAAGCTGAACGCTTTTTCTAGCATGCGGTAACCGTTTTCTTGGGAAATTTGTTTGTTCGGGATTGGGGGTACACGTATGCTAAAGGTGACTGGTTCCATCTTGTGAGACGTTTCTGGACCGATAACGAGCGCCCAGCGGGACTCATGCGCAAAGTCAGTTCGACGTTTATGAATTGAGAGGCATCATATGCCGAAAGATGAACGGCGATTGGCACGAGACCGCGCACACGCGAACCGAGCCAATTTTGAAATTGCAAATGGCGGCCTCGTCTCCTACGAGCACGCCTAGGTTGACGGCACCGGCAGTATGCACCCAGATGCGATAACAGCGGCCGGTGGAGCACGCAAGAGTTTCAGCCTTGGAACGGATCGCCTGGCAATTGGTGAATCGCCATTAATCGATAGGTTGGAGGATGCCAGCGACTTTCGTGTAGTAAAAGCCATCAGGTTACTTTCGGACATCGGCGAATCGGCAAAAAGCGGAACCATTTCTTGCCAATGTCGACAACGGAAATCGTAATCGACAAGTCAGGAAAGCAGCGCGAAGTGCGTTGAAGGCAATTCGAGGGCGTCGTTCAGATGCGTGAAGCAGAAGATTTGTACACTCTCGATGTGTCGGGAGTCCTTTGAATCTTCGCAACTGTCGTCTGCTCCGAAGTATCAGGTCGCTAATTGCGCGGCAATTTTTTCCTTTCGGCACGCCCCGTTTCACGCTATGCTGGCCGTTTTGCGCGGCGTTCCGCTGAATAGCGTCGCCCCCCGCCTATTGCTTCCGCGCTCGTCCGTTTCTCATGCTCGCTGGCTTTCACTCCACTGATTTACACCGATAAAGATAACAAACCGTACATGGCGAAGAAAAAAGCGACCAATGCGAAAAACGGCAACGGGGCCAATCTTGGGTTTGAAACCAAGCTCTGGCAGGCGGCCGATAAGCTGTGGAATAATATAGATGGGGCGGAGTACAAACACGTCGTGCTCGGGCTGATCTTCCTGAAATACATCTTCGATGCGTTCGAGTAGCTGCACGACAAATTGGTTGATGTCAGCGCGTCTTAGCAAATAGAAGCAGGCAACTGAAACGGGTAACTCAATGGACGTCTTCAAATTACGCGACAAAGTTATTCACGACTACGCCGAGTACGTCCGTAGCTTTGTACGGATTCGTGAAAGTCGATTGCAGCAGTTTGTTGATGAAAGTCTGACCGATCAGGCGTTGTGGCCACAGCCGCTGATTCAGATGAACCCCAGTTTCGAAGTGGGGGGCTGGATTGATGCCTTGGTTGAAAACCAAGTTCTCCACCAGAAATGCAAGGACATTTTTCGAATCAAGACGGAGCAGAACGTCCACGGCTCGCCGATGCGTCTGCATAAGCATCAGGTCGACGCAATTGGTGAGGCACAGGCTGGCAGAAACTATGTGCTGACCACTGGGACCGGTTCGGGAAAGAGCCTGTCGTACATTATCCCGATCGTGGATCACGTTCTGCGTAAAGGGCGAGGCAAAGGAATTCAGGCCATTGTCGTCTACCCCATGAACGCGCTCTGCAACAGTCAGTATGGCGAACTTGAAAAGTTCCTTCGCATTGGATTCGGCGAAGGGAAGGAGCCAGTGCGGTTTGAACGCTACACGGGGCAGGAGACGCGAGAGAAACGAGAGGAAATCACTCGCAACCCGCCGGACATCCTGCTAACCAACTATGTGATGCTGGAACTCCTGCTGACGCGTCCGTTCGAGCAGGCACTGGTCAACTCAGCCCGCGACTTGAGTTTTCTGGTGCTCGACGAGTTGCACACTTATCGTGGTCGGCAAGGAGCGGATGTCGCATTGCTGGTGCGTCGCGTGCGTGAAGCCTGTCATGCAACACAGATGCTCTGTGTTGGGACTTCGGCCACGATGGCGAGCGGAGGTAGCTACGAGGAACAGCGAAAAGAAATTGCGTCGGTCGCCTCTCGCCTGTTCGGCACGGACGTTAAACCGAAATCAATCATTGGCGAAACCCTCAAGCGTGAATCCCCAGAGTTGAATTTTGCTGACGCCAGCGTTTTGCAGGGCCTAAAAAGCGACATCGCCAAAACGAATGGTTTCCCATCCGCATATGCCAGCTTTATCGAATCACCGATGGCGTGCTGGCTCGAAGACTGCTTTGGCTTGACGCGAGAAGAAGGAACCAACCGGCTCATTCGAGCAACACCGAAACGAATGCGTGGTGACAATGGAGCAGCGACACAGCTTTCCGCTCTTGTCGGAATGTCGGCTGATGATTGTGAAGATGCGATCGAGCGATGGTTGCTTGCCGGTTGCAACAGCGAGCCCCACCCCGAAACCAATCGCCAGCCGTTCGCTTTCCGCTTGCATCAATTCATCAGTCGCGGTGACGCCGTCTTTGCATCTCTGGAAGAGAACGACACGCGTCATTTGTCGATCAGCGGACAGCAGTTTGTGCCCGGCAGTCAGAAGTCAAAGATACTCTTGCCATTGGCATTCTGCCGCGAGTGTGGCGCTGAGTATTACTCGGTCTGGAAGTATACGGAAAGTTCAACCGGTCGAGTCCATTTTCGGACGCGCGACTTGAATGATCGCGTCGACGACCCTGCGGAAGGAGAAGCAGGTTTCCTTTATCGTGATCCCGAAAACCTGTGGCCCAATGATCCAGACGAATTTGTGGCACGGCTTCCCGAAGATTGGCTGGAAGAACATCGTGGAAGGATGCGCGTTCGCAGTAATCGGCGCGACGACGTACCACAACCGATATTGATCGCCCCTGATGGAACGGTGTCAGCAGACGGGCTGATGTACGCCTTCACAAATACCCCGTTCCGGTTCTGTCAGCACTGCGGCGTGTCGTATCGTGTTCGACGCGGATCATCCGATTACGGTCAACTCGCCACTCTCGCGAGCGGAGGTCGCAGCACCGCCACGACAATTCTCAGCCTGACCAGTGTTCGTTTCCTACGAGAGGAACCAACACTACAGGACTTCGCTCGAAAGCTGCTCAGCTTCACTGACAACCGACAGGACGCCTCGCTTCAGGCCGGTCATTTCAATGATTTTGTAGAAGTCAGCTTGTTGCGTTCTGCTTTGTATAAAGCTGTGGCGGCTGCCGGGAGTGACGGCATTGCCCATGATGAACTTACCCAGCGAGTCTACAAAGCTCTCGACCTGCCGTTGGAATTATTTGCACGCGAACCCGGCGTTCAATTCGCTCAACGAGCCGACACCGAGCGCGCCTTCCGCAATGTCCTGGGCTATCGACTCTACCGCGACCAAAAACGTGGTTGGCGTATTACATCACCAAACCTTGAGCAGTGTGGCCTACTGAAAATTGAGTATCCATCGCTTATTGAGCTTTGTCAGTCGGAGGAACACTGGCAAGGAACCCATGCCGCACTGACCGGCGCGTTACCGGCGACTCGCGAACGGATTTCCCGAGCGCTGTTGGATTACTTGCGTCGGGAACTGGCGATCGACGTTGATTATCTGACAACCGAGTTCTTTGAACGACTGCAACAGCAGAGTTCTCAGCGACTTCGCGAGCCCTGGGCCATCGACGAGCAGGAACGCGCTGAAATAGCGTCCGCCGTATTTCCCCGGGGTCGACGTCCCCATGACCGACAGTTCTACACCTACCTGTCGGGACGCAGTGGATTCGGAATCTATCTTGGTCGCCCGACAACACTCCCGGAGTTTGATCGTTCTGCCGGCAACTTGCGTCTTGTCGACAAGGACACAATTATCCAGAACTTGTTCACCGTACTGGCTAACGCCGGCTACGTTGTGCGCGTTGTCGAGCCATCAGGCGATGAGGATGATCAACCCGGCTATCAACTGTCGGCATCAGCCATGCAGTGGCAGATGGCAGATGGAACCATTGCATTCCACGATCCGATTCGTGTTCCAAATCCACCACAGGAAGGCGGACGCACCAACGACTTCTTCGTGAATTTCTATCGGACAGTGGCAGGTGAGCTTCGAGGTCTGGAAGCTCGCGAACATACCGCTCAGGTCCCGTATCAGGAGCGAGAACGACGTGAACAGGATTTCGGTTCGGCAAAGCTGCCTGTTCTTTACTGTTCGCCAACGATGGAACTGGGTGTTGACATTCGGCAGCTGAACGTCGTCAACATGCGAAACGTACCGCCCACGCCGGCAAATTACGCTCAACGGAGCGGTCGCGCCGGACGCAGCGGGCAACCAGCATTCGTGCTGACGTATTGTACAACTGGAAGTTCACACGACCAGTATTTCTTCCGGCAGCCGGAGCGCATGGTCGCTGGCGCGGTCAGCCCACCGCGACTCGATCTAGCCAACGAAGACCTTGTTCGAGCCCATATTCACGCCATCTGGCTCGCCGAAACCGGTGAGTGGCTGGGCAACTCACTCACCGATCTATTGGATGTCGAAGGCGTCAATCCGACGCTAACAATGCTGCCCAGTAAAAAGGCTGGGTTGTCGAAATCGTCCTCCATCGCCGGGGCACGAGCAAAAGCTGAATCCATTCTTCAAACGATCTCGGCAGAACTCGAATCCGCTTCGTGGTTCACTGATGAGTGGTTGAAACAAACGCTGGATCACACGTTGCACGCGTTTGAAGACGCCTGCCAACGATGGCGGAGCCTGTTTCTTGCAGCGAAGGATCAGTTTGAGCGACAGAACGCGGTCATCGGCGATGTCGCTTTACGAGCACAATGGGACGAGGCACGCCGACTGCGACGCGAGGCAGAAGCGCAGATCGAATTGCTGACAGATGCCAGGAATGTCATCCAGTCGGACTTCTACAGTTACCGGTACTTCGCAAGCGAAGGCTTCCTTCCGGGCTACAACTTCCCTCGTCTGCCGCTTTCAGCGTACATACCTGCTCGGCGACGCATGAAAGGTCAGGACGAATTCCTTTCACGCCCGCGATTCCTTGCCATTTCGGAGTTCGGACCGCGAGGCATCATCTACCACGAAGGTTCCCGCTACATCGTCAACAAGGTGATTCTGCCCATTGCTGAAGGCGACGCTCCGCTCACGGGTGCGGCCAAGCAGTGTGCGGACTGCGGCTACATGCACGAACTGAAGTGGGGTGAAGCCGGACCGGACCGGTGCGAGAACTGTGACAGTGCCCGACTTTCCCGAATCGGATCACTGTTGCGCTTGCAGAATGTCGCGACCAAACGACGTGACAGAATCAGTTCGGATGAAGAAGAACGATTGCGAATGGGGTATGAGCTGCGAACCGGCCTGAGATTTAAGGAAGTCGGTGGGTTACCGCAGTATCGAGTGGCCGAGGTCACTGGCATAACTTCATTCGATTGCAGCTTGACATATGGTGACGCTGCGACGATTTGGCGAATTAACCTTGGCTGGCGCAGGCGAGCAAATCGAGACCAGCATGGGTTTGTGCTCGACATTGAGAAAGGTTATTGGCAGCGTTCCGACCAGTTGCCCGACGAAGAAGACCCCGGCGATCCACTGGGGGCTCGCACACAGCGGGTTGTGCCGTTTGTGGAAGATCGCCGAAACTGCCTGATCTTTGATCCCTCCGGCGGGCTGGACGCGGGCGAGATGGCGGCGTTGCAGGCCGCACTGAAAAAAGCCATTCAGACGATTTACCAGCTTGAAGACAACGAACTCGCTGCGGAACCGCTGCCATCAGTGGACGATCGTCGACAGATTCTGTTTTTTGAATCGGCGGAAGGCGGTGCGGGCGTCCTGCGTCGCATCCTCGAAGACGAGAATTCACTTTCATTGATTGCCGAAGAAGCCCTTCGCCTTTGCCACTTTGACCCGGCTACTGGCAATGATCTTCGTCGAGCGATCGGTGCAACCGAAGACTGTGAAGCTGCCTGTTACGACTGCTTGATGAGCTACTCGAATCAGCGCGATCACGAGTTACTCGATCGCCAGCGTATTCGCGATACGCTGCTTGATCTCAAACACGCCCAGGTCAAAGCCTCTCCCGGAATCAAGTCTTTTGCAGCCCACCTTGCATCGCTCAAGTCGCAATGTGACAGCCAACTGGAAAAGTCCTGGCTCGACTATCTGGCTGCACGACACCTCAGGCTTCCGACAACCGCTCAGAAGTTTTATGAGGAATGTGGCACCCGACCAGACTTCGTGTACGGGAAGCAACACACGGCGATTTACATCGACGGTCCGCCGCATGATTTCGCTGATCGTCAACAACGCGATCAGGAAAAGACCGCCGCAATGGATGACTTTGGCATCACGGTGCTGAGATTCCATCACGAAGCCGAGTGGGACGAGATTATTGCACTCCACCCCAATATCTTTGGCATCGCACGCGAGGTTGTCAGTTCGATCACCGTTCCGACAGTCGAAGAAGAGGAGGAACTTGATCTCGATCTGTTTCCGACGCCCTGGCATTCTGTTATTGAACAGCTTGCCGGTGACGACAGTTTGCTGATTGAACCTGGTGGCGACGTGGCATCGAATGGCCGCGTCCTTGGCTCCTACGTTATAGACATCGCCAAAGATGACGGACATCTCTGGGTCGTCAATGCTGGCGAAGATGGCGTCCCAAAAATACTCGAAGCCATTCAATCACAGGGCCACAAGGCGGTTGCGGTCGATCCCGCTGATGCTGAGGCCGCTGAAGCAATCCTCGCGGCATTGGGGGATGCGCGATGAGTGCAGTCAGCATCTCCAAGACCTTTTCCGCATCAACTAAAAAGCTCAGCACGCCTGACCGTGGCCGGGTATTGGACTTCCTGACGAAGTTCATGGAAGACCCCGGCAGTCCTGGATTGAACTTCGAGACGATACAGGGGGCCAAAGATTCCAGCATGAAGTCGGCGCGAATCACACAGGACTTGCGCACCATCCTGCATCAAAGCGACGGCATGCTGACGCTGTTATACGCGGGACATCACGAGGATGCTTACCGTTGGGCGGAGCATCGCCGAATTGAAAATCACCCGGTGACCGGGACGCTACAAATTGTCGAGACCACGGAGGGCGTGCAAGAAGCGATCAAAGCCTCTCAGCCGTACTACGAAGCTCCAAAAATATTCGCCGACTACGACGACGAGTACCTGTTGAGTCTGGGCGTCCCGGAAGACTGGCTCACAATCACCCGGCAGATTCAAAACGACGATCAACTGCTGACGGTTTGCCAAAAACTACCCGAAGAAGTGGCGGAAAGCCTGCTGACGCTATCCACTGGCGAACTGGTCACACCGCCAAAGCCAGTTTCTCCAACAACGCCGGTCGAACAGAACCCTGATAACTTGCGACGGTTTTGGGTCGTACAGGATGCTGCCGAGTTGGCTAGTATCCTTGATCGTCCTATCGAAGACTGGGTCCGCTTTCTCCATCCGTCACAGCGATTGCTAGTCAGCAAGGACTACAACGGACCGGCGAAGGTTTCCGGGGCGGCAGGCACCGGCAAAACCGTCGTAGGAATGCACCGAGCACGTCGTTTGGCAGCGGAGGGCAAGCGAGTGCTGTTGACGTCCTACGTCACAACGCTGTGCCGGAACATTGAACACAACATTCATGTCCTTTGCGCTGGAGCCCAGCAGGAATTCGATGCTTCGGTTGAAAGCCGTATCACGGTCAGCACGGTCCATAAGCAGGCACTCGCCCTTGCCAAAGCGTCCATCCCCAAAATTCACCCGGTTGATGCTGACAAGATCGAAGCATTGATCAAACGGCACCATGGACACGGCGGTTATCTATTCGATACAGGATTCCTGTCGCACGAATGGTCGGGTGTAATCGAGCCGCAGGGAATTTCTACCTGGGATGAGTATCGGGACGCAGTGCGCACCGGTCGTGGCAAGCCACTGACGATCAAGCAACGCAAAGATTGCTGGAAAGTTTTTGAACGCGTGTGGAGCGACCTGACCGCAGCCCATGCCTATCCATGGTCGGGGATTTGCCGCGTCGCCCGCGAAGCACTTCAGGATGGAACGGTTGAGAGTCCCTTCGACGCTGTCATCGTTGACGAAGTTCAGGATTTACAGCCGCAGGAACTGCAACTGCTCAGCGCTTTGTCAGCCACGAATCCCGGAGACCTGATGGTGCTGGGCGACGCTGGCCAGCGAATCTATCCCGGTGGGTTCAGCCTGAAGAAACTGGGCATCGACATTCGAGGCCGCTCACACATCCTGCGGATCAACTATCGGACCACGGAGCAAATTCGACGCTTCGCCGATCGCATGCTGGCCGGTGCTTCCGACGATTTTAACGAAGGGACAGAGGATCGCCGATCACAAAGTCTCTTGAATGGGCCGTTACCGACAATCAAGCAGTTTGCCAATCAGTCAGAACAGGAAGCCTTCGTCCTGAGTCAGATTCAGTCATTGCAGACGCAGGGAATCTCTCCGAGAGAGATCGCCATCTTCGCTCGCTCGGGCAAGTACCTGAAACCGTTGCGTAGCGTGTTCCATGACGCCGGCTTGGACATCAATGATCTCAGCGACAACGAAGACCTCAGCGAAACAGGCGGCATCAATCTTGGCACCATGCACCGTGCGAAGGGGCTGGAATTCAAAGCCGTCTTTATTGTTGACTGCAATCACAACGTCGTCCCGCATTCGTACACACTCGGCAAACTCCGTGATCAGGGAGACTACGACGCTGCCTACGAACGCGAACGGCAGTTGCTGTACGTCGCAATCACACGTGCTCGCGACGAAGTGTTCGTGACGTCGGTTGGGAAGCCATCCGAATTTCTGAAACAAATAGATAACAGTGCGGGAACCAGTTCATGAGTTTTACTGTTGGGACATTAGTAAGAGCGCGCGGCCGCGAATGGGTCGTGTTGCCGGAATCGAAAGAAGATTTCCTCGTTGTGCGGCCATTGGGTGGCACAGATGCAGAAGTCGCTGGCATCGACACGGAGCTTGAAACAGTCGCTCCGGCTAGTTTCGATTTGCCCAATCCGGCTCGCCTGGGAGATTTTCAATCCTGCCTCATGCTGCGAGATGCTATTCGCCTTGGTTTTCGCTCAAGTGCGGGGCCATTCCGGTCATTTGGCAAAATTGCCGTTGAACCTCGTCCCTATCAGCTCGTGCCACTACTCATGGCTCTCAAGCTCGACCCGATCCGCCTCCTGATTGCCGATGACGTCGGGATCGGAAAGACGGTTGAATCGTTGCTGATCGCTCGCGAATTGCTCGATCGCGCTGAAGTCCAGCGGATGGCTGTCCTTTGTCCCCCTCATCTTGCGGAACAGTGGCAGGACGAACTGCAAGACAAGTTTCACATCGAAGCCGAACTGGTACTGTCCAATACTGCTCGCCGGCTAGACCGTATTTGCGGTAACCGGTCCGTGTTCGACGTATTCCCTTACACCATCGTGTCGCTGGACTATATCAAAAGCGAATCCCGGCGTGACGACTTCATTCGAGCCTGCCCCGAACTGGTCATTGTGGACGAAGCTCATACCTGTACCTCATCTGCTCAGCCGGGACGAGTCAGCACACGGCAGCAGCGACACGAGGTCGTCAAGGCATTGGCCGAGAAACCAGATCGACACATCGTCCTGGTGACGGCGACACCTCACTCCGGCAATGAAGAAGGTTTCCGGTCGCTTCTCGGATTACTAAACCCGGAATTTGCCGAGCTGCCAACAAACCTTTCCGGTGACGGTAATCGTAAGCACAGAGAGCGACTCGCTCGTTACTTCGTCCAGCGCCGGCGCGGAGACATTCGCCATTATCTGGAATCGGATACTTCGTTCCCTGACCGGCTTGAACAGGAGAAATCCTACAAGCTCGGCAACTCAGACTATCGCAAGCTCTTCGACCGTCTGCTGAACTACGCCCGAGAAGTGGTTGAAGATTCCGAGGGCATGTCAGGCGTCCGGCAACGCGTTCGCTGGTGGGCAGCCTTGGCGCTTCTTCGAGCACTCGCCAGCAGTCCAGCCGCTGCCGCCGCAACACTCCGCAATAAGTTGCAGGCGATCTCTGCCGAATCCCCCGAAGAAGTTGATGAAATCAGTCGTCCGTTGGTGTTCGACGATGAATCCGACGACTCCAGTGAAACACAAGACATGGTGGCCGGTGCAGACATTACTGACCTAGAAGCCGACGAGTCTTCCGTCAACCGTGAACGGAAACGTTTGCTCGACATGGCACGAGCGGCTGACAAGCTGGAAGGCGATGGCGACCCCAAACTGCTCAGCATCATCCCCATCGTCAAGGCACTGGTCTCCGATGGCAGTCGCCCAATCTTGTTCTGCCGGTTTATTGCTACTGCAGAGTATGTGGCGGAACAGCTTCGTCAGAAGTTGCCCAAAGGCGTGCGAGTCATCGCTGTCACCGGGCAGATTCCTCCCGCCGAGCGTGAACAGCGTATCGCCGAATTACGCGAACATGACAAATACGTGCTTGTCTGCACCGACTGTCTGTCTGAAGGTATCAACCTTCAGCACCTGTTCGATTCGGTCATTCACTACGACCTGAGCTGGAATCCAACCCGACACGAACAACGTGAAGGTCGTGTCGATCGATTTGGTCAGCCAAAACCGGAAGTCAAAGTGATGACCTACTACGGCACTGATAACCAGATCGACGGCGTGGTCCTGGAAGTGCTGATTGATAAGCACAAACGAATCCGCAAAGCGACCGGCGTTTCCGTCCCCGTACCCACCACTAGCAACGCGGTGCTGGAGGCGTTGTACGAAGGTCTGCTACTTCGCCGTAAAGACACTCAACAGCAGCAACTGCCGTTTGAAGACGACGAAGAAACCAAACCGATGACAACGGAGTTCAATGACGAGTGGCAGAACGCCGCCGATAGAGAAAAGAAAAGCCGCTCGCTGTTCGCACAGCACACCATCAAGCCAGATGAAGTTGCCAAGGAAGTTGAACAGATTCAATCTGCGATCGGATCGTCCACCGACGTCGAGAATTTTGTCACATCCAGCGTGAAGGCATATCGCGGCGTGGTCGGCGGCCGTGACGGTCACTTTGAATTCGATCTTACCGAATCGCCTCGGGCTGTCCGCGAATCCATCCGCGACAATCTCACGTTTGCCGGCCGGTTTGAGTTGCCCGTTTCCGACAAGGAATTTTATCTCTCACGAACGCATCCCATCACCGAAGGACTTGCCACCTACGTGATGGACTCGGCCTTGGATGATGGCACAGCTGGCGTCGGTCCGGTCCCAGCGGCTCGTTGCGGTGTCATCCGCACCAAAGCCGTGAAGACTCGCACCACACTGCTGTTGCTCCGCCTACGGTATCACATCATCACCACTCTAGGCGAAGAGGTCAGTCCGTTGCTTGCCGAAGACACGCAAATCGTCGGTTTCCGCAGCGCTCCGTCGACGGCGGATTGGTTGGATCGAGCCGATGCCGAATCGTTGTTACTCGCCAAGCCTGATGAAAACGTCACCGATGATGTCGCCCGCAACTTTATTCAAAAGGTGATCGACGAGTTTCAGCACGTCCGCCCACGACTCGATGAAATCGCCGAAGCCCACGGTAAAGAACTGCTGGACGCTCATCAACGAGTCCGCACTGCCGCGCGTCGCACCGGTGTGAAGTACAGCATCGAGCCGCAACTGCCCCCCGATGTTTTGGGGCTCTACGTTTATCTGCCAGTCATGGGAGGTGGAGCATGAATGAACAACCTCTACGGGACACTGAAGCCAGCGGGCAAGTGTTAGGGATCGACGTTGGTTGGTCCGAACAAATTGATACGACTGGAGCGTGTCTGCTCCGCTGGACTGAGAATAGAATCAGTTTCGACGTTCACCACATCCCCACTGATTATGAGGCCCGTCAGAGAACGCTTCGTGAACTCGTGGGTGATCAGGAATTTCATGCCGTGGCCCTAGATGGTCCGTTACGTCCTGGATTGGACCGCATAGACGAGTACCGACTTGCCGAACTCCTGCTGACGCGAAGATTCAGCAATCTAGGATTCGGTAAGCCAGGACAATCAAGTTCGCCAAACGGAATTATGCTCAATGAGCATGCAAATCTGTTTGCACAATCCGTAATCGCGGCAGGGTGTGTAAGAAAATCGGAACATGCTGCGGCCATCCACGAGATGGCCGTTGTTGAGGCGTTTCCCACAACCTTTCTCGCTGTGATGCTCGATGAAGACAGGCGTCCCTCATCAAAAGCAAAATCAGACATTTTTTACGAGTGGCTTTTAGGGCCCGATGCACCAGGCCGCCACATGCCTGATGAAAACCGATTTGAGGAACTAATCAGTCGCCTGTTGCCGAATCGTACTATCGAATCAACAACTGGCGATGTCACTGACCACGAACATAGAGCTGCGGTTATCTGTGCATTGACGGCCTTGTGCGTAGCCAAGAGGGACTATGTCGGAATTGGTGATAGCCGTAACGGATACATCATCTTGCCGCCTAGAGTCGAAGTGTCCGAAGCGGGGCTTCAGCCATGGGCAATGTCCATGATTCGTGCAAATGCGAGAGAAGCTCGAAGATGGGAACGCGATGGTCTATCCCAATCGCCACCTGCTCCTCACGTGATCATCGAATTAGGCGGGCAAGTGGATAATTTCGACGCCGAATACAAATAAATACTAAGCCCCTTCCCCTGTCAGGGAGACGGGTTGGGGCATACGGAATACGAGTACGGAAACACTTTAACGGACAACTGGAAAACAACTCGTGCGAATACGATCACGTAACCCATTTACAACTGTCACCACTGCTGGTCTGCTACTGCCGGTCGATTTGCTGACGCGCGTTGTTGAGGGCGATCCCGATCTCAAAGGGCTGTCACCCAAAGACTATCACCTGCGCAGTGGCGAACGGCTGAACGAAGCGGCTAGTCGGGCGTGGAATGAATGCTTGGCCGCGTGGAAGTCATTCCGCAAGAAGTTCGCGGCATTGCCAGCGTCGGATGCCGGGACCACCGTCACGCGTGATGAATGGCTGCTGCCGTTATTTCAGGAACTCGGTTACGGTCGCCTGCAAGCCAAGAAGGCGATCGAAATTGATGGCAAGGAATATCCGATCAGCCATGGCTGGGAGAATCACGTTCCGATTCACCTGCTGTCGGCCCGTCTGCCGCTGGATCGTCGCACGCCGGGAGTTTCCGGGGCGGCCACGCGTGCTCCGTACAGTCTGCTTCAGGAACAACTCAACCGCAGTGCCCAACATCGCTGGGGGTTTGTCTCCAACGGGCTGAAGCTTTTTCTGCTGCGAGACAACGCGGCGCTGGCCCGAGCGGCCAATGTCGAGTTCGATCTGGAAGCCATGATGGACGGTGAACACTACGCCGACTTCATGCTGATGTTTCTGCTCTGCCATCAATCGCGCGTCGAAATCGCACAAGACGGCAAGCCGGAAGACTGCTGGCTGGAGAAATGGGCCAATCAGGCCGACCAGCAGGGAACGCGAGCTCGTGAAAAACTGCGGGACGGTGTCGAAACGGCCATCAAGTCACTCGGTGCCGGCTTCCTCACTACCAAAGGCAACAACGCACTCCGCGAGCGACTGCGGACCGGCGAGCTGTCGACGCAGGACTACTACCGTCAGTTGCTGCGAGTCGTCTATCGGCTGCTGATGTTGCTGGTCGCCGAGGAAAAGAAGACCGAGAATGGCCAGAACCTGCTGCATCCGACCGACACAACGCCAGAAGTACGCGATCGGTATGCCCGCTTCTATTCGGTCAGCCGTATTCGTTCGCTGGCCTACGAACGACGCGGCACCGCTCACACCGATCTGTACGAATCGCTGAAGGTCCTGTTTCTGAAGCTGCGGGAAGGTTACGCGCCGCTGGGCATTCCCGGCATGGGTTCGTTTCTATTCTCGGACGATTCCACGCCCGATCTGGATGATGCGTTGCTCGCCAATCAGGATTTGCTCGATGCGTTTCGCAATCTCTGCTACACCGAAGACACGTCGGGCCGAGGCAGCAGTTACCGGCGTCCGGTCGACTTCGGCAATCTGGGCAGCGAGGAACTTGGCAGCGTTTACGAATCCCTGCTGGAACTGCATCCCAACATCGACACCGACGAAGGCCCCTTCACACTCGGCACCGCCGCCGGCAACGAACGGAAGACTACCGGCAGCTACTACACACCGACGTCGCTCATCAACTGCCTCCTTGACTCGGCTCTTGATCCTGTCGTCAGCCAAGCGATCGACGTTCCCGATCCGGCCGAAGCTGAAGCAGCGCTACTGGACCTGAAAGTCTGCGACCCAGCCTGCGGTAGTGGTCACTTTCTGATCGCCGCCGCCGAACGAATGGCGATGCACTTGGCCCGTCTTCGCACTGGCGACGATCAGCCCAACACACTCGACGTGCAGCATGCCAAGCGAGACATCATCGGCCGTTGCATCTACGGCGTCGACATCAACCCGATGGCGGTCGAGTTGTGCAAAGTCAGCCTCTGGATGGAAGCACTCGAACCGGGCAAGCCGCTCTCATTTCTTGATCACCACATCCAGTGTGGCAATAGCCTGCTCGGAACCACACCGCGACTGTTGGCCGACGGCATCCCCGATGATGCGTTCAAGCCAATCGAAGGCGATGACAAGAAGGTTTGCGCAGACCTCAAGAAAGACAATAAGAAGGAACGCAGTGAATACAAAGCCGGTCAGGGCTATTTGTTTGAGCCAGTGTTCAAGCTCGGCAACGCCGCCGCTGAGTTTGCCAAGCTGACCGCCGCCGAGGACGACTCTCTTGATTCGATTGCTGCCAAGCGGCAACGATACCAAGACCTCGTCAAAGGAGCCGACTACCTCAACGCTCGCTTCTGGGCGGATACATGGTGCGCGACTTTTGTTTGGAAGAAAGACGAGAGTGACCTTGGCCGGCTTTGCCCAACCGAACGCAAGTTTCGTGACATTGAACGGAGCCCGCATAATGTACTACCGCATGTTCGTGAAGAAGTGCAGCAAGTCAGCGCGCGGCACCAATTCTTTCATTGGCACTTGGCATTTCCCGATGTATTCGTCCTACCCTCAGTCGACGCGAACCCTGACAATGAAGAGTGTGGGTGGGACAGTGGATTTGACTCGATTCTAGGAAATCCCCCATGGGATGAACTTCGCCCTGAAGAACGCAAGTTCTTCGGAGACGTCCGCCCTGACATTGCTTTGATCGAAAACCGCGCTAAAAGGCAGAAAGCAATTGCCCGTCTGGAACAAGACGACTCCGACTCCTGGAAGCGATGGCAACGCCACCGTCGCCTGATTCTCGCAAGCGCTCATTTGTTGCACATTGGGCAATTACTCCCGCTCACAGCTCAAGGTAATCTCAGCACCGCGAACCTATTCGTGGAACTTGCAACAAAATTGATAGCAAAGAATGGACGTTCCGGGAATGTAGTGCCGAGTGGCCTTGCAACAAACAAGGGCACAAGTCAATTCTTTGAATTCCTAATGTCATCTCGCCGACTTGTGTCGCTATTTGATTTTGAGAACAGGAAAGTATTTTTCCCAACCGTCCATGCAAGCATGCGATTTTCACTAGTTACTACAGGACGGCAACGTGGAAGTCGAGTGGCCGCTCAATTCGGATTCTTTCTCCATGCAACGTCTGAGCTCTCCGATCACACCCGTGTTTTTCCATTGTCTGCGGAGGATATCGAACGTGTAAACCCACTGAGTCGCACATGCCCCGTTTTTCGAACTAACTCATCGGCGCAGCTCGTCAACGAGATGCATAAGAGGCATCCTGTCAACGTCGACAACAACTCCGATGACTGCTGGATGATTGAGACCACCAGCATGTTCCAGATGTCTCACGAGGCAGATGAGTTATTCCGCGACGCAAACGATTTGGCCAAACCTGTTGTCCTTTACGAAGGTAAGATGGTCCAACAATTCAACCACCGGGCAGCCAGTGTAATTGTGAACACATCGAACGAGGGGCGACAAGCATCGAGTGACGTAACGCCATCAAATCGTCTCACTGACCCGCTGTATTCGGTAACACCCCAATACTGGGTCAATGCCGAGTCTGTTGATCGCAAGGTGGAAGCCAGATGGGACCGCTGTTGGCTTATGCACTTTTGCGCTGTTACGAGCCCGACCAATGAGAGGACGTGCATAGTTGTCGTAACACCACGGGCCGGAGCGGGCCATAGCCTGTTTCAAATCTACGCAAATCATCCTACAAAAGTTTGTGCATCCCTGGTCGCAAATCTGAACGTGTTCGGATTGGATTTTGTGCTGCGTGAAAAAATGGGCGGCATCAATTTGAGCCACTTTATTTTTGCCCAGCTTCCACTTGTGAAGAAGAGCTTGTTTGGACAGATTTGTCCGTGGAGCAGCGGCGAGTTGCTGCAAGAGTGGATTGGGACTGCGGTCCTTGAACTTAGCTTTACAGCTTGGGACCTAGAACAATTCGCGACAGACTGTGGCTATGACGGACCGCCGTTTCGCTGGGATGAGGAGCGGCGGTTTCAGATTCGGTGCGAGCTGGATGCGGCCTACTTCCATCTCTATCTCGGCTCCGACGAAGAATGGGGAGCCGACAATCCGACGCTCCGCGAGATGTTCCCCTCGCCGCGCGACGCCGTCGACTACATTATGGACACCTTCCCCATCGTTCGCCGCAAGGACGAAGCCAAATACGACGGCGAATACCGCACCAAACGCACCATCCTCGAAATCTACGATCAAATGGCCAAAGCCATCCGCACCGGCCAACCCTACCAAACCATCCTCAATCCACCACCCGGCCCACCAACCGACGCCGAAGGCAACTTCATCCCCTTCGCCCAATGGACCCCCGAACTCAACACCTCCCACATCCATCCACCACGTGAAGCGGAGGTGGAGTCATGAGTGCGCCCAACCGCATCCAGTCAGTCTTCACGGAACCAAGGCAATGGGGCCTGCGTGGCGATCCGTTCCTCTGGAAGGAACTCCGCGACCACTTCTCAGCAGCCGAGCTTCCAGAAACGGCTGAGAAGTTCATTGCTCAAGTGGAATTGAAGATCAAAGACCTGACTGGCAGCATGCTGCGAGGCGACCAGCCCATCTTCGTCGAACGATACGACGCCGGCGGAATGTCCAGCGGCCAGATCTGCTCTGAATGGTGGCGAGAAACAGGAATTCCGTTACTGCAACGCCAGTACCTGTCATCGCAAACATGTTCAATCACCCGGAAAGACGGTGAGGAATAAGTCGAGACCTTTCCTATGCAACCAACAGAAAACACATCTCAGCCACGCGAGCCAGACCCGCCATCCTTGACGGAGTTGTTCCACCGTGTGAACAGCGTAATACCTGATGACCAATCACTGTTGACAGTCGAACCAGAAATGCCCGTTGCAGACGCCCTTGATCTGCTCGGCAAGCATAGGTTTTCACAGGTTCCCGTCGTCGTGGGACGCGAGGTGCTGGGGCTGTTTTCCCACCAGACTTTTGCACAGGCAGTCATCACCCAGAGTCTTGCGGCGACCAAAAATCGTAAGTTCGACGCCTTGGAACTCACCGTTGAAGATTGCATGGACTCAAAGCCGTCGTTCGCACGAGTGACCGACGAGTTTGCCGAGTGGTTCGATGTGATTGACCGGAACAATTCGATTCTTGTCGGATCGCCCGACCGGCTTCTCGGTATAGTCACTTCGATGGACATCCTTCGGTATCTGTACCGCGTCGCCAGCCCCTTTGTCCTGATCGGTGAAGTTGAATTGGCTCTCAGGGCGCTGATGACTATCGCCGTTAATCCAGAGACGCTCGCTGCGTGTGCTCATGAGTGTCTCAAGGACAAGTACGATGCCGAGAGCATGCCAACCGAACTCCACAAAATGTCATTCAACGACTACATCCAGATCGTTGGCGATGGACGAAGGTGGCCGCACTTTGCACCATTCTTTGGCGGTAGTCGTCCACGCACGAGAGCCAAACTCGAACAACTACGCGACATCCGCAATGTAATCTTCCACTTCAGGCGTGAGATAACCGTGGACGAATATCAGTCACTCGCCTCGAACCGAGATTGGATGCTGAGAAAGGCACGAACCGCCGAAGCGAGACAGCGGGAGGGGCAACAATGAATAAAAGTGAGATTACAACCGCCTTCCTGGAACTCGGCTGCTTCCCTCATCAAGCCGAATTCGCTGCCGACTTTCTGGCTGCGGATTCCAAGCAGAAACATCTACTCACCAGCCTACCAGGTCTGGGAAAAGGCTTTATTGGAAGCCAGATTGTTGCATACGCGTTCTATCACAGCCAGGCGAAACGAGTATTGGTCCTGGCACCGATGGGGATTGCCCAACAATGGTGTGACATGCTTCAGCGTAATTCGCCCGAAGTACCATGTCGTTTTGTCGATCGCCGCCGCCTACGCGAGATGGTCGCTGGCGAGGATGATGACCTTTGGATGAACACCGGTGTAGTGGTGATGTCAATCGACTTCGCTCGACAGGCTGACGTCGCAGAATTGTTATCGAAAACGATCTGGGACCTGATTGTTGTTGACGAAGCGCATCATCTCAGGCCAAAGACACAACGATACGAGCTTGTACAGCGGCTATTCGAGAGCAGCCCACAAGCCCGGTCGCTGCTTCTTCATGCGCTTTCGAAGATCCCAGACGGCGAAGGTGTCGCGAATCCGCTTTTTCACGACGCGAAGGTAACGGTCTGGTCACGTGACACCGTCAGGGACAACGATGGGAACCCATTGCTTCCCGACGTTCAAATCAAGTGGATACATCATGTCCGGCGAGATGACGAACAACAGATTCTGTTGGAATTGCAGGCGTGTATTCGTCGAGCAGGTGTGAAAGAGCCGAGATCACAGTTAGAGGCAACCGCATTGCTGCAAACAGCATCTTCAAGCTTGCTAGCACTTGAACAGCGTTTGAGTCAAATGCAACGAGTTAGGAACGAGACAGTTCATGGCCTTCGAGATGTCGCGTCAAAATCAGACGATGTCGAAATCGAACCGGAATCCGCAGATGAGAACTTGGATGGTCAGTCGCTGGCGCAATCATCTTTCATGGACGACGTACCCAGATTGCTCGCTATGCTTGAGGAGGTCGAGACGGATTCCAAACTTGAATCGTTGCTCGAACTCCTGCATACGATTGGTGTTTCTTCCAGCGGAGACATGCGAATTTGTGTGTTCACAAGCTACGTGAATACGGCAACGTATCTGGAAAGTGCGCTCAGCGACAATCATTTTGATGTTACTGCCATAACCGGCAGTAGCTCCTATGGAGAACGTGAACAGATCATTGCCGATTTTTCACAGAATGGCGGCGTGCTGGTCTGTACCTCGGCAATGACGGTTCGCATCCCGGAGGTTGCCGCTGTCATCTTCTACGACCTTCCATGGAATCCAGCCACCGTCGATGCCCGAATTGGGCAGTTCCTTCGAGTTGGGCGGCCCGGCCCTGTTGGGGTTTACGCATTCACTGACGATTCAGACACGCTGGTGATCGAGCGACTTCAGAAGAAGGTGAATGAGATCAAACAATCCCTCGGGAGTGAAGAAATTCAAAAGCTCCTGTTTGATGGCGAGATAGACCAATGAACAATGTCATTGTTTTCCGGTCGCGTAAGCATCCCCGTGTTGTCAATGCGAGTCCCAATAGTAAACAGGAGGCGAAAACGCAAATTTGACAATGACAAGTGATCCCCACCCACCTGATGCCAACACATCGATATGGCGCTATATAGATGACTGGAAGTTTGAGGACATGCTCCGCAAGTATTCGGAGCATAGTCTTTGGACAGATGATGATAATAAGGGAAAGAACATCAAATACTTCAATGATGTCGGACAGCTGTGGTTCAGTTATCCGTGGACGTTTGAAGATGACAATGAAGGAACTCTTCCCGACATCAATGAGAGCCCGGAAGAGTACTGTGACCACATGGCGATGTCGCGAGGGCTCACTGATCAAGAGGCGGCAAGGAGAAAGCAACGGTTCCTGGCAGCTTCTACGCAGACTGTTCGAGACTGCAACGTGCTGATGGCCCAACTTTGCGGGGTTTCCTGTTGGCACAGAAACGCAACAATATCTTCGAGCATGTGGGATTACGCAACTTCGAAAAATGGTATCGCCTTCAAGACGACGGTTGGGCAGCTTGAGCGCGCGCTCGGCTGGGCTCACAATACACCAGTTCGCCACGCACAACCTTCCGTTTGTGCGGTCGGTTACATTGACTATTCGAGTTACTTCCTTGAGTACGATGACTTTCGCAGCATTCTTGCGATTGTTGAGGAGGGGTGGAGTTACGAAGACGAAGTTCGCATGGTGGCCAAGTCGCCAATTATTCTCCGATTACCTTTGCGGATTTCAAAGCCGCTTCGGCCATCGGAGCCAATCCCCAGTCTCACGGACCTTGAGAAACAGAATCATCGCGAACTGGTACTTTCCAAAAGTCGGTCGGAATACAAACAACTTCGGGCGGCGGACGAGAGGGGGTTTCATTTACCGATCAAACTCACTGACTTGATTCAAGAGGTTGCGGTCAAACCAAACGCTGAAACGACATACGTGGGTGAAGTGCAGACGCTTCTGAAACAAAATGGACTGACCAATGTCGCGGTAAAGGAGTGTCACAGTGGAAAGTAGTGCAGGAAAGATGGCTTTCAACCAGCAATACGAAACGATCACCTTCAACACTGCTCGCGAATTCCTCGATGCACTTCGACGATCAAATCCGCGTTGGCTGAGTGACAACGCGTCACTTACACCGTGGGTTTTTCGTGGTCAAGGTGACTCGACCTGGGGACTCACACCATCGGCCTGGCGTCCTAGCATTTGGAAAGACAATCACTTTCAGGCAGTCCTTGAAACGATCACCGACGAGATCATTGACGATGTGATCAAGGTGAACACAGGACTACTTGGCAGTTCAGAATTAGATCGAAAACAGATTCGCCAACAGGTTGCGCAGCGGCGATTCGAGTTCTTGCAAGTGCAAGCATTCACCTCTTTGGCCGATGAACTCGGACTGCACGTTCCGGGTGGATTTATTTCGCACAAGATCTCCCGCGAAGTGGTTTCCAACGACTCTCACTGCTCATCGCCGCATCCAGCGTACGCATTGGCGCAGCACCACGGCATGGCCACACGTCTTCTTGATTGGACGCAGAACCCAGTTAACGCAGCCTACTTTGCAGCGGAAAACCCGAACGATCCCGCTGGCGCAGTTGCAGTCTGGGCTTTGAACGGGCTAGCCCTATTCGAATCGGAATGGACGGAATACCGAGTACCAAGAAGCCAGATCGGCTTCCTACATTCGCAGGCCGGACTTTTCACGTATCACAGATCGGCAGATGGCGACTTCGTTTTGCACGGCGATTGGCCGAAACTCGAAGACATCTGCACCCCAGACACGCTGAAGAAGCTAGTGTTACCTTCGTGTGAGGCAAAAGATTTGCGCCGGCTATTGTTTGCTGAAGGAGTGTCAAAATCGCACCTGATGCCGACCTTTGACAATATCAGGGACACGTTGAATTCAATGTGGCAAGAGTAAACAAACATTCAGAGCAACAAGTGTACTTTCCATGGCTTCAACTTTCACATGGCTCGATTTCTCCGAAGGCGAACGTCGCCAGGCGATGGAGGTGATTGACCAGTATTCCGATGAGGATACGCGAGACGAACTGGGAATTGGCACGGTCCGTGATTCATTGGCGGACCTGCTATTTCCCGGTACAAGTACGATCCAGACGCGTGCCCGGTATTTTCTTTTTATCCCGTGGGTCTATCTCGAACTCGAACGTCGCAAAATCGGCTACGCGAACATTGCCATGGAAGCACGCAAGGCGGAGACGGTCCTGATTGACAAGCTATTGGCTGCCGGCGCGGACTTAGGCGTGATCGGGGCTCGTTCACGAGGCAAACTCCAGAGATTGCCAAGCACCGCATATTGGGCGGGATTGCGTAAGTGGGGAATCCTCCAACTCGCGAGATCAAAAGACGAATATCACCGCTGGCTTGATCTCTATTACGACAAACTCTACCGTGCTCCTGCTGCTGAAGAATTGGACGACGCGGGGAGCATTGGTTCGGCGAACTGGCATCCTCATATTCCGTCACCCCCGGAAACATTCCCGGACGGAACGACATTCGATCTGACAATCGAGGAAGCGGACTATCTTGCTGATCGTATTAGGCAGACGACGGCTGGCAGTTTGTTGGCTCACTACGTCAGCCACGAAATCATTCCTGAAGCTCCATTGCCATGGCTGGATGAGGCGTGCCAGGCATTGCCCGAGCAAATCCGCAATCTGGTGGACCATGCCCAACACTTTTCAGAGGTCATGCACGGTGCGGCTTTGCTCTACAACCTGCTGCTGGCTGAGTCGCATCCTCGATTCTCTGACCTCTGCGATCAATACCGCGACAGCCTGACTGAATGGTGGGAGGACGTTCCAATGATGAGGGCGTCACCGGTCGCCGACAAACGCGATGCCTTTTGGTCGTTGGTTGAAAGCAACACAGCGCATCGGGTTCCTCCGCCAACCAAGACGTTTGTCAATCGCTGGCATGAGATGGTTGTCGAGGCTGCAAGCGAGGCGTCGATCGTTGACAACAGTGACGCCAGATTTCTGGTCAAAGATCGAGAACGCAAAATCAAAACAGGTCGCGCACGAATTGGAAATCACCAGATGTTACAGGACTGGGGTGGCAAGTCGGGAACCACCCAGCTGAATTATCGTTGGCCAACGTCTTCACAGATCATTGAAGACATCGTACGGCCACTAAAGGATTAACGCAAATGCTGGAGCCAACCGATCGCCGACTACTGTTTGAGCTGTTGAGGCCCCCAACGGGTTACCGTTTGTCATGTGCTGTCGGTACGACTTACAGCCTTGATCTGCTTGCGTTGCTGGTCACGCCGTTGGCATTCACCTTATTTGATTGTGAGACCAAAGAAGGCAAACTAACTGCAACTCCCACGGCTCTATTGGAATCGCTGCGGCGTTATGCGGACAATGTGACTCTGTTCTGCCAAGCAGGAAAGATTCAACCACCGACCAAAGCCCGTCAGCTGTTTGGCTATTTGGAGCAATGCGTCGTTGAAGTCGCCGCGCCGCTGGGAGGGGTGTTTCACCCAAAGCTGTGGGTCCTACGGTTCGAGCCCGTGGGACAAAAGCCTGACGATGAATGGCCGATCGAGTACCGAGTTCTTTGCCCCAGTCGAAACCTTACATTTGATCGTTCCTGGGACACGATGCTCGCCATCGATGGAACCTATTGGCCGCGTGAGCCTCGATCTGCTGAGAACGCTCCGCTCGCACAAATGATTTCTCAATTGCCGGACCTCGCTGTGAGGCAGCCGACTACGGAGACATATCGCCAGCATGCAGAACTGATTGCGAAGGAACTGCCGCGTGTCGCTTTTGAACCACCGGAAGGTTCGAATTCGATCCGGTTCTGGCCCTTGGGGCTTGAAAGCCGAGACCAGTGGCCGTTCGAGGAGCCGATGGACCGCCTACTGGTGATTTCACCATTCGTGTCGGACGGACTGCTCAACCGTCTTTCCCAAGATGTTGAAACAACCATCATTTCACGCGCTGAGGAACTGATGCGACTCACGCCAGAAACCCTTGAGCAACTGACGGCGAGATACACGCTCGATCCTGCCGCTGAATCAGACGTTCCAGACTCGGCAGGCAGTGAAGAACCGGTTGAGTTTGCAAACGAGGCTACCGAAGAAGGTCAAACGAACGAGGAAACAGCACAGGATGCAGGACAAGACAATCTATCTGGTCTGCATGCCAAGGTTTACATTGCTGATCAGGAGGGTGAGGGGCACATCTGGACCGGTTCCGCCAACGCGACGGACGCAGCTTTCGGAAAGAACGTCGAAATCCTTGTCGAGTTGGTCGGAAAGCACGAGGAATACGGAGTAGAAGCTGTGCTCGATCCACAGAACAAGAATGGACTCCACACGCTTCTGCAACCCTTTGTTCGTCCGCAGGAAAACGAGGTTGATGAAGTTGCAGAGAAACTGGAACGCCTGCTGGACGACACGCAGATGGCCATTGCGAAGCACGAACTGCGCGTCCAGGTTGAAGCCGTCACCAGCCCTGAGGAGGAACTGTTCGACCTCAAGGTCCATGCCGTACTGCCGTTCCCGGAAAGGTGGCTTTCTGCTCGTGACGTGAGTTGTCGACCAATCACGCTGCGGGAATCTTGGAAACAGACTTTTACCGACGCGGGTAGCGTTACCTTTCAGCAACTGCACTTTGACCGACTGACTCCATTTATTTTGTTTAGTGTTCGAGTTGGCATCGAGGATCGAACACAGGAGCGGCAGTTTGTCGTCAATCTACCCATTGAGGGTTTGCCAGAAAACCGCCGCGAACGCCTGCTCCTGTCGCTGCTGCGAAACAGCGCTCAGCTCATGCGTTACTTGTTGTTTCTGCTCGCCGACGACGGCTGGGATGCTCGCGATACGCTCAACCTGCTGGAGGGAATTGACGGATCAACGAGCGGATCACAGGACGGCAGCTCTGCCTTCGACCTTCCTTTGCTCGAACCCATGCTCAAGGCGTTGGCCAAGGCACCAGAGAAACTGGATCGGATCGCCCAATTGGTTGCCGATTTGGAAAAAACACCTGAAGGAAGGGCGATCATTCCACCGGAGTTCGCAGAGACCTGGAAGCCGATCTGGGAAGTGCGAAGGGGGATGCAGCCATGACTCAGGCTACCCCAAAACCTAACCCTGAAGTGGTTTTGAATCGGCTGAAAGACTTCCAGCGGTGCACGGTCGAACATGTGTTCGATCGCATGTACGAGGCAAATGAGCCAACTCGAAGATTTCTCGTTGCTGATGAGGTTGGACTCGGTAAAACGCTTGTCGCACGTGGCGTTATTGCCAAAGTTGTGGAGCATTTGTGGCAACAACGCAGTATCAACATCATCTATATCTGTTCCAGCGGAGATATTGCACGGCAGAACGTGCAGAGGCTGAACATCAGTAGCGACGTCGAGTTCAAGTCACCGGATCGCATCACATTGTTGCCACAGCATGTCGAGGATTTGAAGAAGAACAAACTGAATTTCATTGCCCTGACTCCCGGAACGTCGTTCGATCTCAAGAATGCGACGGGCCGTAAAGAGGAACGAGTGCTGCTGTACTGGATGTTGAAGTCAATCTGGCAGTTGGATGGGGCGGCTCCCAAAAACGTCTTGCAGGTCGGCGTCGAAAAACAGAATTTCCGAGAACAGATCAAGCGATTCGACAGAGACCGCAGTATTTCACGTGGTCTGAAATCAGCGTTTCGCGCAGCACTTGCGGACGATAATGCTGAATGTCGAGAACGAGGGCGGTCAACGCTCAAGGTGCGGTTCAATCGCGTATGCCGCGAGTTGCCAAGGTCACGGGAATGGAAACGGATACCCGAAGACACTCGTTCCGAAATACGCTCGATGATTGGTGAGTTGCGAGCTTTGCTCGCGGAAACCTGTATCCGTGCATTGAGCCCGGACCTGATCATCCTTGACGAATTTCAACGGTTTCGTAGCCTGCTGGAAGGCGAGGACGATGCTGGCCTCCTGGCTGAGAAGTTATTCGAATGGAAGGATGCTCGCGTCCTTCTGCTTTCAGCAACACCCTACAAGATGTACACACGCGGCCTCGATGCAGGTGACGATGATCACTACCGGGATTTCCTCAAGACAATCAACTTCCTGTTGTCGGATGCAAATGCAGCGGAACGAATCGACAAAACTCTGCGCGAGTTTCGACGATCGCTGTATCAGTTGACCGAAGGAGATGGACAACAAGCCGAAAAACATCGATGCTCACTGGAGTCACAGCTGCGAGATGTCATGGTGAGAACGGAACGCATGGCCGTCTCGACAACTCGTGATGCCATGTTGAAGGAAGTGCGATCTCCGGTTCCGATTACCAAAGAAGACATTGAGTCCTTCCTTGAGACCGGGCGGCTTATCAATTGGTTGGAATCAGTCAACGGCGGACAGTTGACAGACCAAACGGAATACTGGAAGTCCGCGCCTTTCCTGCTGAACTTCATGGAGCAATACAAGCTGAAGCAGTCGTTCGACACCACTGCTGATTGGCTTCGTCGAGGCTCACGCGCCGCCAAAGAACTCGCCGCGCAGCTTCTTGCGTGCAAGCACTCGCTGCTCTCCACCGGTGTAATGGAGAATTACGAGTCGATTGATCCTGTGAATTCGCGACTCAGAGAGTTGGCAAGCGAGACACTGGAGTGCGACGGTGCTGAATTATGGAAGCTCCTTTGGCTGCCGCCATCAGCGCCCTATCACGAACTGGCGGGGCCATTCGCGGCGACGGGTCTGGGACAGTTCACGAAGCGATTGATATTCTCAAGCTGGAAAGTCGTGCCGAAAGCAATTTCAGTGCTTCTCAGCTATGAAGCAGAACGGCAGATGTTTCAGTCATTTGATGCGGAAGCCCGAAACACGACCGCCGATCGCGAGCGACGCGCGAGACTATTGGATTTCGCTCGCTCGCAAGGGCGACTGAGCGGCATGCCTGTTCTGGGGTTGGTTTACCCGTGTAGCTTCTTCGCGACTTATTGTGACCCACTGGAATTGGCGAAGCCTGCACTCCGAGAAGGCCGACGTCCTCCGCTGTCCGAAGTGCTGGGCAAGGCTCGCACGACTATTAAGAAAGCACTACGCAAACTCACGCGGAATCAACCGAACACAGGTCCAACAGACGCTGATTGGTATTGGGTAGCACCCATTCTGCTCGATCTTGAAACGTGGCCGAATGAGATCGGTGAATGGCTGGAATACGCTTCATTGGCGGAGGATTGGCGCGGGCCGTACATCCCAAGACGAGAAGGTACGGCTGATACTGCCTGGACTGATCACGTCAAACGTGCCGTGGAACTGGCCAACAACCCCGGTGAACTTGGCAGACCGCCTGACGACTTAGGTGATGTAATGGCGTTAGCCGCAATCGGCGGGCCAGCGACGGCAGCGCTACGCGCTCTCGTGCGAATGTGCCAGGGTGAACAGCTTACGACAAACATGGAAGTTCGTGATGCCGCAGGGGCAATTGGCTGGGCGCTCCGGTATCAGTTCAATCTACCGGAAGTCATCGCGATGATTCGCGGATTGAATCGTGCCGAACCTTATTGGCGGCGGGTACTCGAGTACTGTTGTGACGGCTGTTTGCAGAGTGTTCTTGACGAGTACATGCACGTTCAGCACGACGCTCAGTCGCTCGCCGGGAAACCACCGGAGGTATCCGTGAAAGCGCTAGCCACATCTCTAACAGAAGCTGTCACGATTCGTGTTTCTCAGCCGCATATAGACGACATTCAAGCCAGCAAGGACGGCGCGATCAAAGTTCAGTCTCACGTCACCCGTTCCCGTTTCGCAATGCGATTTGGCGACGACCATGCTGAGCAGGAGAGTTCCCGACTCCGAAAAGAACATGTCAGGGCGGCTTTCAACTCGCCGTTCTGGCCGTTCGTGTTGGCCACCACCTCAATCGGCCAAGAGGGATTGGACTTTCATCAGTATTGTCACGCCGTTGTGCATTGGAACCTGCCAGCTAATCCAGTCGACCTTGAACAGCGCGAGGGCCGGGTACACCGATACAAAGGCCATGCTGTCAGAAAGAATGTGGCGAGTCGGCACGTTACCGCGATCTCGGACTCTCGACGTGATGAAGACCCTTGGACTTATTTATTCGAGGCCGCCCGCCGGAGTCGCGTGACAAACCACGACCTTATTCCGTATTGGCTATACAGCATTGAAGATGGAGCCATGATCGAAAGGCACCTTCCCATGCTGCCTTTGAGTAAAGAAATATCGATGGTCCCCGACCTCAAACGCTCCTTAGCCGTTTACCGCATGGTGTTCGGTCAGCCTCGGCAAGACGACCTGCTTGAATACTTGTCCCAACAGTTCACTGCTGAACAACTGGCTGAGCACTTTCAAAAACTGCGAATCGATCTGACGCCTCCCCTTGCGCTCACCACCGTCGAAAGAAGTATGACAACCAGTTCCTGCTAGTGTCATTCGATGCGACTAGCGAACGGCTTGGCTACTCGAGGTTGTAGAGGGAGTACCAAGAGGTTCTTCCGCATCTCTATTCCCTCCCTCCACCTACCGCTTGCTCCGCTGCAATTCCGAAAGCTTGAGCCGCTTCTTTTCTTTGGGCGGTGCTGCGCCGGTCCCGAATAAGACCGCCCCCTGGATCGAAGCCGCAACCGCGCTGCCCACCAAGCAATCCAACCAGTGATTGTCGCTCTGCTCGGGGCGCATCTTCCATTCATCGACTTTGCGGCCTCGCCCTTCTGTTTTGACGAAGTATTCAGCCGTGATGTGTTCCGCTATCAACCGGTGTGTCTCGGCTTTGAAACCGAACAGCGACAAGCAGCCGCGGTCGCCCATGGCAACAGCCAGTCGCGCGTGTACGAACGATTTCCACCAGTTCGTATCGAACACCACGTGTCGCACGGCGCGCTTGCCACGCACGTTGGGAATCCGCCAATTCAATCCCACGCGTTCACCCTGTTTGCGCTTGTACTCTGAGAAGGGAATGGTCGATGCGCCGACAAACCGGCCGTGCGAGGGCGTCAATATCGTGGAATGAGAACTCTGCCGGCAAAATTGATAGACGACGTCGGTCGAGTGCCCCCAGTTAGCATCGATTAAACAGCGTTCAACCCGCATCGCCGCACCATCGTCCCGACGCCATTCGCGACCGAGTAAATCATTTGTTAGCACTTCCAGTCCAGCGTAGATGGACCCTTCTAGTCCTGTCCCCTCCGCAACCGCCGCCAGTGTCTGCCGCGCGTCCCGCAATGTGTAGTATTGCCGTTTCTGATCTGGGTAACTTCCGTAGTCGACAACGTAGCCGGTGAAATCGTCCTCCCAGGCGGCCACGAGGTAGAACAACAATTTCTGCTGCACGTCGATAAACATCGTCAAGTGGTTACAGGGGAGAGGGATTTCACCACGCCGCATGCCATTGGTTTTCGCGGCCACTTGGTCCGGCGTGAGCAGATCGTCATCGATTTTCTCCTCGGGCAGCGGCTCGTTCTGATACTCCGCGAAGAACGCCGCCTCGTCCTGCAATTTGAGGTTCATCGCGTGTTGGATCGCCGACAATTCGTCGGGATTGAAACGCTCGGGCCACGCCACGATCGCACCGGCATCCATCTCAGCGCGATGCTCGCCGTAGAATTCAGTGGCTGCTTTCCCGCCGTCACCGTTGCGCAACCCTTCGGCCCGTAATTCCGCATACCGTGCCCAGAGACTCTCGTTCGTGGGGAACGCATACACCATCCGCGTCCGCTCACCGTTCCACTCGGGATGTTTGTCGCGATCGAGAATGTTGTCGGCCATATCGCCCGGCCGGATCACGGTGCAGGGCATGATGCCTGAAATCTTTTTACCGGGACCTGCCAAACCCAATACCGCTCCGGCCAGAATGCTTTCGCGATTCGCACATTGTGAAAGACTACGGGCCGACTCGTCCGTCTGCGGGTCGTCCAAAACAACGAGCGATGGACGCACCGTGTGCCCGTCGGGTCGTTTGAACTTCATCCCGCGAATCCGTCCGGTGATCCCACCCACCTTGATAATGGCTCCACTCGCCTTGGAATCGGGAATCGTAGGTAACACGACTTCCTTCGCGGTCCAACCGATGTGTGTCCTTTCGCCGTTGTAGAGCTGACCACTGCACCGATTGGCGATCCCTTCCAGGCTTTGGATCGGGAACACGACTTCCGGAAAATCAGCCAACAGCAATTCATTGCCATCGAGTTCCATTTTGATTGAGTCAAGCATGTCCATCGCATGCCCCTCGTCCGATCCGATCAGGCAGACGAACTCGCGATGTCCGAACAGCACGGCCCAGATGCAGGCGCATTCACAAATCGTCGTTTTACCCGAACCGCGGGGCATGGCCATCGCGAACAATCCACCATGCAAAACGGCCTGTTCGATTTTGGCCATCACCTTTTGATGATCGGCGGACCACTCTAAGTAGAACGTCAGCGGAAAGTAGGCTTCGCAGAAATAACAGAAATCAGTTTCCGCTTTTGCCTTTCTGGACGGATCGATGACGGCCGGCATTTCGCCGATGTCGCGACCGGCGAGGGACAGCGCCGCGTTACGGGCCCGCGCTCGGTCTTTGAGTGTTTCGTACGGGTCACCATCGGCTTCCGGCTTCGGAGTGTGCCGCTCGATGACGAGCCAAGCGACATACCGTAGTAGGTCCACCGATTTCCCATCGCCAATCCGAAACCCCGCGCGCGAACGATGGCGATACAACTGCCGTTCGTTGATCACCTCACCCAACGGCGTGGAGTTCATCAGCCGCACAAGTTCGGACGGTCGCAAGTTGCGCGGGTCAATTGCCATCGGTCATCCCTGCTATTTGCTGCACGTTCCAAGCGGCATAGTGCACGAGATTAATCGTGCCATCGAGGTTTGTCGGTGCACCAGCGTCGATGTCCGCGCGAAGCATTTCTTCAGTGACAATACGTCCGCCCGCCTTAGTCAATAGACGCACCGCTACTTCGATCGGTAGTGCGTTCGGATTCATCGATTCGGGGTGATTCTCGATCATCAGGCGACCTTTCGGAATTCTGGAGAATCTTGCCAAACAGTGCTGGATGTCTTCGGAAAGGTGAGGTAACTGGTGTCCAGTCGACGGCGACCGCGTCGGTCGCCGGGCAAACCGCAAACCAGTTTCGATGAGGGAAAACGACCATGGCTACGAAGACAAAGACCGCTGCGAAGAAAACCACGACCAAGAAAACTGCCACGAGCAAAGCGGCGACGGCAAAGAAAACGCCCGCCAAACCAGCCGCCCAGAAGAAACCAGCGGCGAAAAAGACCACAGCGAAGTCGGGCGATAAGAAAATGAGTGCCCTCGACGCGGCCGCGAAGGTTCTCGGCGAATCCAAGGAACCGCTCAACGCCAAGACGATGATCGAGCGGATGGCGGCGAAGGGATATTGGACTAGCCCCGGCGGCCGGACACCGCACGCTACGCTCTACGCGGCAATCATTCGCGAGATCCAAACGAAGGGCAAGGAATCGCGGTTCCTGAAGGCGGATCGGGGCCAGTTCACGCTCAATAAGTAGCGAGTTCCCGGCCCTGTCCGCGACAAACGCCCCACGTTGCCAACGTCGGGGCGTTTTCTTGTTGGGGGTAGGTTTGTTCAACGCTCCGCCTCCTCGGCGACGTGGGCCAACGTCGTCGCCCCGTTTCCGGCCGGTGCCAGATACCGCACCGGCTTGCCCAGTTCCCCTGCGATTTGGATCTCAGCCTGCACGCCAACGCTCTCTTGCCAACCGTCAAGCATGAGCACAACGACCTCATGGCACTGTTCCAAGAACCGTCGGTCATGTGGCTCCCAAAATTGCCAATCCGTCGGGACACCGTAGAGCGAAATCGCATGCCCATGCGCCACCGGCGAGAACACGACCTCACCAGAGCGGATCAAACGCGCCGCAACACGGCACGCCGCACGGAACCGGCGCTCGCGGACAATCGCATCGGTGTGTGAATAGGGGCTGGCCAAATAAATCACGTTGCCACCTCCATGTGATGCCCTAACAAACGTACCCAGCGTGCAATAAGTGACTTCGCGGATTGGCGATGGATCGGCTCGAGATGCACACCCATTTCGATGGAGTGCTGGAATTCGCTGCCGTGGAGTGGTGTAATGTTCGACGTATGAAAAATGAAGCTCGATTTTATCTGGAAGCCGATCGAAGCTCGGTGCAGTTCTGGGTCGATACCAGACTGCCGTTCGAGCCAAAGGGAAATATGCGGGAAGCGCGGGATGCACTGCGGAAAGCGCTTTTGTCTCTTGAGCCGAAATCCGGTCATATCCTCGCCGCCACGTATCGCTCTCTTGACTGCAGATTTTGCGATGTCGAGAACGTGCTCTTGTACAACGTTGGCGCAGCTGCCTTTGCTGCAGTGGCGATGGAGGGACTTCGATTCGAACGAAACCGCACACAACCACCGTCGAGTCCCTGTGGCGGAAGTTTCAACCACTACCATGAATACCGATTGATCGAACCATCTCATTCTCCGCCACGTGATCCGTGCTGTAGCCTGAATTTCGAAATTTGCTCGCTGACGTCCGCTACGAAACCCCATCAGATCTGGTGGCCAGCTAGTGTTGCAAGTACAGGTCCGTCCCGTGCCGTCAATGGTCTGTTTGAGATGCGCGTTATCGTCAAACTCCCAAACGCTGTTCGCAATATGACATCTGTTATTAAACCACTGCTGGATGGCGTAATCAGTGCGCTTCATTCGGACCCGCAGCCTAGTCCGGATGCGGTGACACGTCTCGCCGCAAAGACTGGATGGAAAAGCGAAGAAATAATTCACAGATTGCAATCTCCCCAATGTCCTGTTCTTGGTCCGCGTCGCCTGCTCGACGCATATCGTGATTTTGTCAAATGGAATCCTGCCGACGACCTCTGCGAAGCATGTACCGTGCTCTATGAACCATCTCTGTCCCGCGAGTGCCGTGTTGAGGTGTGGAGTTGGCAAGATGCAAGATGACCTCAAGTGTGTACGACTTCTGAGTTCGCCACCCGCTCCGCCTTCCGCCCGGTAAATTTCTCCCAGCGCTCGACAACCACGTCGCAATACGGAGCATCGAGTTCCATCAAGAAAGCCTTGCGACCGGTCTGCTCACACCCGATCAACATCGAGCCGCTTCCGCCGAACAGATCGAGCACGTTCTCGCCCGTTCGCGACGAGTACTGGATCGCCCGCACGGCAAGTTCGACCGGCTTCTCCGTCAAATGTATCATGCTCTGCGGATTGACCTTCTTGACAGCCCACAGATCGGTCGCATTGTTGGGGCCGAAGAACTTGTGTGCCGCGCCCTCCTTCCAACCGTAGAAACACCATTCATGAGCCCCCATAAAATCTTTTCTTGTGAGCACGGGGTGCTGTTTGTCCCAAATGATGGCCTGCGAGAAATACAACCCGTGTTTCTTGAGAAATGGCGGATAGTTCGCGCAGTTGGCATAGCCGCCCCAAATGTAAAACCCGCGACCCGGTACCAACACGCGGGCCGCATTACCAAACCACGCATCGAGCAGTCGGTCGAATTCTTCGTCGGATACGAAGTCGTTTTCCAGCGGTCGATCCTTGGCTCGCATTTTTTTGTGCGTCGCCTTCGCCTTCTCCGGGTGACGTTCCAGGTCGAATTTCTGATGGTGCTTGTTGGTTTTTGCAAAGCTGCTGTTGCCAGCGGCGATCGCATTATTCGACCTCGGTTCAACTTTGACATTGTAGGGCGGGTCAGTATTCAGAAGATGAATAGCCGCACCGTCGAGCAATCGATCCACATCCTGTGGCTTGCTGCTGTCGCCGCACAGCAAGCGATGGTCACCAAGGAGCCACAGGTCGCCCGGCTGTGTGATCGCTTCATCGGGGGGCTCGGGCACGTCGTCCGGATCGGTCATGCCTGCCTGCACATCATCCCCGAGTAGCTTGGCGAGTTCGTCTTCGTCGAACGCAATCAGGCTCAAGTCGTAGTCACATGCCAGCAATTCGCCGAGTTCGATTGCCAACAGATCGAAATCCCATTCAGCTAATTCACCGGACTTGTTGTCTGCGATCCTATACGCTTTGATTTGTTCGGGGGTCAGATCCTTTGTAACGTGGACCGGAACTTTTGAGAGCCCCAGCTTCTGGGCGGACTTCCAGCGCGTATGGCCGACGATCAGCACGCCGTCCGCGTCGACGACAAGTGGTTGGCGGAAGCCAAATTCCTTGATTGACTTGGCCACGGCATCGACGGCCTGATCATTTACGCGAGGGTTTTTGTCGTATGGTTTGACCCGATCGATGGGCCATTGTTCAATCTTCATAGTCACGGACTCCGTGGGATGTTGATATAGTTGAAACCTTAGTCGAGGTCGTTCACATCGTCGATCAGCGACCGGCGCAGTTGCCGGCGCTTCGTTTCCAACTCACTCTGTTCCTGTTGCTCGCGATCTACTTCCGCCTCAAATGCATTTAGATCCAACACATCGCGAATGGAGGCCTCTACCACTTCCCGCAATTGCTCTGACGTGAGCGATTCCAATTCCCAGGCCCGGTCGCCGTGGGCCTCAACGAACCGGCGGTACCGCGACGAGGATTCCTTGGAGAGCTGCCCCTCGTGCAGATCCATCGTCTCGACTTGATCGGCCGTAAGCGCAGCTTTGACGATTCGCAGCTGATCGGCGGCCACACCGAAGTCGTCCCGTAGCGATATACCGAAACTCGCCGGAATGTCCTCCCCTTCAGGATCGAAGTCGCTGACCACAATCACTACGAGATTCTCACGACCGCTTTTGTTGAAGCGATCAACCATCTCTTTGCGGGGTGGCAGCGACGAATAACCGCGACCGCTCGTCATCGGGATCGTGTATTTACCGGCGACGGCGCGGAGTTGGCTGGCGACCGTGTTCTTCTCGACCAGGAGTTCGATCCAATTCGGCTGACTTTGCAACAGATCGCGCCAATAGCCGGTCAGGAACTGATCGCATTCCCGGCGGACGAAATCCCCGGCGGCGCGATGTGTGTCCCACATCATGACCGGCCGCGTTTCGTCGGAGATCGCCTCAAACTGCACCGAGCCGTCCAGTCGCAACCGAGTGAGCATATTGGTCACATCGTCATAAGCGGCTGGCGTATTGGTAAAGGGCACGCGCGTACGGTCGTTGCGGACCAGTCCGGGGATATTGAGCAGCCGATAAAAAACAGACCGATCGCTCAACGGCCAATTGCGTTGCTCGTCTTGGACGACCTTTATGATCGCCTCCCGCAGTGCCATCTTGTCCCGAATTGCCGACCGGCGTTTGCGTTTTCGAAGTGCAACCGTGCAATTGCCGTCGACAACTGCTGAATCGCGCCGAAACCGGCGAACCCGCGAACAGGAACGCTCTGACATCAACGCGACCTCCTCACGCACCTGTTCGGCAGTCGTCTTAACCCGCTGGCGGTTGTAGCTTGCGAGCAACCGTAGAAACTCATCCCGGTCGCCGACGTACGACACGTCGTGCCGGATGCGGACCGGAATGCGTTCCAACCCCACACATCGTGCCGCCGCGTGGCGACGATGCCCCGAGAGGATGTAGCCATCGCCGCTGGCCACGATCGGTTCCAAGATTCCATTTTCACGGACGTTCTCAACCAGCGCACAGAATGATGGTTCGGATTCATCGACCGGATCGTAGAGCTGGTCGTTGAGCGGGGCCGGCGAAATCGCGGAAGTACACACCTCGAACTGGCATGCCCCGACAGCCTGTGTACTTTCGGACCGGGGAAGAATCCGCCCCTCATCTTCCAGTCGTTTCCGATGTTGGGAGACAGTCCTGTTGCTGACCTGCAGCCCAAGAGCAATCTCGCGATCGCTCAGTGACCGCCAATGCTCCATGATCGCCTGCCGCACACGCTGCGACTTTCGTTTTCGTTTCGTCATGCCTGTCGCGGATTTCATCATTGGCCTTCCATGTTTCAGTCAGCATCATGTGTCATGCCAAGGGGTTAAGGTGATTCGGACAACCAAAACAAACTGTCATCAATAGCGCGACTGTTTTCGCGGGGGGCACCTTGCCAGGATCGCCCGGAAGTACCTATTGGCATTTCTGTGGCAGCCCCACCTAGGTGTCACTGGAGCAACCAGCCGAACAACGTCATTGGCGGAAAGCATATTCAGCGGTGAAGTCACGGACATGGCGCGACCTCCTCGGCGGAACTCAACACAAGACGCCAACCGGAGCGTTCGCCGATCTTTTGAACGAGCCCGCGGCGTTCGAGGTCACGAAGCAGATCCCGGCAGCGCGAACGGGACAGGCCTGTCGTCTCGGCAAGCTGACCGGTGCTAACGACGGGTTTTCCTAATATATACTTATTAGGATTTTCCGTCGTTAATTCACTGAGCGCGTTCAATATCGCAACACTGGCATCGTTGAGGATTTCAACCCCGGAATCCGAAAGGGGCAGACCACACTCCTCATCGGAGAGGACTAGGACTTCACACCCGGTCTCCAGGATGCCGCGGCCCCGACCGGTGGCCTGCACGATCTGAGCGCGGACGAGATCTTGGTGGGCGCGTCGCCACGCCTCATTCTTGTAGCCGCGCGAATTCACTTTCGTGGGTTCATGCGACTCGGTCTCGCCGTGCCAGTAGATAACACCCCATTCCGGTTCGCAGGTTGCGGCGCTCATTTCGCCGATTTGCACGAGATGTTTGGCAATCGCTGCAGGCGGAATCCGCGGCGTGCCGGCAACGATGATCAGATCACACTTGTGGTGCCAGTCGTTTGATGATCTTTCCTCACCGCTGCCGAAATAACTGGTTTTGACAATCCGCTCATCGAAACCGGCCCCCAACTTCTTCAGGACCGACATGTGTGTACTGTGGCCAATTATGCCAATGCGGCGGAACTGCGGTCGGTCGGCCATTACTCCGCGAATCAGGCCGCGAACGGTCTTGGCGGAGGTCCGCCGGGTAATGTCGCGCGGGATTTGTACCGCCTTCTTGCGGAGTTCGATGTGTCCGTCTGGTGTGGCTTGGTGAACCGCGTGGCCAACGATCGCTTCGACGTGTTCGGTGTCGGCCGTAGCGTCATTGATCCATACCACGCAGTTCGTCGGCGGCGGATTATCGATCACGCCGACGACCGATTTCTTCAGATACGCATTCCCCTGTCCGCCTCCCTTGTGAAATCGCCGCTCAACAATGATTGCCGCCAAATGGAGTTTGCCCGAGGCGGCCGTCAGCAAGAACCGCCATGGCTGATCCCGGAAATCGATGTTCGCGCGGCGGATGCTAAAGAACAGGGTGCGTTCGAAACCGGCGGGAACTCTGGCTGTCTCCGGAGGCGACCATTCGTCCGTCTGGTCAGCAGCTTCAATCGCCTGAAATAAATGCTCTAAAAGCCCTGACATCAGTCGGAAATACACGTATTGGCGTTCACGGCGGATGGCCAGTTCCTCATCCTGGTACCGATTGCCCTCGTCGTCGACACGGGTCGCATCGCCAAACCAATTGAGGGATGCCGGATCATTGAGAATGTAGTCTTGAACCAACAGCCGAGCCTGAACGATGTCACCGAGACTGATCTCGGCCGGCGGCCTCAGCAAGCTGATTGCATCTTCATGAATCGATAGGTACTCACGGCTTTGCGATAATTCCGCGAGGCCGGTGTATTCGGCTCGCTTGTGCGTCGCAATTGCCACGTGGGCATCTGCCACCGTAGATAACTGGCCCAAATAACCCGACTCGCGGCATTTTTTGCGAAACTCGCAAGCCGGGCAGACGGCTTGGACGACCGACAGGCCCATCCCCTCGGCAATGTTGGCGTTGTCGTTCCAGCAATTCTGTGGGCGCTCGCCCGTGTCTTCGGTCATACGCGGCGGATAACAGGCGGCAATGATGTCGTTTCCCTCGTATTGCTCGCGCACCTCGTCACAATTTTCGTGGGTTGGATAAATAAGTAGCGACCTCATGCGGCGTTCCTCCGGCCCAGAGCCCAGAGAATCACTGCTAGGTCGACGTGCGACTTTCCCGCACCGGTCGTACTGGCGTCGATGTACACGCCCGGACAACCGAGCGAGCGGAGTCGGACTTGCAGCATCTGATCTCGCCAATCGTCGACCGCAACCGCCTCCCCAGTTGGCTTCGGTGGGTGGATTACGACTGGCGGATTGATCACCGCGGTTTCCAAACCGGAAACGAATAGATCCGCCAATCGATCTGCAGGAAGTTCAGGCATCACATTGAGCCAACCACGGGCATCCTTGGCGTTGTCCGGCGGCAGTGCCCAGGCAATGGGACGTTCGAGTACTTCGGCCAAGCGTTTGGCAGTGCGAACCGCACCGTCACGGCCTGGCCATTTGCCATCGGGTTTCTCATCCCGTTCTCCGATGACGATGATCTCACGGTTGTGATCAACCCCGGACAACATGCCAACCAGATGATCCACACCACCACAATTGGACGGCCGCCCCAAGGTGCTAAGCCCAATCGTCAAAAGCGCTGCAGTGTCGCTTCCGCCTTCAACCAACAGAATCGAGCCTGCACCGGCATCCCAGTCGGACGCGTACGTCAGCCCCGTGCGTCCACCCTTCATGCGAATTTTCGAGCCGTCCCGTCGCCGCGTGGCGATCCCAATAATTTGACCGATCGCATCCCGCTCGGGAAACGTCCAACAGAAACGTTCGACGTTCCAACCGACGCCGAGGGCAGCAAGTGCCGTAGCGGAAACGCCCAATTGCCTGGACAATCGATGACGATGTTCTTCAGCACCATTAGCAAACCGCTCCGCCAGCGCGGGCCAGTCTTGTGTCGGCGAAGTCGAACGAGTCGATGGCCGTATACGCACCGGAGGTGGCGGATTCCGGTCATACGGATCGTCATCCAAGCGGTGTAGATATTGCCCACCGGCATTCACGCGCAGCGCACCGTCGGAGACGCGCCCGCACCACACCACCTTACGGTCGTTGGAAACCGAACAGTTGTCCGGTTTGCCGCAAACGGGGCAGGGGTCACTGTGCGATACGCGCATCCAGTTGTCGGCGGGACTTACCACGTCGTACCTCTCTCCAAGATTGCAATTGCCACCCCCGATTCATTCGGGGCTGTTTCCGTTCGCCCGAATGCTACGCAGAAAGGTGCGTTTGGATAAGTCGCTATTGCAAACTCATATGCGCCGCATATGCGCGGGACATGCGCCACACATGCGCGAATTTACGGGGACATGCGCCACATATGAGTTTCGCCGTTTTTGCCTTTAGGGGGCGGTCTTCAGACGAAATGAAGCGAAGAATGGGTGCAGATGCCGAGTCCGTGGGCCGGCACCACATGATGGCTTTCCAAGAATAGATTTCGTGCCCTCTTCGCCTCACATGCCTGGATTTCCACCGCCAAACCGGCACACTGGACCCGAGTCCGACTCGGGCGGCGTGCGCCCGTTGTCGACGCAGTGGTTGTCGGACGAACGGATCGCCGAGGCCCGTCGCGTCTGGTCAAAAGCCTATGGCCGAGTGATCAGTCAAGACGAAGCGGTGGAAATTCTGATGAGCGTCCGACGGTTGGCAGAAGTGTTTTTGAGTGCCGAAGAGGAGCCGTAATCATGAATGTGGTGATTTGGACGCGGGTCTCATCCCGCGAACAAAAAGAGGGATACTCGATCGACGCCCAGTTGAGAGTGACGCGAGAGAAGGCACAGCGGTTGGGGTGGAATGTCGTCCGGGAATTTGAACTCGACGAGTCAGCCAAGCGCGGTGCCGAACGAAAGATCTTCAATGAGATGCTGCGGTGGCTGGCAAAGAACGCCAAGCGGGAAAAGATCAAAGCGATCCTCTGCCACAAGTTAGATCGAGCTTGTCGCAATATGCGCGACGCGGTCCGCCTGCAGGAACTGGAGGACGCATGCGGCGTGCAACTTTCCTTTGTGGAAAACGAATTCGGTCCAGGCGCTGCCGGAACGTTTTCGTTTAATGTGATGGCAGCCGTTGCTCAGTACTACAGCGATAATCTGCGCGAAGAGGTGATCAAGGGGCTCGATGAAAAAGTGCGCCAGGGCTGGCCCACGGGATTGGCCCCTTACGGGTACCTCAATGTTGATGACCGCGAAGAGCCAGTCGTACCACATCCGGAAAAGGCCAAGTCGCTCATTCGTATATTCGACCTCTATTCGTCAGGCAGCCATACCTTCAAAAGCCTTGCCGACCGACTCGCCAGCGAAGGTCATGTTTTCCGCGACAGCCAGTCCCGCTTTAACCGTACAGCTTTGTCGCACATTCTTAATAACCGTTTCTACATCGGTGAACTGCACCGGAACGGCCATGTGTTCGAGGGGCGCTATCAGCGAGTCATCCATCGCGCAACGTTCGATGCATGTCAGGAGATCTTGTGTGGTCGAAAGCGGCGAACAGGAACCTATCACCTGCCGCTAGCCGGTGGTTTGTTCCGCTGTGAATACTGCGGACAATCGATTACCGGAGAACGCATTCGCCGAAAGCTCAAAGGGGGTGGAATCCGCGAACACATCTATTACCGGTGCTGCAACAACAATCGTGGCCCCGATCACCCCAAGGTTCGCTGGAAAGCACAGGATCTCGAAGAGGCGATTGCCGCTGACCTAGAGAAGATGCGGATGCCCACGCTCGAGGTCGCCGAATGGTTCCGCAAGGAACTTGGTGCCGCTGTGCACGACTTGACGGGCTACCGGCGTCAACAAGCCGCTTCATTTGCCAAGCGGAAGACGGAATTGGCGAACATGCAGGACCGCCTCCTCAACGCGTACCTGGCGGGGACGATCGACGATGACGCATATAAGGCCAAATCCAACGAGCTGAAGGCCGAAGCAGCCAGCGCGGACGAGTCGTTGGACAAACTAGGCGACGTCGATCCGGCCCGTGGCGAACTAGCGGTCACGCTCTTCGATTGGACGCAAAAGGCGGCAGAAATCTGGCGCGGTTCAAACAATACGGTCAGGCGCGATATACTCGACGCGGTTTGTTTGAACCGGGTTGTGAGCGACGTAAACCTAGTCCTGGAAAAGAGAAAGCCCTTCGACGAACTCGCCGAAAGGCCGGATTTAGAGAATAGTCGGGACGACAGGATTCGAACCTGCGACCCCCGGCTCCCAAAGCCGGTGCTCTAGCCAAGCTGAGCTACGTCCCGCGACTGTGAGCGATAAGTCTAAGCCGCGCGGCGGCGGGCGTCAATCGTTGGTTGCTGTCGATTGGGCTGAAATTGAGTCCGCAGGTTTTGCTGCTCTCTTTGCGCCGGTAGTGGCGAGCTTTGTGATCCAAGGTGGCTGTGCTGACGTTCCATGAGTTGAGTGAACCGCGATTCAGTCCGCTTGGTGGAACAGCACATGCATGCCACTTTGGTGATTTCTGGCTAGACGCAAAGATACCAAAGTGATATCATTATGGTATCCCATCCCTGTGCAACTCTTGAGGAGAATGCTCATGCACGAAGAACGTAAAGTCCGGCCGCTGACCGGTTGGATTCCCCTGGTGATTTGTCTGGCACTGGTCGTTGCGGCGCCCGTCCTGATCGGGGTGGGGGCGAATAAAGAGGAACTTCAACCGGTGCTGATCGGGGTGGGGGCGGGGTTGTGCGGTTTCATTAGTCTGTTTGGTTGCATGCCGGTCGCGCCAAACGAGGCGCGGGTCCTGCTGTTGTTTGGGATCTATAAAGGCTCGGTCGTCACCTCCGGCTTTTATTGGGTGAATCCTTTTCTCTCCAAAAAGAAGGTGTCGTTGCGGGTCCACAATTTTGAAACCGGTTCCACAACCACTCCGGAAATCAAAAACGAACAAGGCCGCGTGACGCAGAAAAAATCACGCTCCGCCGGGAGTCCTTCCAAGGTCAATGACCGCGACGGCAATCCGATTGACATTTCCGCTATTGTGGTCTGGAAGGTCGTCAATACCGCCGAGGCTATGTTTGAAGTCGATGACTACGAGGACTTTGTCGCCATCCAAAGCGAAGCGGCTTTGCGCAATTTGGCCAGTCGGCATCCTTATGACAGCGAGGACCACGAGATTTCTCTCCGCGGTAGCACGACCGAAATTAGCGACCAACTCCGGCACGACATTCAAGAACGGCTCGACAAAGCAGGCGTGCATGTCATCGAAGCCCGCATCAGCCAACTCGCCTATGCGCCGGAAATTGCCGCTGCCATGTTGCAGCGACAACAAGCCCAAGCGGTCGTCGCCGCACGTACAAAAATCGTCGAAGGGGCCGTTGGCATGGTACAAATGGCGCTGGAGCATTTGGCCAAAGACAAAATCGTAGAGTTGGACGACGAACGCCGCGCCGCTATGGTCTCCAATCTCTTAGTCGTCCTCTGCAGCGACCGCCACACGCAACCGGTGGTCAATACGGGGTCGTTGTATCATTGAGGTGAATGTATCAGTAGGCAGTAGGCAGTAGGCAGTAGGCAGTAGGCAGTAGGCAGTAGGCAGTAGACAGTAGACAGTAGACAGTAGACAGTAGACAGTAGACAGTAGACAGTAGACAGTAGGAAACGCGTTGTTGTTACAAACCTAAAGTCTACAGTCTGTAGCCTACAGTCCCTCAAACTCCATGTTGATAACTAGCAGAAGAGGAGCCAGTTCATTGGCTAAGCGTGATTCGTTTTTGTTGAGAGCTGATCCCCAAGTGTTGGATGCTGTCCGACGTTGGGCCGATGACGAATTGCGCAGCATCAATGGGCAGATCGAATATCTGTTGCGACAAGCCCTCAAGGAGGCCGGCCGCTTGCCGGGCGATAAACCGACCGCCGAGGACAAGACGCAGCCCTAGCCGGCCTCGCCAGGAATTATGTTTGGTGCACATTCTTGGTACGACAGTGCTCCATGAAGTTTTACGTCGTCCCAAGTGAGGGGCTAGTGCGCACGTGGACCGACGTCCCTGGACAAGGAAAACCCAGTCTGACACGGCACTGGCGGGCAAGCCGCCAGTGGCACCCGCGTTGTCCCTTCAGGACATATCCGTTACGAACGGGCCGCCTACTTCGAAATATTTGCGAAACGGACGACAGCGGCGGACTTCCATGAGCAGTCGCTTTGCCACGCCCGCAGGGTGGTCAATTTGCACGATCACCAGCGGGGTTTCGATGAACATCTGCGCAATAAAGCACAGGCCGCCGACGGAAATGTCGCGCGTCACTGTCGCAAATTCAAGCCCGACCGGTTGGTAATCCTTGTCGACTTTTTGCACACGGATTTCAGCCACAAAAGGGCGACGCAGATTGATTCGCATTTCACGCCCGGTGTGGGATTGACGCGGAATCAGGCCTTTGACAAACGTGGTTAAGTCGTTCGTTGACGTTAGGCAGTCTTGCCCACCCCAACTTGTATGAGGGCTTGAGTCTTTCATAGATCAGGTGTTCTTTCCAGCAGAGCAGCAAGCAGCCGATAGTGAACGCATCGCATATCGAGACACCGATGTTGCTGATTTCGACAGATTTACGATTGTGAGATAATGTTCTCTGTCCTCTTCCTGGTAATCCCTTACTCCTGAATCGATGGTTAAAAAGTGAATGGGGAAATCCAAGGGTCGCCATGGGAGAGTAGACATAGTAACATTTCCCAGCGGACGGCCGCTGTCGCCTGGGGAGCAATCACCACCAAATTAAAGCGTGGGTGAGGATCTAAGTGCCTCTGAGAGGCCTCATTCCAGCAAAAGGAGAGACCACGGATGCGTATCTTGATCGTGGGAGGCGGCATTGCCGGGTTGACGCTCGCAGCGAAATTGCGACAACAGGGTCGCACACCGGTCGTTATCGAAAAAGCGCATGAGTACACCGACATCGGCTACGGCATTGGTCTGTATCCCCTAGGAAGTTGTGTGCTCCACGGATTGGGGGTCTACGACGATCTGGTCGACTGTGGCTTGGAAGTGCAGCGCTACGAAATCGCCGATCACACGGGCGAGATCCTGCAAAGCCTCGACATGTCGGTCCTGACCAACGAAATCGGCCCGATGTACATGCTCTCACGCACGGCATTGATTGATCTGTTACGCAAGGCGTGCGGCGACTTGCCGATTCGGATGGGGACGACGGTTTCCAAAGTCGAACAAACTGGCGAAACGGTTCACACCACATTCAGCGACGGGACTCAAGGCGAGTTCGACGTAGTCGTATCCTGCGACGGCATTCACTCCGACATGCGCAAGCAGGTCTTTGGTGCGGGGGAGAAATTTGATTCTGAGTGGACCTGTTGGACTTGGTGGGGCAGCGGCGATTTGTTTCCGCCGGAACTAGTTCGCGAGTATTGGGGCCGCGGCTGGTTCTTCGGCGGGTACCCGGCCCCAGACCGCCGCATGTATTGCGCCGGGCTGCCTACTAAAGTCGTCGGAGATCAGTATGCTCCTGACGACGTTGTGCATGACGCACTGACCACGCATCTGGCCGAACTGATAGACAACGACGAAGCCGTCGCACAGGCGCTCAAGGATGCTCCGAAACTATTTGATTGGCCGATGTATGACGTTCGTATGGAGCATTGGACCCAAGGCCGCGTGGTGCTGTGCGGCGATTCCGGTATGGCCTTTCTGCCCACCGCCGGTGTCGGCGCCTCCAACGCCATGCGCTCCGCCGCTGCCCTGGCCGATGAACTCTCCCGCGCCGATGCTCAGCTCGTGCCACTGGCATTGGAGCTGTATGAAAAGCGGTGCTACAAGATCGTCAAAGCCAACCAAAACGATTCCCGCACCGCCGGCCGCATGATGTTCGTTGATTCGGCCGCTCTGGGGTGGGGGCGTGATCAACTGCTCAAACACGTCTCGGCGAGCGCCTTCATTGGCAGCATTATCAAGAGCATGAAGGAACCGTTTTAGGTCAGACGCGTCTTTCCATTAGACGCTTCCCGCAAGAATTGCCTCAGTGGCTGAGGCATATTCATTTTGGTTGTCCTCAACGAGAGCGGAGCGGGCGATTTGTAGTAAGTCGATTTGCCGATGTGACAAGGGAACGGGAGTGCCGTCGGGGGGGAGAGCGGGGATCAAACGCTTGATGACGGCGCGGGCCAATTGGTCGATGCCTTGCGGGGCTGTCACGGATGTCAACAACGCGTCGGCCGGTAAGGCGTCGTTCCAGACGTTGGGGAGATCGCATTTGTTGGCCACGACAATCGCATCGGGCCAAGCGGCCAGTAGAGCGCGGGTCTCGTCGTTGGGTGGAGCTGCGCTGTCGAGGACGAGGATGCGACAATCGGCGGCGGCGAATTTCGTTTGCGCCAGTTCGATACCGGCCGCCTCGATGCGTTCCGCCGCTGCGCGAATTCCTGCCGTATCGGCGAATTGAATCGGCCAACCTTCCAGTGCCGTTTCAGCGGTGACCACATCCCGTGTCGTCCCGGGGCGGTCATGCACCACAGCTCTGGAAAATCCGACCAATGCATTGATCAGGCTCGACTTGCCGACATTCGGTTGCCCGGCGAGGACCACACTCCAAGGCCGGGTGAGGTGACGACCGATGTCGGCCCAACGCAGCAGCGCATCGAGTTGATCCGTGGCTGCGGCACGCGTTGCAGCATTCCAGTCGGTGATTTGCAATTGTTCGTAGGCGGCGCGCAAGATGCCGTTTTGTTGGTCGAGGGCAATGGCCGCTGTGCGCAGGGTACTGGCGTTTGCGATGGCTGTGGCGCATTCCTCAGCGAAACCGCTGGCCGCACGCGATGTTTTGTTTTCCCAGTCGGTTGTCGTATATCCGGCCTGCCGCAGGTCGGCGAGGATTCTGCGGACGGCGGCGTCTCCGCCGTGGCAGTGGATTTCGAGTTGGTCGTCCGCGGTCCGGCAGAGGACGACTTTTTCACTCGGCTGGCTGCCCCAGTCTCCGAAGATGATGCGTTGCGGCGATTGACTGCTCACCGACTGACCGTTGGCGGCGCGAAATAGCTGGGCCTGATCCAACAGGTCGGCATCGCCGGTGAGTATAAGCGTCGCCACGGCGCCACGCCCGCGGGGGGTGATGACTTCAGCAGTGAAAACGGCATAGGGCATTGAAAAAAACTCAATTGCCCGTGGCGGCGATGTCTTCGTCGTCCAGCGTGGCGATGTAAGGGAGATTGCGATAATGGTCGTCGTAATCCAATCCATAGCCGACGACGAATTCATCGGGGATCCGAAAACAATGGTAATCCGGCTGCACTTCGAACGTGGTCCGCTCATGTTTCCACAAAAGCACAGCGGTGCGAATGCTGCGCGGCTTGAGCGTTTGGACCTGCTCTAAGATTCGCGTGAGTGTCTGCCCAGTGTCCAGAATATCATCCAGCAGCAGCACGTCGCGGTTAGCGATATCGGGAATGAAATCGGGATTGATCACAAAGTCCCCCGCAGTCGTTGTGGCGCCGCGATAACTTGAGGCTTGCAGTAAACCGACGCGGAGCGGCAATTCAATTTGGCGAATCAGATCGGCCAGAAGGATCACACTACCGGTCAAAACACCCAAGACGGTCAGCGGACGGTCCTGGTATTGGGCGTGGATCTCTCCGGCCAGTTTCGCGATGGCTGCTTGGATTTCTGTTTCGGGGACGAGAACTTTCACGGAACCGCCTTTGTTTTGTGTCGTTCTCAGCCACCGCGACTCCAAACCAGTGCTCAGCTTTGAGATTGCGTTTCAAGGCCCAAAGCCTACGGCCGATTCCTCAGTCCAAAAAGATGCGGTCGTAATCTTCGAACATCGCATCCAAAATCGCCCGGCCTTCTTCGGTGGCGCGATAACGGACAAAGTCGTTTCCGCCGGGGACTTCGACGATCAGGGGCGCGTTTTCGTCGGGTGTCAGAAACCAAACCTCAGCTGCCAGCGGTTGCATGAATGCAATTAAATCCTCTTCGCCAACCGGCAGGAAGACTTCGCCGTCGAGGAAGAACTGGTAGGCGTATTCTTCGAGTTTGGGCCAAGGCAGATCGCTTTCTGTGCCGCGATAGTACGGTTCGAGCGCGGAGACTTCATCGGGCTTCACGTTGGGATTGTGAAGCATGTCGATCGCGTTCCAGGGGCAGATTTCCAAGTTGTAGTGGTCGTTGCTTTCCGCTGGAATTCGGTAACACATCTGGCAGCCAATGCAGCGGGATGTGTCGATCTGGTGGTAGCTTTCCGACGGAATGTTACTGACAACTTCGTAGATGCAGTCCACCGGGCATTGCGTCGCGCAGGAATTGCATGACGTGCAGGAGTCCTTATTGATGACCGCCAAGTAGCGGGTCTCTTTTTTGCGGTCCGCTTTGCGGGTTTCGAAATAGTCGGTGACTGAAATCGTCATCGTTGAAAGTTTCTCCAATCGTCAAATCCGAAATGGCTGCCGTGCGAGTGATCCGTGAGGCGATCGATTTTTTCGATTCAGCGACACGGCGGCCGGCCGTCATGCGCACAAGTGCGTACTCAAATTATAGTCGGCTCACGTGGGACTGGCCAATCGTGGCTCATGCAGTTTTTCGACTTCAGCGTGAAATTATCAAAAATGAGAATGTCCGAAGCCAGTCTTGCGGTCGGCGCAAGTCGATTTGAGATGCGAATTTCACGCGAAAACTCCCGTTTGGAGATCAACGGCGATCCGTTATACTCCCGCCCCTCTTGAATGCGGACTCCCCTCACCGGGGGGGCTGTCCAACAATCGAATGCCCGCCCTCTCATTCACGTTGCCCTTGCCGGCATGAAACCAACAACCATGCGGATGCTGAACGCTACTCTTGGACTCTATTTGTTGTTTGCGGCTGCCAGTCTGTTCCTTTGTGGCTGTGGGACCACGATCAGCCGGAATGCGACGGAGCAATTGTTAGCCTCCGATGCGGTGGATCGCTCCGTTCGCGAAATCGATTTTCGGGACTTGCGGGGCCAAAACGTGTTTTTTGACACAACGTATATCAAAAATGTGGCTTCGGTCGGTTTTGTGAACTCTGATTACATCATCAGCTCTCTGCGTCAGCAAATGATGGCGGCCGACTGTCGGTTGCGGGAAACCCGTGAACAAGCGGACTTTGTGATCGAGGCCCGCGTGGGTGCGTTGGGAGCAGATCGCCACGAAATCGTGTGGGGCATCCCCGCCAACAATCTGTTAGGGACAGTCGCCTCAGCGGTTCCCAATGCCCCGGCGGCGGCGCCGCCGACAATTCCGGAAATTGCGTTTGCCAAAAAGGGAGACGAATTGGCGGTCGCCAAGATTGGTGTGTTTGCCTATCACCGCGAAACGGGACAACCGATTTGGCAATCGGGGACCAATCAATCGAAGAGCACCGCACGGAGTACCACGGTGTTTGGCATCGGCCCGTTTCAATCTGGCACAATTCACAAAGGAACGGAATTCGCCGGTTCCAAGATTGCTTTGCCATTGCTAGGCGAAGAAGTCGAAGAAAAGAAATCGCCTGTGACTCCCTTCGAGGAGGAAGCTCATTTCGCCAGTGCGCAATCCACATTGAAGGTGGCTGATTCCGAAAAGCCGGCAACGCCCCCTGAAGTCGAACAAGTGGCCGGAGAATCTCCCAAATCGCCGCCCACTCCGACAGCACCTACAGAGAAAACGGTTCCCGCGCCGCCGGAATTGCTCAAAACCGTGCCTGTTAAGAGCGAACCGGCAACGACCACTGTTCCGCCGGAAGCGAAGCCACCCGCCAAATCGGCGCGGCCGACAAACAATACGTTGCTCAACAAGACGAAGAGTAACGGTTGGAATCCCCGAAAACCCGCGCCTTAATGCAACAAACGGACGCTGCGGCTGCCTCGTGCCCGGTGTCTATTTCTTGGTGGATGGATCTCTTTGCATTTGTTCGTGCACTGTTTGTGCATGCATGCCGACCAAGCGGGCGATCAAAATCGCGATGTACAATTGCCCCAGCACAGCTTGCAGCCAGGCCAACGTCCGCGAGAGATCTGACGCCGGTGAGATGTCGCCATAGCCCAGCGTGGTCATGGTGACGAAGCTGAAATAGCAAAACACTGAAAAGACCGAGGATGTCTCGTTGGGTGCGTTCTCGCGCCAAGGCTCCCCATAGGAAAACATGAACGAACTGGGATCGTTGAGATACACCAGCACGTACAATAGACCCCAGGCGATGCCCGATAACAAATAGACGCACACGGCGGCGAAGATTTTGTCCGTCGTGACCGGTCCCGGCTTAACGACAGTCCCCAGAATCAATGTGGCGGTAAATGCGAAGGCTATGAAAGCTGTCCCATCAGCAATGGTGTTCGCCGCGACTTTTGAGATCAGAGAGCTCTCGAAAAACGTCGACCAAGTCGTGGTCAAAAAGGCAATCCCTAGTAGCACGCTGGCTAGATAGGCGAGGCTGCGTTGATCGCTGACGGCCAGAACAGCCGCTGCCAGACTCAAAGCGAGCAAGCCGTAGAAAAATAGGCCCTCAAATGTTGAGTATTTGATGAAGGGCGTCATCAATGAAAATAGAATCAAACTAACAAAAAGCGTTTGAAACCGTCCGCGCTGTGCGGTGCGGAGGAGTTTGTTGAAAGACAAGTCTCGCATGGCCGTTTCCCGGGAAGTGAATGCAGACCCCCAATTTGCTGAGGGCAACGACGCGCGCCGCTCGTAGGCTGGGGTTGTTTCCCATTGAACGGTCCCAGGGGCGAAACTTCAATGCACCTCGGGAACTGCCGAGTTCACGGTTGTCGCTAAGCGGGCCAAGAAGACTGCCCTTAGCAGTGCAAGCGTGCTATAATTTGTCAGGTCAAACGGCGAGATTGCCGCTTGATTGATTCCACGCCCCCATTCGTTATCACGCCTCATTTGACGCTTTCCTCGGTAGGGATTCATTGTGTTTCGCATCGCAGAGACTTCAAGACCGGCCGGTCAATTTTGTGACGGAATTCGCCGACGACGTTTCCTGGAAATTGGTTCGCTGGGACTCCTCGGATTATCGCTGCCGAATTTGTTGCGACGAACGGCGAGCGCGGCCAACGTTGGTGGAACTGCGACAAGCTCAACCTCGCCCCGCTCAGTGATTCTCATTTGGCAACATGGTGGCCCCTCGCAACTCGATACTTTCGACATGAAGCCCGACGCTCCGGCCGAGGTGCGTGGGCCATATTCGTCGATCCAGTCCAATCTGCCCGGTTTGGATGTCGGTGAATTGTTGCCCTATCATGCCCGGGTGATGGACAAGTGCACGGTCATCCGCAGTTTCTCGCATGGCAACGGCGATCACTGGGCTGCGGCGCACTGGATGTTAACGGGACGTCTGGGGGCAACCGGTTCAGATCGCCCGGCACGGCAACCATCGATGGGGGCGGTGGCGTCTCACCTGCTCGGGCCGCGAAAAAAAGATACGCTGGCGACGGTGAACATGAACGACGGCGGCTTTGGCTACCACGGTGCCGCTTGGATGGGAGTCGCGCATAACCCGTTCCGTTATGGAGAATACAGCTACGGAAACGAAGCGGGCCGCTTGCCGACCGGCGATCACAAAAGTTTTCAACTCGTTGACGGTCTGAGCCGCGACCGTTTGATGAATCGCGTTGCCTTGCAGGAGCAATTTGACGGCCTGCGCCGCCGGGTGGAGACGAACTCCGATTTTCAAAACCTAGATCAGATCGATCAAAAGGCGTTGGACATCGTGCTTTCCGGCCGCACGCGACAGGCGTTTGAATTGGATCAAGAAGACCCGCGGACCCGCGAACGTTATGGACCAGGCTGGGGAGAACAAGCGTTACTGGCACGGCGACTGATCGAAACCGGGGTGCGGTTTGTCTCGCTGAATACCGGATACTGGGACGATCACAGTAACATCAATAACGCATTGAACAGCAAAATGCCGCGACACGACCGTGCGGTGGGGGTACTGATCGAGGATCTTGCACAGCGCGGCATGTTGGACGATACGTTGGTGGTCACAGCTGGAGAATTTGGCCGGACTCCCAAGATCAACGCCAACGCTGGTCGCGATCACTGGCCACAGGCGCAGAGCATTCTGTTTGCCGGCGGAGGCTATCGCCACGGTCAGGTCATTGGCAGTACGAACGGGAATGCCGAGCATCCCACGTCGCGCAAAATCGGCGTCAATGATTTTTGTGCCATCATCTATCACGCTTTGGGCTTACATCCAGACGACACGATCACCGATCCCACCGGTCGCCCTGTGCACCTATTGGAAGGGGGCAACGTCCCCCGTGAAATGCTCTAGTCGCGCAAACGCGGTGCTGTCGACGATTGGTGAAAGACTGTCACGCTATTTGAACGTGAGCAGTTGATCGACCAAATCGAGCACGTAGTCGACATCGAACGGCTTGCTGACAAAGGCATCGACGCCGCTCGATTCGGCGAAGGCTCGATGCCGCGGGTCCTCATTCCCGGAGACCATGATCACCCGCGGATTGAGTGTCGACATGAGGTTGAGGCACTTCAGTACGTTAAAACCGTTGCGGCGCGGCATCACAATATCGAGGATCACCAAATCCGGGGAATCCCGTTCGACGCGGGCGAGACCTTCGTTGCCGTCGTGTGCGAGCACCACGTCATAACCGCGCGACCCGAGCGCCAACTCTAGGGAGTCGAGGATTTCGTTGTCGTCGTCAACGACAAGGACGCGTTTTTTACTGTCGCTCATCAAAGCACCGGCAACAAACGTGGGGAGGAAGGTAACCGCTGTGCTCGGGCATTTTTCACTGTCGTGTTCCAATGCCTGTTTTAAACATACAACGGACCAGTACTCGTTGTCGGCGGAATCCGTAAAAAGTCTTCAAGATTCCCTGCAAAAATCGCTCTTCCTCCGGTTTTGATGATGCGTGCTCGCAAGTTCCTACTGACAAGCAGGTTCCGGCGAATTGGAGGTGCCAGCTGGCTTTATCTCTGCTGGCCCCTTTCGCGAGCCTTGCAAACAGGGTGCAACTCCTTCACAATCTGATGTCCGTACGGGGCAATCCACGTCCCGGCGACTGCCGATTCCGGTGAATCGTTGTTGATCGTGAAGCGACCTGCGGACGGACTCATTGATGCAGGGAGCAGGACTGATCGGACGAAATTTGGTCCACCACTGGCTCTACCGCAACCGGGTAAGAAATCACATGGTACCGCTGGGATGACCGGACACGCGCGAGCGGAATGCTGAGTCCAGAATCTTCGGTCATTGAAACAACAGGCCTGTTTTCGGGCAGAGTATGCGCCCGTATATCACTAAACAACATTCCGACTCGGCGCAAGTGTCCGGATGGGAATGCGGGAAATCTATTGAGGAATTGAATCTCGTGTCGGCAACTTCAGTCGTTGGATTACAGTGGGGTGACGAGGCCAAGGGGAAGCTCGTCGATATTTTGACCCTCGAGCACGATATTGTCGTGCGCTATCAAGGGGGCAATAACGCTGGCCATACTGTCGTCTTTAACGGCAAGACCTACAAGCTGTCGCTTTTACCGACGGGCATTTTGCGCTCGGAGAAATTGTCGGTGATCGGGCCGGGTTTGGTCGTCAATCCCAAAGCCCTGCTCAGCGAAATGGAGGCGATTCGCCAACAAGGGATCGAGATCGGCGAGAACCTGATCATCAGCGATCGCGCCCATGTCATTTTTCCGCACCACATGGCCGAAGAAGCCGTGCTCGAAGCCAGCCGTAAAGATGACGCGATCGGTACGACGATGCGGGGCATTGGCACCTGCTATCGTGATAAAGCGGGACGCACCCATGCGATTCGGGTGGGCGATTTGTACCACGAAGCTTCTTTCCGCAGTCGGCTGGAAAGCATCGTCGAACAGAAAAATACGATCATCCAGGCCCTGGCGCCTGGCTCTGAGACAATTGACCACGCGGCTGTGGCGGAAGAGTATTTGGAATACGCTCGCATCCTCAAGCCGCACGTGACCGATACAACGGCACGACTGCATCGTGAGATCGCCGCCGGCAAACGGTTGTTGTTCGAAGGGGCCCAAGGCAGTTTGCTGGATGTGGATCACGGCACGTTTCCGTTTGTTACGTCGTCGAATAGTTCCTCAGCTGGTATTCACAACGGCAGCGGCGTGCCGCAACGGCATATCGATCGCATGATCGGTATCGTCAAGGCGTATACCACACGCGTCGGCGGTGGACCGTTTCCGACAGAACTGGACAACGAGATCGGCCAGTTGATTCGCGACACCGGCAACGAATACGGCACGGTCACCGGACGTCCACGACGTTGCGGCTGGTTGGATGCCGTGGCGACCGGTTACAGCGCGCGAGTCTGCGGCGTGGATTGCATTGCCGTCACGCTGTTGGACGTGCTCAGCGAACTGGATGAAATCCAGATTTGCGAGGCCTATGAAATCAACGGCCAACGAACGACCGATGTCCCCTCGCACGTCGAAGACTTAGCGGTCGTCAAGCCGATCTTCCGCACACTGCCAGGTTGGAAAACCGACATCACCGGGGCACGAACGCTCGAAGACTTGCCGGCCAACGCTCGCAAGTATCTGGACAACGTCGCCGAGTTGGTCGGCGTCCCGGTCGAATTCATCTCCATCGGTCCTGACCGCGAACAGACGATTATTATTTGACATTACGAAGTTCACCACGGATGTATTAGACCGTAGGCTGTAGACCGTAGGCCTTAGGAAATGGCGCTTCATTTCCCAAACCTACAGTCCAAAGTCTCTAGCCTGAAGCCTGCTTCTCTCTCCGTGGTGAATCAATCACACAAACAATGCTCCAGAAAAAAGTCACACCTATGTTCCTGCCTGGGACCCGTATTGAAATTGTGAATCCTGATCTGCCGCGTGGGCAGTTTTCGGCTGTGTTATTTGATTTTGACGGGACGTTGTCGCTGGTCCGCGAAGGTTGGCCGGAAGTCATGATCCCGATGATGGTCGACATTCTCGCTGAAACTCCACAGGCGGAACCGCGCGAAGCATTGTCCGAGCATGTCGAAGAGTTCGTTATGCGGCTCAACGGCAAGCAGACCATTTACCAGATGATTCATCTGGCCGAAGAGGTCGGCAAACGGGGCGGCACGGCCAAGGAACCGCTCGAATACAAACAGCAATACCACGACCTGTTGTGGGAACGGGTTTCAGGGCGTGTTTCAGGCCTCAAAGACGGCAGCGTCGAACCGGAAATCCTGACCGTACCGGGATCGCGTGAACTGCTAGAAAAACTGCAAGCGGCTGGCTGCGATCTGTATTTGGCCAGTGGAACCGATCACCAATTCGTCGCCGACGAGTTGGCTGCATTGAAACTGGATGCGTATTTCGGTCCGCACGTTTACGGGGCACAGGATGAGTACAAAAGCTTTTCCAAGAAAATGATCATCGAAAAACTGATGGCGGAGAATAGCCTCGGCGATGGCGGACTGTTGGGATTCGGCGACGGTTACGTGGAAATCGAAGAGATCAAACGCGTGGGAGGCATCGCCGTTGGCGTCGCGAGCGATGAAAAATATCGCGAGGGAATCAACGAGTGGAAACGGAACCGCCTGATGCGAGCCGGCGCGGATATTATTATCCCCGACTACCGCGAACGAGATGCGTTGTTGGCGTATTTGACGAACGGCGCAGATGTTTGATGCCGCTTGGTTGAGAGAACAGACCATCCAGTAAGGGGGCCACTGGCGGCTTGCCCGCCAGTGTTTTTTTACCGGTGACCCAACTTGCACTTCTAGACAAGCCAGCAGTGGCACCCAAAGTTGATTGTCCTGGTTTGACGTACATGGAAATTGTGACACAGCTATGCCCTACCCGCAGTTTGACCGCCATAAGATCAAGATGTTGCCGCTCTCCACGCGCATCAACAAAAATCAAATCGAGCGCGACCACGTTCCCGTCGACGCTGCACCGCAACAACTTACCGACGTCGCGCAAAAGGTGATTGCCGAAGCTGTCGAGCGGATCGTCGAAGCCCGTCAAAAGGACGCGCCGGTGATGCTCACCTTTGGTGCCCACTCGATCAAAAACGGTCTAGCGCTGGTGATGATCGAACTGATGGAGGCGGGCTGGGTAACGCACTTGGCCACAAACGGCGCCGGCATCATCCACGACTGGGAGTTCGCCTTTCAGGGGCAATCCAGTGAAGATGTTGAAGGTTATGTCAAAAAAGGCCAGTTTGGCAACTGGGAGGAAACCGGCCGGAACATCAACCTCGCCTTGAACCTCGGCGCTTACGAAGGCAAAGGTTACGGCGAGTCGGTCGGCGCCTTCATCGAGAATGAAGGGGGCGACATTCCCGACGCTGCTTCGCTGGTCGAAGAAATCAACACCCACGCCGCCGACAACCCGGCCCGCGCGGCAGCGGCCGCCGACCTGCTGTCGATCATCAAGACGTTCGATCTGCCAGCGGGACGGATGGAGGTGCCGCATGCCTGGAAGCGTTTCAGCGTACAAGCCGCCGCCTATCGGCTGGGTGTGCCATCCACGGGGCATCCGATGTTTGGCCACGACATTATTTACAACCACCCCATGAATCACGGCGCCAGCGTGGGCCGCGTTGCCGAACGCGACTTCCTCACCTTCGCCGAGAGTGTGAGCCGGCTCGATGGGGGCGTCTACCTTTCGATCGGCTCGGCGGTGATGTCTCCGATGGTGTTCGAAAAATCGCTGTCGATCTCCCAAAATGTCGCCATCCAGCACGACGATTTGATCAAAGATCATTCGATCTACGTCGTCGATCTGGCTAAGTCTCACTGGGACTGGACCCAAGGCGAGCCGCCGGTCGACAACCCCGACTACTACCTGCGCTACAACAAGAGCTTCAACCGCATGGGCGGCCACATGCGGTATCTGACCGCCGACAACCGCGACTTTCTGCTCCAGCTTGCTCATTCATTGCGAGGGCACTCGTCGTGAGATGACGATGCGGATGGGCGAACGATTTCTGGCCGCAACCTATTTTTCAATCGCCACAGAAGCTGCATCAATAAGAGTTCCTACCGAGAGAGCGACGAACGGCGTCAACTTGATTTCGTGATCCTGTCCCCAGCAGCGATGGAGGGCGAGTGTCGATGAATGCAGACCAGTCAAGCTCCCAGCGCGAGGTCGTTCACACCGGTCGACTATCGCGGAACTTATACGCGGTTCTGCTGGTGGGACTGGCGGTTGTGGTCAGTCTGGCAGTGATCGTCTTCTTGCGACCGCACGTGGATTCGTGGTTGGAAGTGTCGTCGGCATACCGGAATTTGTCGAGTACGGACCCCAATGAGCAGGACGATGCGATTCGCCGGCTGCGGAGCCTTGGCGAGGAAACGGAGAGCCATCTTATTGCGCTGTTGCATCACTCAGATGCAAATGTTCGCCTTTTTGCGGCATCCGAGCTGGCTCACAAGACTCGAGTGTCGGACAACATCATCGAAGCTTTTCTCATCGCATTGGAAAACAAGCAACACGTCGCCGAGATTGGTGATTCTGCACCGAAGCTCTTCTTCAGGCATGCCGAAAACGCCACAGGGCCGCTGACGGAGACGGATCAGCGGATGATTGCCTGGCTGAAACCTAGGCTGAATTCAAACAAAGTCGACCAGAGTGGCACGGCGGCTTGGGCATTGGCGGCATTCGTGAATCGCGACCCGTCGTTGCGGGGACCGCTGGTTGCATACTTGAAGAAGGGAGTTTTCTTTTACAAGTATCTCGTGCTGCAGGAAATGGTGGACAGCGATCCCTCACTGCGCGACGAGTATGTCGATGTGCTGCTCAGCGGGCTGGGAAGTTCGGTTCGGACGGACCAGACGAACGCACTGCACGGTCTGGCAATTTTGGAGATTGACCCGGATGAGTTGAGATCGCGACTCGAGGCGCGGCGGGAGGAAGCAACCGAGCCGGGAGAAATTTCGCGGATCGACCAGGCCCTGGAAGAACTCCGCGAGAAAGAGGCTGAGCAGTTATGAGCTAAGTGCGGAAACACCTGCACCGAGCGCATCCGCCCTGAAGCGGGAATCTTTCGCAGCGGGCTGGCGAGAACCCCCTTGAATCTGCTCTGTTGTGCGTTATCGTTGACGTGGGGTGCTACTAGGTAGGGCATGGCCGGAGGAGTCTGGAATCGGAAATGGCGGTTGGCATGGGCGGCGTTCTTGGTCGCTGTCACTTGCGGAAGCGGCATTGCCGCATTATCTCTCTATTTCGGCCCAAACAGTTACAACGAACACTTTTGGAGAATAAACCATGGCTGATGAAGCCGCGCTGCTTGAAGCACTCAAAGATGTTATTGATCCGGAGTTGATGATCAATATTGTTGACCTGGGATTGATTTATGCCATCGAGGATGATGAGGGCAAAGTTTCCGTTGATATGACGTTGACCAGCCCCGCTTGCCCCGCTGGTCCGCAATTGATGCAACAGGCGAAAATGGCGCTGGAAAAGCTGGAAGATGTCAGCGAAGCCGAGATCAAACTGGTCATGGCACCGCCCTGGAGTCCAGAGCGTATGACCGATGATGCCCGCGACCATCTGGGAATCTTTTAACAGCCCGTGAAATGGGGTGCCAGTGATTTGCAGGCATCTCACTCAGCGGAAGCTGTACCGGCGATTCCAATGGTACTGGCTCGGTACAATTGTTACATTCCGCGCCGCCTGTGACTTGCCCGCGTAATCGTTCCGACCAGCGGCGGCTGGGTGTGCCAGTGGCTGCCTTTGGTGGCTGACCGCCGCCGCAGTCACAAAAACCGGTTATACTGTGGTGAGTTAGCTTTCGTCCGGCCTGTGGGAAGTCGTCGCCCGCCGGCCCACGCGCATTCACGAGATGTATTGATACCCCATGTTCAGTCCGGAATTTTGGCAAGCGGTCCTTTTGGGCGTCGTGCAAGGGATTGCCGAGTTTCTGCCGATTAGCTCCTCCGGGCATTTGGTGGTGCTTGGTCCGCCCGTCGGACGCTGGATGGGGACGACTGCTCATAGCGACGAGAATCTGGTGCTCAATGTGGTGCTGCACCTTGGCACGCTGCTCTCCATTCTAGTGGTCTATCGCCGCGCGATCTGGAACCTGCTGAAGGACTTTCGCCTGTGCCTGTACATCGTGCTGGCAACGATTCCCTTGGGGATTGCCGGGCTGACGCTCAAGCCGCTCTTAGACCGCGCTTTTGAGACGCCCATGGTGGTGGCAATCGGATGGATCGCCACAGCGGGGATGTTGTTGGTCGGCCAAAAATCAGCCAACCGGCCCGATGCAAAGCCACTGGCAGAAATGACCGCCTGGCAGGCGATCATGATCGGCCTGTTTCAAGCGGTGGCGCTGGTGCCGGGCATCTCGCGGTCAGGCAGTACAATCTCCGGGGGCATGCTCTGCGGGCTGCGGCGGAATGACGCCGCCACGTTTTCATTTTTCATCGCCATTCCCGCCATCTCCGCAGCGGCGCTAAAAGTGCTGATGGATGCGGTGTCGCTCGAGTCGGCCGACCAATCCGCCGTTTCCATGCTGGTCACACAATGGCCGGCACTGCTCGCCGGCGCGCTGACGTCGTTCGTCGTCGGTGTGGTGGCGCTCAAACTGCTTCTCAAAGCAGTGGCGACAATGCGGTTGCATTGGTTCGCCTACTATTGCTTGGCAATGGCCACCGGGACACTGATCTGGCAACTCGGACCATGGTCGGCTGCGGGCTGATTGGATAATGGTCTTGAGGAAGCGGTTGGGTGGCGATACCGTTGTTCCTAAGGGGCACTGCCGAAGCCCAATACTGTCCGGGAAATGGGTTGGGGGCAAGTTGTTGATATGTGTTTGTGTTGGCGGGGGGGCTGGGATAGGGGGGCGCGGCTTTACCGGCTACTCGGGGGGGTTGCCGGCGCATGTGGGGGCGCGGGCGTCGCAATGCTTGCACTGCGGCCCTGGATTTAATCACCGCCCTTTTTTCGCACGCCTTCGTGCGGCTGATTGGCGAGCCAGTTCATTTTGGCGTTCGCGCTCTTGGAGAATCGGCAGGATTTCTTCGAGTGTGGCGCCGCCGACCGCCACTTGGCTGACCAATGCGAATAGGTATTTGCTAGGGCGATACCCTGTGTGCAGATACATCAGCAGCACAGCGATGATCGTCACGTACAGGTGAGCCAAGACGCCTTCGCGCTGGTGGCTGATCAAGTGGCCGAAGTTGCCGAACGATTTGAACCAGCGGAAAAATAATTCCACTTGCCAGCGATGCCGGTAGAGAAGTCCAATGGTCTTTGCAGAAACGTCGTGCAAATTGGTGATCAAACGCAGTGTTTTTGGCTGTCCTTGTTCTTCATAGGTAACGATCACTTCGCGCAGCCTGAGTCGCGAGATACCGGTGCGACGCGCAGTGGCCGAGATGAAATTGCCGACACGATCGCTGACGACTCCCGCAGCACGGTCGGCATCGCTGAGCGGACAATCGGTCGCGTCTTTCAAGTCCGGAGAATTACCTGCCGCTGGTTTGAAACGCACAACGAACGAGGATTTCACTACGGCCTTTTCGGTATGCGGCTTGTGATAATGCGCCGCAAGCAACGCAAAACTCATGTAGCCGCGATCGTAGAGATAAATGCAACCTTCCTGTAAATGCTCAATCGCCGAGTCCGATTCACTTTGGCCCACAGCGGGAACCACAAGTGCTTCGGGAAGCCAGGTTGCTACGTTCAAACGAGCATCCAACCGCGCTCGATGACGTGTTGTTCCATGATTGTTCGAGTTGGCAATCGCCCAGGCGACCTCAGCGACTGCGGGAATAAATGTTCCGTCAACCGCGACCGTCCGCTCAAGCATCTCGGAAAGACCGTCCGCGGAATTCGAGCGACTGTGGTGCTTGCGAGTCAGCTGACAACGCAGTGCTTGTAAAATTGGCTCCAGCCGCTGCGGGTCAGCGATTTTGTTGAAATCGGATAGAGTGCTTTTGCAGATTTTCCGGACCGACAAGTGCTGTTGGGCTTGCCGCGTCTGACTAAAATCTTCCACGGTTCGAAGCGAACGGATAGACGGATTGAAAAAGGCCAACAGGTAGGCGACAAACACATCGTCCAGATACAATCGTCGATTCCCGTGTGCGTCTTCATCTCGCAATTTTTGCAGGTACCGAGCGAGCAATCGGACGTACTTTCCACCAATCACCTGCACCGGCCATTCCCGGTCCACCGCCGATTGATGATTGCTTCGCTCGTTTGCCATACGAAAACAAATAACAAATCATCACACTTGGCGCAAGTTAAGATCTCGTTAATAATTTCCCGGACAGTATTGGCCGAAGCCAGTGGCACCCGCGCGCTACACCACCGTCAGCCTGATTCGTCTGCTTGTTTAGCAGGAAGGATACGTAATGAACTCTTCCAAAACGTCACGATCCGGTGGATTTGCTTGGAATATTCTGATCACAATGTTGTTGGTCCTAGCCGTCTCCAGCTTTGTATTTGACAAGACAATGGAATTCAGGGCAGCCTGCTTGTTTGAAGTTACCATTGTCTTGACGTTGCTTTTCTATTCAGCCTCTTTAAAGGTTTACAATTACCGTTTTGTTCTCCAGGCATGCGCCTCTCTTGCAGTTGTTGCGAAAATACTCGCCAACTTAATTTCCAGCCCCATCGGTGAAAACACCTCGTTGAATCCGACTATATTCGCCGTTATCTTGTACTGTCTGTCGATTTACCACGTGAACAATTCTTCTCGAAAACAGCCAACAGCCGATAGCCGACAGGAAACCGGCACCGGGCAGCTTCCAGCGGTAAGCTAGAGCGTATTTTCAAATTCACACGTCCGCCTGAAGCGAGTTGGTACCTCCGCGCTAGGCGCTGCTGGATGTGCCGACGACAAAGTCTAGTTCTGTGCTTGCATTGGCCGCTTGTTGCCGGGGATAGAATCTTGAGATCACCGCGATCACGATAATCGCCGGTCCCAGCCAACTGGGGTTCATGAACTGCCACCAGAAAAGGCCGACTGCGGTCCAGGCGATGCGGGGATGGTCGATCAGCCATGCGATGGTATCGAGTTCGATATGTCGCCGCAAAATGTAACGAACCATGGCGACCAAAAGAATTCCCAAAACGGTCGCGATGGCAGGAGCGAGCCGTTCGTCAAATACCGATGTTGAGAAATTTGTCGCCTGCTGAGTTTTCAGTGCATCGAAATCATGCAGACTGCCGTTGGGGGATACGATGTCCGATAGCGTAGGTTCGCTAATCGGCGTGTCGTCCATGGCGAGAACGGGGATCTCCAATGAGGGCAATTGTCTCAATTGGTTAGTGATCCGCTGTTGGAGTTTAGCGAATTCTGTTCGTAGTTGTGCCGCATCGTTGCCGGATAATTCACCGGCGTCTTGGTCAAAGAGTTGTGCGACTTGTTCGTAGTGTGCTTCCAGCCGGTTCCACAAGAATTTCAGACGCGGGTGGCCGGCGTTGGTTTGTGCACGGCACAACGTGAATTCCGCATCCAGTCGCAACAGTGCATATTTCAATGGCGCGAGATTATTCCCGGCGCCTTCTAGGCCAGTATGAGCTGCGGGAATCAGGGTCATCGCGTTTTGTTTGACGACGAACTGTTGTGGTTGTGGAGTGGGGACATCCATGCGGCGATAGAAATCGGTGAACAGGTTGTGGCCGGCGGCGGGTCGCGTCCAATAGAGCATGATCTCTTGACCGACCTGCGCGGAATCCAACGTCATCGTGATGTTCTGGCCGCTGACTTGCGACACGGTGGCCAACCCGTGATCGGTGAGCACAGCCCGCAATTCCGCGCCGGCGGGTAACGTCACGTCCAACTGCTCTTTGTTGCCGGGTAAAATCAGATAACTGGTGTGGCCGACGAGTCCCCGCGCGTGGTCAAGCCACAGTCGCGTGTCGGCCAATTCGATTGTCAGCGCGTCCTGTGAGGGATTGTTGCGGTTACGAAATCGCCATGGCCCGGCGCCGCCGCGGTAAGATTTGGTATAAGCTGCGGGGGTCTCGACAGGAATCCAATCAGCGAATTGCGCCGGTAATTCCTCTTCGGTCAAGCCCGAGTATTCCGCCGCCGGTCCAAACGATTCTTCGTCAGTGAGAGTTTGTACAAAAACCTCTCCCACGGTGGCGTTGATAGGAAAAATTTCATCAATCACCAGTTCCCCGCTTTCATCGAGTTCGATAGGAAAGCTGAGGCGCGCAACCATCTCCTGTTGGCGTGGGTCGTCGGGGAGAAAGGTCAATTCTAATCCGTCGTCACGAAGTTCCTTACGAGTGGACGCCGGCGAAATGACTTCGCAGGTATCAGCGAATTGCTTGGGCAGTCTGACAGAGAATTCCGAAGCGTGGCCCGAGGCGACTTTGAACCGCAAAACGGTCGTCATTTTTTGGACGCCGACCACCCGCATATCGAGAAGATTGACCGCATCCATCACGATGTCGGGGGAGTTCTTGTCGATCTTGACCACAACTTGTTCCATGTCGGTACCGACAGGGATTTGATATCGACCGACCAACAGGTCGCTATCGTTCACCTGTTCCCAGGCAGCGCGGTCGGGGACGGGAAGATTGGCATCGATTCCGGTCAATTGGACCGCCAAATCATTTTCTTGCCACAGGACAACTTCGGCATCCGTCAGATTGGCGTCAAAAAACCCAATCGCGGGGAGCGTGAATTCGCCGGGAAATTTTAGCGACATGGCTCCTTTGATACGGATGGTTTGATTACCCGTGGCACCGGTTTTTAAAAACAACACGAGTTGATCGCGGGTGCGAGTCGCGCGGCGTAGACGTTCGGCATCGGCTTGTTGTATCGAGATCGATTCGATGCGAAGTCGCGGGTCAATTTGCATACGGTGCTGAAATGCCAGTGCGGTGCGCACGTCCATTTCGGCGATGAGTTCCCAATCGAGATGATGCCGCGAAATCCGTCCGTGAAAAACAGTCTTCACGGTGCGTTTGGGGGCCAGGGTTTGGAGGTGCGTCTCGAAATCAACCGGGCCTTCGATGGCGTAGACAGCACGTGGTTGCGCGGCGCTGCCTTTCCAACGCCGCAAAAACTCCATTTTCTCAAGCGGCATGACCTTGTTGGGGGCAGCCGGTTTGATTTCCAGTTCGAATTCCGACGGCGCTGTTACGGCAAATATTTGATTGGGGGACATGGAGTCCTCGACCAAATAGCCTTGCGGTGCGAAATCCAAGACAGGCACAATCGGATCGTGCGATTCTTCCGCAACCGGCAGCACGAAATCGGCTAGAATTTCAATTTGATCGGAGTTTAGTGAATCCAACTCGACGACGAAGGTCTGTTCTCCCTGTTGCCTGGGCAACACGTGAAACCCGGCCACATTTTTGCCGTGGATCGAACGGACAGCGATATCGGAAGGCAGCTTCCATAGGAGATGATTGACGAATCCCTGCCGCACACGGTAGGAGATTTGCGCTTGATATTGAATCAGTGATGGGGTCACATCAGCAAGGCAGACAGCGGCCACGGTGATGCGATCTGTGTTGGGGACCACCGTAGCGGACGAAATGACGTCCACATGTTCGGTGTTGCCCACCGAGATGACTTCCGGCTTTGTTTTGTCTTTCAGCTGGAGCAGGAACGGCGGTCGCTGATCCAACTCGATGCGTGCAAACTCTTGGCCTGTGGGGAGCTGGACCGACAAGACGCTATTGGCGACGCGCGGAATGTTCCAATTCAGGTTGATGTGTTTCTCTACCGGAGCGTTGGCAATTGTGGTCGACAAGTCGATCCGGTATCGCACATGTTGCGGGGAGGAGGGCGCGGATTCACCGTCTGGATTGGCAGCATCGTTTGGAGGCGTTTTTTCCGCCAACGGCTTGAGGCCGCTGAGTTGTAGATTCAAATTTCCGGTCACGGCGTCCCGCCAAATCGGGTGCGGTTTGCCGTTCACGCGGCAGGGGTCATCAGCCAGGAGATTCACATTTTCCAACGGCAGTTGGATTGTCACATCGTCGGAAGTCGCTAGGACATCGACCTCGAAACGCATGTCGCACTGGCTTCCCCCCTGTTGAGTGACGGCCAGCTCGTAGCGCGCCGAGCGGAACAAATAGGGAGGAACGGCAGGCTCGTCCGACTGACCGCCGGTTAATGCGGCGAGCGTATGCGGCTCGACATAGACCCATTTGGCATTGCGACCCAACGGGTCTCCGGCTTCATAGGGAATGAGCACACGGTGCTGTGCTGGTTGAGTGCCGCGGCCTGTCGTCGTCGTTTCCTGTGCCATCGCCCGGGTGAGGCAGAGCGCCGCCATGAGGATTGCCGTCGCGACTGGAATGTATTTACGCGTACTGCCTATCGAGACCGGCTCTTCCGTCCGTGGAGAATCGCGGACGATGATTTTTTCTACCAGCGGAATCAGGCAGGCGAGAAATGAGCCGATGACAATTCCACCGGCGATTTCTGCATAGGCGGTCGGTACCCAGGTGGCGATGACCACACAGAGTACAAGCCAGACAATCACAAAACGGTGGCTGAAATTCAGACCGCAGGCTCGGATGCCGGCGGCGATGACCAAGCAGCTCATGAGGAAGGCTACTGAAATGAATCGGTTGCGATCGACATCCCACATGGCTGCTGAGATGGCGACGGGAGACATTGCGAATTCAAACGTTTGCGACTGCCAACCGGGGGGAGCGTCTGGAATCGCCGCTCCCGTTCCCGTGTTCCCTTCATCGAGGGGATTGTTGAGCGGCAGTTTTTCTTCTGCGGTTTGGCTGGGCGACGATGCCGGTTTCTGGGCCAGCGGTCCTAAATAACGTCGGCTCCACGAATCGCCGACGGCGGCTCCGTAGGGGCGGGCGTTCAAGTTGAGTATCTGGATTTGCGTTCGGGGCGGACGAACAACGGTCCAGGAAAACCGTAGGACAGGGACGTTAAATTTTGGCACGGGAGTCTGAACGACCCCAGGACCGAACTGCGGAACCGAAGGTGTCCGGTAGTGGATGACAGCCATGGCGGTCTGATCGCGTGAGCCCCGCTGTAAACGAAACGATTCTCCCACGCGGAACGGCTCGACGGTTTGATCTCCCAACTGGACCGAGCCTGGTAATGCGGACTCGGGGAGGGTCCATTCGAGTTCAGCGGTCTCGGAAAGTGCGGTCAGGTCGACCACCGCCCAGTGACGATTTTCACCCTCGGCAGTGGATGAGAGGTGCGAATGAATGTCGACGGAGGAAATGGCGGCTGCCGGCGATCCACTGGAGCGAACTTGTGTTTCAATGCGCAATCCGGCATCCACCGCACGATAGCTCCAGCGGTGCAATTTCGCAGCGGTTGGATTGTTGCTGGGTGATGCGTCGACCTCTTGCAGTTCAATCATGTCCTGCGGGACGAACCGTGGTTGAATTTCCGGCGGGGACTGGACTTCGACTGTTCCTTGAAAACTTTTTGCGCGCGGTACAAAAACCAATGGTGCCTGTCCCGAGGCGGAGAAAGTCCGTGTTCGGTTGCCGACCAGCGTAAATGTCGTCGCCGGGGGAGTGAATTCAATTTCCCACAACTCGCCGAAACGGGGCAGGCCTAGGGCAAGCTGCCGCGAAGTGGTGAGTCTGCGGGAGGTGACTTTTGTGTCTTTGTCTTCGAGTAACTCCCAGGAGATTTTAGGTCCCGGCTCGTTGACGAAAACGAGAACTTGTGAGACTGCGGGCCCGGTGGCGCGGCCGAAGATTTTCAGATCTTCTTTGACACGGTCGTCGAACAATTCCATTTGCACATTGGCAGTGATATTCAGTGGAGTTTGGTCCGACTGAAATAGGAATTGTCCCTGGGGACGTACGGCGGTTGAGAGGAAGACTTGTGAGGACCGATCGGTCTGCTTGGCTGTCTCCCAAAGAGAAAACTGTTGCCAGTCTGGGGAAACGCGGGACTGCGACATTGGTGAAAACGTCGTACCGAGTTGGAGCGTAGGCTGCGCATTGGAAGTTTCGGCAATCGAAACCAACGTTTCCACATCTTCGGTATTCAACGGTACAGGGGCCGGAATTGCCAAGGGTTCATGATGCGCGGTCATTGGCCGCGTTGCGATGAATTCCATGGTCACCGGGTTGGTGGCCGATAGGGATTCGCTCAATTTGACGACCAAAGTCCGCGTATCACGCGCGCCCGGTACGATGGTCCAATCTTCGGCCGTAGCGAATCTTCCCGAACTGTTTCGCAGTGAGACAACCGTGATGTCCCATTCCGAAGGAAACTCACATTTCAAAGTAAACCGCTGTCCCGACTGGCATTGCCACTGCATTTGCGTTTGCGCTTCCCATTGGTCACGCGTAGATCGCAGGTGGCTGAAGATGCGGCAGCTGACTTCTGCACGGGGCCAACCGAAGACCGCAGTGACATTGCCCGCAGCTCCATAGTAATGAAAGGCGACTGCATTTCCGCCGCTTGAAGCGTCTTCTTGTCGATACCCTGGGGGTGTGGTGATTTTTTGAAGCTCAAACGGAGCGGGGACGATGACGTCGATCCGCCCCCCGCCGGTAACGGCACCGGGAACCAAAATGCGCGGCAATTGAATTTGGCGTTCCATGGTCAGCGGAGCCGTTGCCTGCAATTGCAGCACGTGCCCCGGACCGGAGATCGGAGGGTCGAAATGCACACGCACGGTCCGATGGCCCTCGGTGGTTTTTTGCTCCATCGGCAACGCGGCAGCGCCAGCGAGGACGGCGTGAATTTGCACATCGGAATCGGTGACAAACTCCAAATCGGACACCGGAGCTTTTAAGATGTCGAGCTGCATCCGATTTTGGATTCGAAATTGTTCGGGGGCCGACGTGTATTTAATGCGGTTATCGCTCAGCACAATCAGCGGCAGAGGAGTTTCATCCGGCGCGGTTTCATACAGCACCACACGGCAGCGTGTCTGGCGACCGAGTTCTATTTTCCAGTTTCGCCAGCCGGGCACATCGGCTGCGACCGGTGCATCGACGACGGCGGTTTCACACTGCACGTCGTAGGTTTCTGGCAATGTCAACATAAGCTGCGATGCGGCTGCCTTCGCAACGTGCACGTCGAATAGCAAGCCCCCGGGTCGTTTTTCTCCGCGGAGTTTCCAACGTCCGGTTAACGTTTTCTGATCGGGACGGGACTTCACGACAAGTTGCCCCTGCGGCGTTGAACCCCAGACTGCTTCTCTGTCGGGCCAAGATAATTTATGCACCGGCAGCGTAAGCGGATCCAAGGGGATCATTGCCGGGCCATCTTGCGGTTGATCGACCGTCAAGACGAGTCCGCCATCCAGGGCGTTGTCTGAGGTGAGCTTGGCGGAATAAACCGCGTGGCGAATGGGGAATTCGCGCGGCATTTGAGCAACTGGATTGCCGTCCTTGGTTTGTTGTTTTTCGAGACGATCCCGCCGAATGGGTTGCCAATCGCCCGGCGGCCAGACGCTGCGTTTGTTCAGCGGAACTAAATTCCATTGAATATTGGGAACCGCCACTTCGCCCTCTTGGCCGAATAGGCGTGAGCTATTTTCCCAACGACCGGCGAGCAACAGCATTCCCAGGCCGAGCAAGCTGCAGACAACGCCAGAATATCGCGGCGTTGTCATTCGGAGGCTCCTGAAATGGTCGAGGAGGGAATCGATTGGCCGGGAGAACTACCCGATGCCGAGGGGGGGCGAATCAGCGTTTGGGATCCGGAAGTACCAATCACATCCTGCTCGAATGAGGATCCCGTAATCGATCCGATACCGCTTCCCGAGGACATCGTAACCACTGTTGAGCGGCGGCGACGGATGGAGGCTTGGATCATAGCGCTGACGAATGCCAAGACCATTCCCAAGACCGAAGCCTGCAATAACAGAATCACGGGCGTCATATACCAGATTCCCACGACTGCTAAAGCACAGCCAATAACGAGTAAGGCCAATACGTTTCTAGAGGCGGGGACGTATTGAAACATCAAACCCAGGATCAACGAAAGGCCGGACCCGATGCCGATCAGCATGGGCCAACTGATGGTCTGCACACTCAACTGCCGTAGCGGCGCCAACCGCGCGAACTGATAACGGTGTCCTCCGCCCGAAGGGGACGGGGCATCGGATGGTTCGCTAAAGTTGAGCCACTGCCGCAATTCCGCCGGTGTCTGTTGCGGCGTCCGCTGCCAGAGCAGTCCTCCTAGCGCACTGCGGGTCCACTGGTTTTGTGATGTGAAACCGACGGGATCAATAAACAGGATCTGCTCGCGTGGCAATTGGACATCCCAAACCGATTGCCCTGCCCACACCTCGCCGGTGATGCGGGGAATCGATAGCCGGTACGATCCAGTGAATGCCAACGGTTGGCTGGTCAAAGCCCGATAGCGAATCAACAGCCGTCGTTCATCGCGGTCAGTGGTCGGTTGGATTTTGTATCCATAACGATCCAGTGCTTCAGAATTTGAATCCACCGACTCACGTTGTAGCTTTTGACCGTTCCAGAGGACTTCGACGAGTGTTTGCCCAGTCGGCAATGTGATTTCAATTCGGTCGGGTGTCTGTTGTAGCTCATAGACCAGTTGCGTCTCAGCGGTGCCAGTGGCATCGATCTCAGTGCGGGCTAATGCTTTTGTGATCACGACCCCTGGTTGATCCAGCGGCCCACCAATGCGGCGCGTTGAGACCGGAATCGATATGACGTCGCGGTTGGTCCTCCAGGTAGATTTCCCGGCTGCGTCGGTTTGCAGTCGCCAGCCTTCCTGCTCAAATTGCACTTGGACGTTGGGCGATTGTTCGGTCTCGAATGTCGTTTCGGCAAAAGCGCCGTCGAGCGATTTAATAAACGGCAGCATGACTGTCGCTTGGTCGCTTGGCTTTGCGACCGCAACGTCGTCGATATTATATTCAGCGATCACATGAAATCGCCGCGTGCCGGGCGCTTTGAGCGGAAGATTGATTTGGTGATAATCGGATTTCGACGGGGCCTGTGACGGAGTGGGCAGTAATTCGTCATCGGTATCTGAAGTAAACCGCACGCGGCCTTTGAGGGAATTGGGAACCAGCAACGATACCGTGGCTTGTCGGCCCCAGGCGACCGTGTAGGAGATGGTCTGCCGCACGGTCATTTGTGGTGCTGTGGGAATCAACTTAACAATCGTGCTGGTCTGCACAATTTTCTTGTGTGTCGATAACCGTCCAGTAAATCGTCGCGAGATCGATTCCACTTCGTAAATAATATGCCGTCGATCACGCACCGTTTCAGGAAGCCGTAAGGCAACGGGCAGCGGTTCTAAAAGCAGACGCGCGACAGTTTCTCCTCCCTCGGGTTCAAACTGCATTTGCACATTGTCGTTCATAGCAACAATCACAACAGCTGTCTGGTGCCTTGAGGCCTCGGCCGCAGGCAAATCAAAATCAAGCGGTTCCTTCTCATCGGGAATCGCCCGCTGGGCTTTGAGTTGGACCGTGAACGCCGTACCGGTCCGCTTTTTCAATCGAAACGTGATCCGATTTCCTTCTTCGGACCGCTCCGCGACTTGCCCCTGAGGTTCAAAGGGTTGTAGCGTCCACCCATTCCGTTGCCAGTCGGGCCAGTTGATATCCACCGTTTCAATTTCGCCGCCGGTGACTCGAAACTGAAAAGTGCCCTCCAGGTCAATCGAACTACCCGAGCAAGAAAGCAAGATCTGCGGTGTGACCGTCAATTGCGGTTCCACCTTGCGGATCTTTGTGTCCAATCGAAACGGCTGTTTGCTAAAACGAAACGCCGAATCGGGAGCTGCTTCGAAGTCGAAGTAATTCTTGACAGTGGCGACATCAATTCGTCTGACGAATTTAGAGGCATCGGCGTCGATATCCAGGCGATGATCGGCGTCGCTGCGCATTCCGATCAGCCCGCTTTGACGGACCGCTTCGTGCACGTTGAAGCCTTCCACCAACAGCGATGACGTACTTTGCGGATGGTCGAGTTCCACAAGCCAATTCAATTTCACTGGGCCGAGTGTCGGTTTGGCCAGTTGAATGATGATGGTTTGTGGTGCAGCGGGATCGGCAGCGTGTCCGACCACATTCGGACCATGCAAACTTTGCAGTTTGGCATTTGCTGGCAAATCGACTCGCACGACATCAAACGTGGCTGTGCCGACGATGGCTTTCAGGTCTTGTTGCGCTTTGACAAAAACCGCCTCGTTGTCGACATCGACGGATATCGTGTTATCAACTTCAAGCACAGAATTGCCCGGCTCGGCAGCGCTGGTGGGTTGCCAGGTCAATTCAAATGCTGTTCCCAATCCGAGAACAACAATTTGCGATCCGTCGATCTCCGAAATCACCGGCTGCGAACGGGAATCTTTGTTTTGAGCCGTCGCCGAGACCTGCGGCTGTGGGACTTGCAAACTGAACTTGCTGACCGCTGTCGGTGGCAGCGTGAGTTTGAGCCGCAACTTCGGAGAGCGAGCTTCAACAGGCAAGCTCAGATCGAGCGTCAGCTGATGTTCGCCTTTCCCGCGGAGCCACCACGTGTATCCGTCATTGCCATTCAAGCCACCGGGGATTGACTCGCCGGGGCCTGTATGTTTTGCGTCGCCGGTGATCGTTGCTTCGGGGATTCGTAGTGGGATCGGCACGAACGCATCCTCAGCCAGGACCTGTACCGTGTATTCGGCAGTCAATGCGGCGCGTTCGCCGATGACTTTTCCGGAAAGATCAATGCGAGTAATCGTCGCTGTTTGCGGCGCTGGAGGTTTCGTTGCGGTTTCGTCTGTCTTTAATCGGTCGAGCGCCTGCTCTAAAGTCTCACCCGGTTCGGCCCGCAGTACGGGGATTCGTTTTCCCGTTTCGTCGATCCAATAAATGACCCTGCGAGACGATTCGTTGGGGGCCGTCGAGGTGGAGCGTGATTGGGGCTGCGTGGCTGTGGAGGGCGTCTTGTTTCCATCAGTCGGTGGCTGTGCGCTGACAGATTGCGACGTGAAACCCCAGAAGATTGCCAAACCAAGCGCGCAAAGTATCCGCATTCGAAGGAAACGAATCGGTCCAATTCTCCAGCGACGATGCGCGGTAGCGTTGACCACGAGACTTTTCTTATTGAAAGCGAATTCGGACGGGGACCCAGAATAGAAATGCTATCGAAAATGCGGCGGAAATTGACTTTCAGCCGTTCGTTGAGAAAACTCCGTTTTTTCAACGAAACTTGTGCCTGCCGGAGAAAATTGTCCTTCCGACAGCGCGTTCTTGGCGGTGATCGACACTGACGAGAGTTGACCCAGACTGCACTCTTGCGTCAAAAATGCCGGAAAACCGGTAAGACCTATAGAATTAGACCCAAAATGCACCTAGACGCACCTGCGCTACGTGCACGATCAATATCTTTTCCCTCATTCTACCCCTCAAATTGGGGTGGGGAAAGCACCAAATTGATAACACGACCGAATTCCGCATCACGTTAGCAATTCAATCAATTCCGCATGAATTGCCGTGCCATTCGTTACCAGCAGGTCAGCATCTTCTAACACCCAAGGTTGACCGTTGCAGGCGGTCACTTGTCCCCCTGCTTCTCGGACAATCAGTACACCAGCTGCCATGTCCCACGGCTTCAAACTGGTTGACCAATATCCCTCCATCCGCCCAGCGGCGATGTACGCCAAATTGAGAGCCGCTGAACCGGTGCGATGGATGGTTTGCGCCTGCGGTAAAACGTTCAAAAACCGAGCGATCTCTGGTCCGTCTCGCTGCACACCGGGGGGAAAACTCGCCACCAACATCGATTTTGACAGTTGATCGGTGTCGCTAACTTGCAGCGGCTTGCCGTTTAGGGCTGCCCCCTGCCCTTTCGCGGCGGTGAACATTTCGTCCTGATTCGGATCAAAAATGACACCGGCGATCAGTTCGTCTTGGTGTTCTAAGCCGATGGAAACCGCATAGGCGGGATAACCGTGTACGTAGTTGGAGGTGCCATCCAGTGGATCGATGACCCAGCGATAGGCTGAGGCCCCTCCGTCGTGTTGCAAACCTTCTTCGCCCAGAAAGCCATGATCGGCGAATTGACCGTGCAGCGCGTCGTAAATCACGTTTTGCGCAGCCAAATCGGCTTCCGTCACCAAGTCGGCGGCGTGGGATTTGTGCTTGACCGTGAATTTGTCAGCCCACTCCTGCAAGACAGCCCCGGCCAATCGCGCAGCCCGGACGGCGGCATCAACAAATTGTGTCTCACTCACTGGTCGGGCCTTTCAGTCCGTGGCGTTTCCGTGTGGGGTGGCATTCCGTTGGCTTGAGTGTATCGGGTCCGGGGCGAGGGTCAAGTTGGGGTTAGTCAACTTCAGCTGGGGGTGATTTTAATTATGCCGTCATTTCATTAGTATTGAGGAAGACAATCAACATTGAATGACCACAACTAAGAAACGGTAAACCATGCCTTACGCCTACAATTTCGGCGCCGCTGCTGACGGAGTGACCGACGATACTGATGCCCTCAAGCATGCCATCGAAGAAGGAAGTGGCGTGCTCAAGCTGAGCAAGGGAACGTATCGCATTACAAAACCGTTAGTGTTTGACCTCACGAAACAAGGGTACGCCGCCATTCTCGGCGATGGCGGAACAGCGCGGATCGTCATGGCGGGACCGGGACCGGCGATTCAAGTCTTGGGGGATCATCGCGGCACCGCTCTGCCGGATACGGTTCAACAGCACACTTGGGAAAACGAGCGGTTTCCGATTGTGAGCGGAATCGAAATTCTCGGCGAACATCCCGAGGCGATCGGTATTCAGTTGCGCAAAACGATGCAAATGACCGTTTCGAAAGTGCTCGTGCGGAATTGCAAATACGGGGTGCATTTGGTCGAACGCAACCGCAACTTTTTGCTGTGCGATTCCCATATTTATGACAATGCCGAATACGGGCTGTTTCTCGATCGTTGTAATCTGCATCAGATCAACGTTACGGGAAATCACATCAGCTACAACAAGCGTGCCGGGATCAAGTCGCTCGATGGCGACGTACACAATCTGCAAATCACCGGCAATGACATCGAGTACAACAATCATCCCGGCGTCGACAAATCACCGAACGGTGAACCGACCGGTGCGGAGATTTGGTTCGAAGCGCCCGATGGCGTGATCAGCGAGGTCACGATTGCCAGCAACACGATTCAAGCGACCGTGCAACCGGGTGGCGCGAATATTCGCATTCATGGTTCCGGACAGCAAGCTCCGTATGGTGCGCGGCTGTTGGCGATCACCGGCAATATCCTGGGCAGCCAGACGCGCGGGATTGAACTGTTCTCAGCGCAACGCGTCACCATTGCGGGTAACACGATTTATGGGGCTCCCGATTTGTCGTTGTTTGCGAAACATTGTTCGGGGCTGTCGATGTCAGGCAATACGGTTGCTTGGCAAGGTTTGCCCAAAGACCCGCCCCGCGATGGCATTCGTATCGAAGAGTGCGACAACGGTGTGCTGTCCGGGTTGGTGACGCACGGTTTGAGCAGTGGATCGCCGGAAGCAGACGCCGCTGTGACGCTTGTCGATTGCAGCGACTTTGCCGTGAGCGATTGCAACATCGTCGATCCGCGGCATCGCGGAATCGAGTTGGAGAATTGCACACGCTGCCGCGTGACGGGCAATCACATCATCGATCGCCGTGAAGAACCGAGCATGCAACAAGCGATTCGCATTCGCGGTGGCAAAAACAATCTCGTGCGGAACAATACCGTCGGCGGCGCGGTGGGCGACAATATATCGGCCCCACCGGAAAGTGCCGTGTCGGACGGCAACCTGGACTGGGACTGACCGCTACTGACGGCGACTCTGGTCCGTGACAGCGCTGGGTGGCTGGGGACGAGTGCTAACTCGCCCCCAGGTCGTTTGACAAACTTGCGCCCAACTCACTGGGGGCGGACTTCGTCCGTCCCCGGCCAACCGTGGTCTGACAGTTATCGTTAGAACGACCGCTACGAATGCGTTACCGAGACAGGTCCGTGGCAAACGTTGTGTTGTTGGCGACGGGAAGTCGCGGGGCGAAGCGGCGGTTGCGGGCGCCGTGTGATCCGCCGGGATAGAAGGCGATTCCCAAAAACGCGTCGACGGTTCCCGAATCAGCCGGTGTGATGAAGTTCGCTTGTCCGAACAGTGCCAAGTAGGGGCTGAGCGGGACGAATACGTCCGCTCCGAACACCAACCGTTCCTTCGTCGGACGCAGGTCGCCCAACGCAAGATTGACTTCGCCATGGCCCTCGGCGATGCCCAACCAAAAGGTGGTCTGCGCGTCATTTTCCCAAGTGCGTCGCCAATAGAGGTTGCCTTGGGTGATCGGATCTAGCGTTAACGGGATCGTGAGGTAGTGACCGCTGTCTTTTTGGTTGGAAATGGTGAACCAGGTGCCGAATTCATTCTCATCGTCCCAGGTGTAGCCGACGTCGCCGCGCCATTGGCCCAGATTGAAGTCGTCGTAGTAATCCTGGTATAGAAAGTCATACCCGATGGCCCACATAAATCCCGACTCGGTCCGTTGAAATAATCCAACCGTCGTATAGTTTTGAAATCGATCTTTGGTACCGTCGACGCGTTCAAAGACTTGCACGGCGTTGTCCGTGTAGTTCAATGCCGTTCCGATTTGCACGCCGAGTCCTTGTTCTTCCCACAGTGGAAGTCCCAAGTTGATGTGGAAGCGGCCGCCGAATTGGGCGTTCACGCCGAAATCTTGTGGCTGTTTGGAGCCATCCAACCCGCCGAATATCGAGAGGTTGTCATACCACGCGGAGTCGCATTCGCACGGTTGGCCGGAATCGCAGGTGTCGCAACTTACCTCGTGCGAGACGGTTTGTATGGAATTCGCCTTGTCCTGGGTGCGATAGTATTCAGCACTTGTGGTCGAAGATTCATTGGTTTTCGCCTGGGTCTCGTCTGTCGTTCCGTATGAGTGAACTCCAAACGTCAGCGCCGGTGAGGGATTTCCGTAATCCGCGTCCCCGGCAATCGCTGCCCGACCGCATAGGATAACGGCCGCAACCATGGCAATGCTGCTGATGCACGCCGAATTGTGCGTGTGAGGAACAGCTAATTTCATCTTCGCGCCCCATGCCAGGCTGAGCAGATAGAATCTCTGCTGTGGATGTGAGATATGTTTACCGACTTACCAAGTATCGGCTGTGTTGGTTGGGTGGCTTGGGTTGTTTTTGTCGACTTTGCGGATTTTGCGGAATGTGCAGGGCAATTACCTAGGCGTATTCGGGGAGGAGGACCGTGCACGCGAAATCAGGATTTGAGATGACGGTCAGTCCAAGCGAATCCTACGGCAGCGGTGCCCTTGAGCGGTGGGCAATGGCAGATCAAGGATTTCACTCACAAGGTGAGATTGCTCCATCAAAGCAGCTGCTAGCGGGTCAGCGGCGATGGTTTCGGTGAGCAACACTTCACCCGGCTGTGCCTGTCGAGCCAGTGCTTCGCTGATGCGAGTGGTCGCTCCGAAATATCCCAAGCGTCCTGACTCTGACGTTGCCAACACCGTTCCCCGGTGAATCCCAGCTTGCAGTTGCAGGTCACGGTTGGTCGGTCGATGGAGGTCTTTGTCGAGACTCAACACGGCAGAAATCGCATCTTGCGGCGCGTCGAATGCGCACAATGCTCCGGTGCCGAGTGAATGTACGAGAGCGCCAGAGTGTAAACGGACGTTGTGATCGACCAGTTGTTGAAACCGCTCGACCCGCGTATAAACTTCCGCATCACCCAGTTCGTCGAACAAGCGGTCCACCTCGGCCAAGTCGACAGCTAACAGTGTCACCGTTGCGACGTTCAACAACCGGCCCGATTGGAATGATTCTTCTGGGAACAGATCGCGGAACGCAGGGAGCGCGGCTGCCTGAGCGGCGGTGAAAACGTCCATCAGGGGGATGCGGCGTTCTAAGCGGACAACGATCTCGTGGTCATAGTCGTTGGTGATTGCCAACACGATGCGCCCCGCACGGAGGTGGTGCGCGGAGGGGCCGATCACTTCAGGAGACAAGCCAATTTCTCCATGGGTGGGGCCTTTCAGCGGAAGGACGCGCAAGCGATGTACTGAGTCGAGTTGCGCGCTGCGCAGGACATACTCTCCTTCGGATAAAACCGGCGACAGTTCCGATCGTTCGCCCGCCGCCAAACGGATTTGTACGACGACGTGTGGTGAATGTTCCGGGCCGCCGATGCAATACGTCCCCACGTCGGCCGCACGAATTTCCGGGTGCGCGCGGAAGATCAACTCCAATGAGTTCGCCATGTCGACTTCAAAATCGAGATCACATACCTCGCAACGCTCGTGCTGCTGGATCTCTTTCAGCGTGTCGGTGACGCGTGCGGAGATCCGGCAAGTAGGACAAAGGATGTCCCAACCGATATTCAACAAGCCTTCCCGTGCGGCATACAGGCAACTGACAACGAATTGCTGGCCATCCAATCCGTAGTTGCGGGCCACGGCAAGCGGTCGAATCCTACCGAGTTCCTGGGCGGGGGCGTCGCGGAGGAACTCCGTGAAGTGCTCGATCGTTACCGGATCGATGCCATGTTTTGCCAGGGCATCCAGGCGGGTCTCCAGACGTTGTCGGCCTGACTTGCTGAGTCGCTGGGGTTCGATGAATGGATCTGTGGTGGGCGCGTTGCTCAATTGGCCAGTGACGGATTGATCGATGCGACCGTAGACACGATCTAAAGCTCGCTTACCTTTGACGGTCACCTCCATGGTGGCCACGAGTCGACCCACCAAGCCTCGTGGATTGATCCGCACCGTGTGCCGCAGTTTTGTGCCGCCCGAGGCCAGTGGAACCAGTTCCACGATGCTCAAAAACCACTCGAAAGGACCTTTGCTGAATTCGCGGAGAATGCCCAGCCGTTGCCCCTCGACCCATTCAAATGGATGTTCCTCCCAACCGATCTGTAGACCGGCCATGCGAAATTCGCCGTACTTGCGGAGTCGTCCTCGCTCGTCCCGGCCGGTTTGATAAACGACCGATGGCACGCCGACAGCACAGTTGATACGGTCGGTATTGGAGACGTACGGCCACAGATCCTCCGCGGAGCCTTTCAGGTCCCATTCGAAGACTTCTTCGAAGATTTTTTTCGGGTCGTGCGGCGGAAGGTGCGGATGGACTTCGATGGCAGTCGCGTCACCCCGCAGGAGGCGGTCGACCTCGTGCAGAAACTGCGCGGCATCGGCATAACGGTCTTGCGGTTTCTTGGCCAACGCGCGATTGATGATCGCGCAGGTGGCTTCGCTGGCATCGGGGTTGAATCGTTGCAGTGGCGGAGCGGGTTCGTTGCAGTGCATGTTCATCAAACTGGCGGCATCCCCCGCTTCGAAAGGGGGTTTGCCGGCCAGCATTTCAAACAGCGTGATGCCCAGCGCATAGATATCGGTCGCCTGCCCCACATCGCCGAGATTGGCGAATTGTTCGGGCGACATATAAGACGGCGTGCCCAGCAGCGCGCCGGTGTGCGTCATCCGCATCGATTCGCTTTGGTCGATCTGCCGCGCCAAACCGAAGTCGGAGAGTTTGACGCGTAGTTGCTTGACCGTCTGCGGAGTTGGATTTAACAAACTGGCATCGAAATGTTCATTGCCGCCCTCGAAAGCCAATAAGATGTTGGCTGGTTTGATGTCGCGATGGATCATGCCCAGTTCGTGGGCGCCGACCAGTCCGCGTGCGGCATCGGCGATCAGCGAGAGCGCAACGCGTTCTTCCAGCGGAGCACGATAGCGAATCAGTTGCCGCAGGTCTGTGCCAGCCACGTATTCCATGGCGATGTAATGATGCCCGACGTCTTCGTTCACTTCGACGAGGTTCGTCACGTAGGGACTGTTAATTTCGCCGAGCAATCGTCCTTCTTTATAGAATCGGCGAATGGCATCTGGATGATCGAGAATACGTTGGCTGAGGAGTTTGATCGCCACACGCGTTCCATCGGACGAATCCTCGGCTTCAAACACATCGCCCATACCGCCGGCGCCAATTTTTCGCACAATGCGAAACCGGCCAATTTGCTCAGGATGTTTTTCAGCACGACCTCTTGAGGATCGATTGTCGTCCAGCGTTTCTTCTGCCTGCTGTTGGGGAGACAATCCAGCGGAACCATCAAGGAACGTTGGCTTCTCGCCTACTTCCACCGGCCACGCTATGCCGGCTGCGCGAGCCACCAGTTCCAGTTGTTGGCAGATGTCCAACGCGGTCCCGCGCTCACTGCGATCAGAATTCAACGCGTGTTCGACCGCTTCGCACAGCCCGTCGATCAACGTTTCGGACTGCGCGGACTGGGGAATCCATTGTTGTAATTTGGCGCGGAATTGGTCCACACGCTCGATGGGTTGATCTTGCTCGCCAGTGAATAGCCAGACCAACATGGCGGAAAGACTGTAAACATCGTCAGCGATGTCCGCTTCAGCAGGAGGGCTGACCTCCTTGGTGAGTGCTTGTGTATCCACGGTCTCGTCGTTGGCCCGATCCGCTAATGACGAGGGACGGACAAAATCGATTTGCAGATTGCCGTCGGAGCGAACGCGAATCGACGCAGGCGTCAAATTGCCGTGTGCCAAACCCAGGCGATGTGCGGCCGAAATGGCTAAAACGATTTGACAGCTATAGTCAATCAATTGGTGCGAATCGCCATTGGTCGAGGGCAAGTCCACGTCGGAGAGGCGCTCTTGAGCTGCTGGTTCGAGAACCACGGAGAACTCGTCGCCATCCAAGTTCAATTCGAGTACGCGTGCTACCGAGGGATGCGTCAATTGCCGCGCCAGCCGCACACGTTTTTTAACGCGGTCCGCTTCAGTCGGTTCGAGTTGATTGAGGACGACAATGTCGACCTCGCTGCCGTCGCCGGAACGAATCGCGCGATAACTCAAGCCCTCGCGGCTGGTACCGAGCTGGGAAATGATTTGGTATTCGGTGGGAGTGGCGCTCTCGCCCGGTGGGTTGTCCGTCGCCGAGGCTTCTTGGAAAGCGGCATCGACAATTCCGGCCCACTGTGGGAAACGTCGATGGTAATCTCCCGGATCAGTGGCGATGCCTTTTTGCCGCAGTCGATCCAGTTCGATCAACAACAGTTCCTTGAGCAATGCGGGACGGAGGACCGTGTCGGACTGTTCCAAATACTCCTCGATCGCCGTGGTGTGGCCGTGTCGCCAAGCGTTCTCGAATTGAACGCACAGCGTATCGAGTTGCAACTCGTGTTCGAGGCTGAGTTCGTTTTGCGGCAGAGGTTCGGTCATTCGGCCGGCATTTCACTTTCGAATTCGCTGTTCCACAGTTTGCGGATCAAACTCATCCGCCGGACAACCGTTCGTAGGCTTTGCCCGCTGAGTTGCGCAATTTCTTCGTTGGAATAGCCTTCGAATTTCAGCCGCGCGACTTCGCGAAACGAATCATCGGGCAGCATTCCCATCAATCGCTCGGACTCCTCGGAGACCTGTAAGGCGAAGTCCGGCGTGGGGGTGTTGCCAATCACGCGATCGATTCCCGCCATCATTGCATTGACGTCGACCTCGAAGATCGATTCGCCGCGGGTCGCGCCTTCGCCCCGTTTTTTCGCCGACCGTTCACGCAATTGATGGGACACTTTGCGGGCGGTGATCACGACCAGCAGGGACCAGAGGTTGTCGCGGTCCTTGAGGTCGGGAAACCGATCCTGTCGCACTCCGCGGCACATGCTGTGAAACGCACTGAGCGCCACGTCTTCCTCATCGAAGTCACGGCGAATATGCCCGGGAAGTTTGCTACCGGCTAAGGCGGTCAAGCGCGAGAAGTACCGCTCCCAAAGTTGTTGTGCGGAATGTTCGTCTTTTTGCTTCAGCCCCTCGATCCATCCTACGACGGAATCATCGGCCGAGAAATTGTTGCTCATGGACCTATTTCCTTTGGCAGAAAATTGCCCTTAACACACTATCCGGAAACAACTTGCGACGCAAACCTATTTCTGGGTTTGCCGGAATTCGGTTTGGAAATCGCGTTTTTTCAGAAATTCGAACTTATTTGTGGCCTTTTGATTCAGCCGTTGGGCATTTCCTAATAGAGCCTTGTTTGTTCATGACTTTCAAATATCGAATACGAAATTGTTCCTCATTCCAAAGGATAGCAAAATGTTGACATCCACCATGGACCAAAAGATCCGATTTGATTGCCTGGACGACCCGCGCTTAATGGCCGCCGAAGTGGAACTCATCGACGGCGTCTTGGAAATCACCTGCACGAATCCATTTGATACGATTGATTTGACGTACCTGTACGAAGATGGCCTGATCGACAAGATCCTGGTGTCGGTCTGCGATGCCGATGGCGACGTGATCAAAGAACGGGAATTCTACATCGACGATATCGATTGGATCGTAATCGACGTTCCTGAAGGGGACGAACCGGTCCTCAATCTACCGGCGATTCCGATCAAGTCCTACAGCGGAGCTGGTAACGATTCACCCGCTGGTGAGTTGGAATACGGCGTGACGGTACGTCGCCGGATTTCGCTGAAGTAGGGTTTGGCAGTTGGGCTGGTCTGATGATTCTGCTTGCATTGCCGGTCTTTGAGATGGACAATCGACGGTAGGTCATGCTGTGCATGACGCGGCTAGAGAGGTACCCATTCCTGCAAACGTCGCCAACCTACTTTTTGTCTTTTGATAGCGTGATATGGACTCGCAAACGTTCTTAGCAGAAGCTGCCAGTTTGTCACGTTCCTGTACTGTCTATAAGCAAGACGGAATGGGAACACCTTCAGCTTTCTGGCATGGTGTCGAGCCGGGCTTGTGTCTTTCCATTTTGCATGACAAGCAATGGCTCAACGTCGTCTTGGGTGACGACTCGTCTGGCGGCACGGTTGAAACTGGTTCGCAAGCGAGTGAATCTGATATTCGGTTGTACGCCCAACCCGAAACATCGCTTCCTCCGGTAGACGCCATCTTTTTTCGCGGAACAGACGCAGTCGACGACTATCTCAGGCACTACGAATGGCCACGGGATGAGCCGTTCAATGACAATTTCCCTGATTCAATCCCCGTCGAATACGATCGCTATTGGCGAACCAAATGCCCATTGTATCGACCGGGTATCTCGTTAGTTTCAGGTGGTTGGCACATTCCATGGCCTGATGGAGATTGGTATGAATTCGCCGACGCTGAATTGATCGCATGCACGTTTCTCGACTCAGAACCTTGGGTCGAGATCTTCAAAGCGAATGGCCGATACGTCGTCAAACAGCGAGTTACGTGAACACTCGTTTTAACTCGTTCCCAAGCTCCGTTTCGCTGGTTGAAATGACAGTACGGTTGCCATTGCCCTGATCACTCGAAGCAGAGCTTCGAGAAATCGGGTTCCCAAACGGAGTTTGGGAACCAGGACTACCAGGGGGATCACGTGTGCTTTGCCGGAATTGGTGGGCGGATCACTCGTCCTGCATCGTAAGGTGCGTCGCGACTCACCCTACGCTGGCGTGATTAGTTTGCTGCGACGCCTTGTAGTCGTTCGGCGACTTGGGCGCAGATGTCTTGCAACAGCCGCAGCGATGTGGTTGCTTCGGCCTCGCTGATGGTCAGTGGCGGGCTGATGCGGATGACTTTGCCGGCTAGTGGGCCTAATAGGTGGATGCCGTCGCCACCGTCTCCTACATAGGCGGCTTCGACGATGGCGTTGGCGACTTGCTCGGCGGTTAAGTCTCCGACGGCGGCGCATTCGATGCCGAATACCATCCCTTCGCCGCGGACTTTGGCGATCACGGGGGTCTCTTTGAGCTTGGCGAGTTCGGCGAACATGATTTTGGAGATTCCACCGGCATGTTCCAAGACGCCGGCGTTTTCAAATTCATCCAGCGTCGCCAATACAGCTGCACAGGATAGTGGGTTGGCGCTCCAGGTGTCCGAGGCTTCGCCGTAGTGCAAGCTGTCCATCACATCCCGGCGGCCGACGACAGCGGCGACCGGTACGCCGTTGCCCAGCCCTTTGCCGAGGGCAACCAAGTCCGGCTCGATGCCGTAGGCTTCGAAGGCGTACATGCACTTGGTGCGGCCGAAGTTGGCTTGGACTTCGTCGAAGATCAACAGAATGTCGTGTGCGCGGCAGAATTCTTCCAACAGATGGTGATAGGCCGCGGGGGGATGGTAGCTGCCGCCGCCTCCCAAGTAAGGCTCGGTGACCAAGCAATTTAGCCGTGTGCCGTACTCATTCCAGAGCGCTTCCAGCTCATCGCGGTAGGTGTCGAGTTCGATGTCGTCGCCGTATTTGCTGACGTCGTCGATTTCGTGCATGGGAAAGCTGATGAACTTCACGCGGGGATCGCGGTCGGCGTCGGATTCGCAACCGGTGACCGCTCCGGCCAGACCTTTTTTGCCGTGGAAGCCGTAGCGGGTGGCGATGATGAGATCGCGGTTTTCATCGCGGTGCAGGCAGGCCCAGAGTGCTTTTTGAATTGCTTCGGAACCCGAGGCGGCCCACATGACGGCATTGATCCGCTCTCCGCCGGGGCAATTGTGCGCATTGGCCACGAGTCGCTGGGCAGCGGCCGCTTCGACGGGAGTCAATGCATTATAGGCGGTCAGCGGCAGCGCTTCGAAGAAGGTATCGGGTTGGTCGGCGTTGGCTGTGGGAGCAGTGAGGTGTTCCGGCGACCAGCCGAGATGCCGGGCGAAACTTTGTTGCCAACGCAGCGGGTTGTGTCCCAGGTTGGAGACGAGCACACCGGAGGAGTAGTCGTACAGCCGTCGGCCTTCGGGGGTCCAGTGAAAACAACCGGCCGATTTGGCGAGCACGGCTTGGCTGGGGGTGAATGTCTTGAGCGCGGCTGGTTGATAGGCATCGACCGTGGCGCGGTTTTCGTTGGAGTGTTCTTCACCGGGGAACTGGATGGACGTCGTCATAGTGTCAACAATTCGGCTTGTGTGGAATGTGGCGGGGCACGGTGGGGGGAAAGAAAAGAGTCCGCCCCCCGGCAGCGCCGGAGGTGGAATCAAATCATGTCAGAACGCGGCGGATGCCGGTACTATTTTTCGGTTTTGAGTTTTTTGAGAGCGTCTTGAGCGGCTTTGCGGACGTTTTCGTCGTCGCTTTTGGCCGCTTTACGAAGGGCCCGCATGACCAACGGATCGGTTCTCCCGGTTTCTGCCAGGGCATTGATCACCTGCACGCGGACCTGCGCGTTCGCGTGATCGAGACCGGTCCGCAGAATGGGAGCAGCCTCACGACCGATATCGGAATCGTCCGGCTCGATTTGCACCAAGGCCCAGGCGCTGACCAACCGCAGAAAGCGGTCAGATTCCCGGAGGTTTCTTCGCAATTCCGGAATGGCCTGTTTGGCGTCGGGGCCGATTTTACCCAGAGCGAATGCAGCGGTATAGCGATTGGCGGTGTTATCATCGTTTAGCAGACCGACAATCGTGGGAACAGCCTGACCGGCTGCTGGGCCGAGTTCGGCTAACGTGACCAACAGTTGATCGCGGACCATTTCGTCTTCTTCGATGGCCAATTGTTCGGACAGTTTGGGAACCGCTGAATTCGCTTTCGCGCCGATACGTCCCAAGGCAGCAGCCACTTCCCGTCGGACCCTGGGCATTTCGCTGGAAAGAGCTTTGGTCAAGCGGGGGACGGCGAGTTGAATGTACTTGTCGTTGTTCGGATCCAATGTGATCAGTGCGTGAGCGCTAGCCAGGCGGAGGCGGTCGTTGTCTTTGACGATGGCGGTCCGTTCCAAAATGGGAATCGCTTGTTTTGCACCGATTTTTCCCAAAGCAAATGCGGCGGCCGGCCGCGCGGCGGCGTCGGGATCGTCCAGCAGGGCAATGAGTTTGTCCGAGGCCGGGCTGGCATCGGGACCGATGAGTGCCAAGGCAACGATCACGTCTCGTTTGACGATTTCGTTTTTCTCATCCATTGCTTGAATCAAGTTGTCAACAGCCGGTTTCGCGCCGGGTCCCATTTCACCGAGAATCATAGCGGCCAACTGCCGTGAGTTTTCATCGGCTAATAATTTAGCGACGGCCGGTGCTGCCGGTGCGCCGATCTGGGAGAGGGCATTGGCTGCGTGAATAGCGACGGCTGGTTCCTCGGTTTGCACGGCGACAACCAATGCGTCGGCGCTGTCAGCGGCATCGGGTCCCAGCATTCCCAAAGCATCGGCGACACTGATTTGAACACTCAACTCGTCGTCGGACAAAGCCTTGATGAGTGCCGGCACTGCTGAACTGGAATCGGGGGCCAGTTTTCCCAAAGCGGTCGCGGCATGCGCGCGGACCATGGGTGATTCATTGGTGAGTGCCGTCGTCAAGCTTTCTACAGCCACGGGCGAAGCGACACCGATTTCGCCGATGGCGCGAATGGCGTGCCAACAGGCTCGTTCATCTTCAGCCGCAGCCAGTTTTGCTAAAGCGGGCACGCCGCTTTGGGCATCTGGTCCGATGTTGGCCAGCGCATCACTCGCCCGCCAGCAGACGGCGGGGTCTCCCGCTTCCACAGCTTTGACCAGTTCGGCAACAGCGACTGGTCCCATGGTTGATAACAGTCGCACCGCTTGGCGGGATAGGTGTTCGTCCCCCGAACCCAATGCGGCGATGGCATCGGGAAGAATCGCTTGCAGCGGTTCTGTGTCTTCGGGATTGATCCGCCACAGTGCGATGGAGGCGACAATTTTCAAGCGTTTGTTGGGGCTATCCAGGAATTTTTGGATCCCCGGTATCGCTTTTGTCGCCGCCGGTCCGATGGCCGCCAAGGCGTGCAGGGTTTCGTGATTGAGGGCGGGATCTTCCTTGTTGAGGAGACTAATGAGCGTGGGAACAGCGGCCCGCGCTTCGGGGCCGATGCGTTGGATGGCAATCAGGGCTTCTTCGACCACCGTGCGGTCCTTATCCCGCAGCACAGCCGCTAGGGGCAAAACGACTTCCGGCGGAACGTTGGGCCTTTGGCCGAGTTCGATGGCCGCAGCCGCACGCACGGAGGGCTCTGGTGATTTCAGATCGCGTAACAAGTCGGCAATACTGGCTTCTTCCGCGTGCGAGACGCTGCAGGCTGCCAATTGGATCGCCACGACGCCAAACATCAAAAATCGTCTCATTATTCGCTCCGCTTGCCAAATCCGAAGTAAGGTGATTGCCTTGGCCGCCAAAGTTCCATAATATGTATACGTAAACGGTGTGTGTTTATTCTACTCAGCGACGCGCCAATTTACAGTATTGTTTTCACGTATTTCAGTGTTGTGAAAAATTAAGTTGACGGCGATCTACTGATTTTCACAATCAGGGATGCGTCGGAGGAAACCTGTTTTTTCCATTCGCCGGGGACTTCGCCAGCGGATTTCGAAAACAGAATTCGGACCGTATCGCTCTGGGAGAGGCCCAATGAAAAGTACCTCATTCGTTTTGCTGCTCGCGACCAGTGTTGCGAGCGTTGCCATGCTCTGGAGTGAAAACTCCGCGGAAGCCCAATATCGAGTGCGGGTCGGTAGAGGTGCGCGGTGGTATCGGCCCTACGGTTACGGTTATGGCGGTTACGGATATGGAGGCTGGGGTTGGAATTCCGGCGCCAGTACTGTTGCCGGCGGCTATGGTGAGGGAATGTCGCAAGTGATTCGCGCCCAAGGCCAAGCGAACAAAGACAACGCGCAAGCACAATTGACGCGCGAAGAGGCCCGCACCAAGAATATCGAAAACAATAAAAAGGCGGCCGATACCTATTGGGCAATGAAGGACCGGTATCGTCAGCAAAAGGAAGAGGAATATCAACGCGATGCGGAACGGCGCGCGAAGAACCGTTCGAACCTCGAAAGCTCCAATTCCGGTCCCCGGTATCAGGGGCTCGGTCCTGACGATTTTGATTCAGTCACCGGTAAGATTCTCTGGCCAGAAGTTTTGCAGACGCCCGATTTTGAAGCAGACCGCGCCAAACTTGACGACCTCTTTGAACATCTCACGTTGACAGGTGGCGCCGTGGGATCGCAGACGAGCGATGAGATTAAGTCGACGACGGCTTCCATGCGAGAAACGCTCAAGCAACAAGTTTCCAGCATGCCGAGCGCCGACTACATCGCCGCTCGAAAATTCATCGACGGACTCGCCTATGAGGGACGGAGCTAGGCTGGCGTTTTCGAGAAGACCTGACCGCGCTAGCAAGGCGGTCAGTAGGTGATTGCGGTCAGAAAGGCTGAGACGAGTTGGCGGTCGCTATCGGAAATCTTTCCGCGAAACCGCAATTTGAGCCGTCCGCTTTGTGTGTGCCGCCCGGTGACCGTCAAGGTTCCTGGGTAATCCAGTACCGTGCGGAAGTAGTACTCCACTGACCGCTCGTGCCCTTTGAGAGTTTCGCCGGAACAGCGAATGACGACTGGTGTGATCCAGATGCGGAATTCGGGCAACAATCGTAGCAATGAGAGAATGATTGTGGCTGCGAATATAATCGCGAGGTCGTGTTCCATCGCCTTATCCCGCCGGGAAGCGGATGTCTCCCTATCGGATGGTTTTCCGCGTCGTCTCGGATCGCCAAGTTGTTTCAGCCATGGGCGTTATCGTATAATCAATAAATGTGAAGAATCAATTCGATTTTCACAGGGTTTACCCCCGGTGACCTTCCCTCGCGTGAATTGTGAGGCATAACTCGCCTAAAGAGCGCAGTTTGGAATGAGCAGCTGGTCAGTCGAGTGCAAACAGAAACGGGGTCGACGATTACGGTCCCACACGAAACCGGTTCAACGATTTGATATCGGACATTATGAATTTTGCGAATGTCGGCATCTACTGTTTCCTCGCCAGTTATCTGGTGGCGTTTGTGCTAGAAGCCACACGACTATGGGGCCGCAGTAAAGCGAACCGGTTGTTCGTGTTGCTTTTTGCTGCTGCCGGTTTGTGCGCGCATACGATCTATCTTCTCGTGAGGAGCCGGGCGACTAACCTGCCGCCGTTGGTTGGATCGCAACAAGATTGGATGCTGGTGCTGGCCTGGTTGATGGTGCTTTTCTACTTGGTCTTCACGTTTTTGGATGAGACATCGGCATGGGGCGTCTTTATCCTGCCGGTGGTGTTATTGGTTGTGGCTGCAACGTATCTGGTCGGGGATGCTCCCAAACCGTTATTGGCGTCGCAACAAAACCTGAAGATGGTGCATGCCGGATTACTTGTTATAGGAATCGGCGGGGTGACCATCGGTTTTGTGATTGGCATGATGTATCTGGTGCAGCATCGACGTCTCAAACGCAAACATGGTCAGACGACCGGGTTGAGCATGCCCAGTTTAGCGCGGCTAGCGCGATGGAATCGTCTGTGCGTCATGCTGAGCTTTCCGCTGCTGACCGCTGGCATGCTGACAGGTGTCGGATTGGGGCTGTATTCCAAAAGGACGCCTGAACCGGTGCAGTTTCTCGATCCGGTGATTATCGGCTACGGCGTGGTTTGGTTGGTGATGGCCGTGCTGTTTGGCTGGTTGCTGCGTGCCAAACCAGCGGCGGGAAAACAGGTCGCATGGATGACGATCTGGGGCTGCGGATTTTTGCTACTCACGATCGTGGGCTTGCAGGTCTTGAATATGGACAGTTGGCATAGCTAGCTGCAACAAATGATGCGATTAAACTCACGCGAACCCAAGGCGTGTTCGGCGCGGCCGACACTTACGATGAAATTCTGGAGCCGGCGTTGAACCTGCAAGTTGTCTACTGTAGCCACCAAGGGTCGGATCTGACGTTGCGCGAGAAGCTCGCCATCTCGGAGGAGGAGAAGGTCCGCGCTTACGACCATCTGCGTTCCCAATTTCCGGATTCGGAATTCGTCGTGCTGTCGACTTGCAACCGCGTCGAGCTCTATACCGCCCAAGAGTCCAAAGAGAATATTCCCACCCACCAACAACTGGCCGGTTTCTTTGCCGATTTTCATGCCATTCCAGTCGACGAGTTCTTCGACAATCTGCTGGAACGGACCGGGGCCGATGCGGTGCGGCATTTGTTCTCCGTCGCTTCGGGTGTCGACAGCATGGTGGTGGGGGAGCCACAAATCGTCAGCCAAGTTCGCGAAGCCTACGCCACCGCACGTGTCAATCAGGCATCAGGGCCAATGGCCAACGCGATGTTCGAGCGGGCCTTAAAGGTCGGCAAACGCATCCGCACCGAAACCGGTTTGGCAGAAGGACGGATCTCGATTGCCAGCGTGGCTGTGGGGGATTTCGGCAAAAGCATCTTCGACCGTTTCGACGACAAACAGGTGTTGGTGATCGGGGCGGGGGAAATGGCGATCGAAACCTTGCGGTATCTCAAGGAGGAAGGGGTTCGCGAACTGGTGGTGGTGAATCGCAGCGTCGATCGCGCAAGGGAGTTGGCCGATGAGTGGGGTGGCACGTACGTGGAGTATGACCAACTCGACCGGTTGATGGCGACGGCGGATATTATCGTTAGCACTACCGGCGCGGATCGTCCCATCGTAACCCGCGAGCGGTTTGCCGCTGTTCGCCAGCAGAGCGAATACAAACAGGTCTTCATTCTCGACCTGGGCGCGCCACGCGATTTTGAATCGTCCGTGGGCGACATCGATGACAACGTGTTTTTATATTGTATCGATGATCTGGAAGAGACCTGCGAACGCAATCGCAAAGTCCGCCAAAAAGAGATTGCCGCAGCACAGAAAATCATCGATGAAGAGACCGACGAGTTCATGCATGCGGTCTACCACCGTGCGACTGGACCGATCATCCGCAACCTGCGCGAAAAATGGCGGGATGTGACCGACGAAGAACTCGCCTGGCTATTCGGCCGGTTGGGCGACATGGACGACCGCGAACGCAAAATCGTGGAGCAATGGGTCAACCGGCTGGTGAATAAACTCCTGCACCCGCCGCTGGAAGCACTCAAAGAAGAAGCCCGCGAAGGCACCCCGCACGGTCTGATGGACGCGCTCCGCCGGTTGTTTCATCTGCGCGATTGATGGTTTAACTAGCCACTGACTACGGGTCATTGAAGACCAACTTTTCAGTCAGTGGTGTGACTTGGGCGCTGGCTTGATTGATTGTTAAGACACCGATCAGTTTTCCGTCGCTGACGGCCAAGACACTGGCTCCGTGCCAGTCAGGATCGATGGGGAGCGAGGGATCGATTTTCCAATTTCCTTCCTCTGCCTCCAGCCGCGCTGCAGGGAGGGGAATGCGGTCTTCCTGAGTCGCCCCGACGATCAGGCATTCTTCGATGGCCGTAGGGGCGCGAAGGCGGTCGATTGGCCAGGCGGTGGGGAATGATTTGTCGACAGCGATTTCCGCCAGTGCACCGTGGCTGCGGGTTGTGTCAGCGGTGATCGTTAACTTTTGGCCGGCGACCTCTAGTATGGCTTGTTTCTCGACGGCATCGGCAGTGGGGGTGAGAAGATCCGTCGGTCCGATGAGTCGATTGTCGGCCAATGGTAGCACCCAGCCAAGCTTTTCTTGGTCACGTTTGATTCCCAAAGTCCGCTCCTGCCATAGTAACGTTGCCCGCAATGGTTGAGGCAGGGACATGCCTTCGGGGAGCAAGGCGGAGCCGACCGGGATGCTGGGTTGCCATGTCAGCCATTCGTCCTTTGCCTCGGCATGGTAGAAAAACCGATGCCCGGTGGTGACGCGCTGGCCCGGGGAATCGGGCGTGGCCATCGCCACCGCGCCGAGGGCGACGCTGGAGAGCGAATCGGCTTTGAAGTCGACACCGGTGACGCCGAAATGGAAATCGATGCCGGTTTGATTCCAGAAGACGGTTTTTTCATGCACCAGTTCGCGATAGGCGGGTTGGATATAGGCGCGGGCTTCGACGGTGGTTGCATCGCTGGAGAGGCCGGCAGTCATTACGTGTCCGATGCGGATGCCGCGGTACATCACCGGCACCCCGCGTTGCAGGCCGCCGCGATGTGGGGTGTAAAGGACGATTTCCAATCCACCCGGTTCCCGTTCGCTGGAAGGAGGGGCGGAATCCAAGCCGTGGAAGACTGTCAACGGTTCCGTTTCTTCCGGTCCAGGGAGCACAGCGATATACCGGCCGCTGACGACCGTCTCCAAGCCGCGGATGCCGGTCAGGTCGATGTCGGGGCGGGCGACCCAAAATTGGCTGCCGACGCGCGCCAAACGGCTGGCGTTGGCCAAGAGTCGCACCGCCACATCCACACCGTTTTGATCCTCGTTGAGTTCAACAGCGGTCACCTCGCCGACCTCGATGCCGCGGTACTTGATCGGATCACCGACGGAGAGTCCGTATCCCTGTCGAAAGCGAATCGTGATGTCGACGACTTCGGTGTCCAGCATCATTAGCGGCGACTCGGCGCCAGTGAATTCGACTTGTTTTTCTGCATCGGGTGGACCGGGCAGGACGCCGATATATTTGGCTCCGACAACCGTTTCCAAGCCACTCACGCGTCCCAAGCTGATGCGGGGCCGGACGATCCAGAAACGGCTTCCAGCGCGGGCTAGGCCGATGGCGCGGGGCTCCATCGCAACGCGGACGGTAATACCGGACAGCTCCTTGTCTAATTCAACGGAAGTCACTTCGCCGATGGCAATGCCGCGATGTCGCAACAGGTCCCCCGGTTTAATGCCGTGTCCTTGTTGAAAATGAATCGCAATCTCCGGTCCCCGCGCGCGAACGGTGGCGACAATCAAATAGATGGCCAAGATCAGGCAAGCAGCGGTTAGCCACCACAGATGTCCGGCAGCGGCGCGGCGCCACCAGGAATGGGCGGCGTCGCGAATTTCTGCTTGAGGAAATTTTTCCGGAGCAGAGGACGGATTGGTGTCTGCGGGCTGTTCACTCATCGCTGACCTCCCAGATTTCATGTGGATCGAAGGATAAGGAGGCCAGCATGCTCATGGCAACGCAAGCGACGAACGCAAACACGGCGGGACCGAAATGAAATTCGACGAGGCTGCCCAATTTGACCAACATCACTAGAAATGCCAACAACAACACGTCCATCATGCTCCACTTACCAGCCGTCTCCATAATGCGGTAGGTGACCGCCTTGTGTTTGCGCTGCAGTGATTCCAGCAAGCTCAATTCGAGCAGCATGACAATTTTGGTCAGTGGAAAGATCACAGAGAACAACAACACGATTCCACCGACGAAGAAATTGCCGTGCGCGAACAATTCGATGATGCCGCCGATCAGGCTCGATTCGTGATGATGGCCGAGTTTTTCGATTTCCAAAATTGGTAGAAAGATCGCCGGCCAAAACAGCACGAACGCGCCCAAGGCAGCAGCTGCGGTACGCTGCGCTGAGCGTCGCTCGTTTCCCGCACGGCAGATGGTGGCGCGACAGCGCGTGCAGGCGGCGACTTGCCCGGCAACCAAATCCGGCAAGCTATGAATCAGTCCGCAACAATGACACGCCCGGTAGGAGTTCATGGTTTCGTGCTGTCGTGAAGTGAATGAGAAATGAGATAACTTTTTGCGACTGTACCACGTTGGACCGCCGCCGCCAAATAGCCAACGGACGGCGGTGTGGGGCGGTTCAAAATATCTCAAAACGGGCAGCGATCAACTCAAAACTCGCCTCGACAGAAAAGGGGCATTTCCGTATTCTTCCGCCTCTCGAAAGTAACGGGATTTCCCTTTCCCATTTCGCGGCAATTCATGCAAGGATGCATACGTGATTTCCGCCTTTGATACGAAACGACGCGTCGTGGTGACTGGCGTGGGAGTTGTCAGTCCGCTTGGTAATTCGGTGGACGAATTCTGGCAAGCGCTCGTCGATGGCCGTAGCGGCATTGTCGCTGAAGAACCCTCGCCGCAGGTCCCCATGTGTGCCGGGGTCGCCCGAGATTTCACAGGGGCGATCGATGATTTTGGTCCGCTGGAAAAGGGCCTCAAAAAGACCATCCGCAAAGCGCTCAAACTGATGAACCGCGAAACCCAGATGGGAGTCGCAGCCGCGCAACAGGCGCTCAATAACAGCGAGTTGCTGGGCGTGGGTTATGAGCCGGAGCGTGTTGGGGTTTGTTTTGGTGCGGGCAACGTCTCGATGATGCCGCAGGACTTCGAAGCGGGCGTCCGTGCGTGCAGCGATGCGGCGGGCTTTGATTTTCAGCGGTGGGGGCGCGAAGGGCTTGATCAGATTGCGCCGTTGTGGTTACTGAAATGTTTGCCGAACATGCCTGCTTGTTACATGGCGATCTACAACGATCTGCGCGGTCCGAACAATTCAATCACGCAGCGCGAAGCAGCGGCAAACCTGTCGGTAGCTGAGGCGTGTTATGCGATTCAAGAAGGCGCTGCCGATGCGATGGTCAGCGGCGCCACCGGCACGACGATTCTGCCGTTCAATCGATTGCATGCGGAACTCGAAGGGCAAGTCGCACTCGACACACAACATCCCGATGCCGTCTGCCGGCCGTTTGATCGCGCTCGGCAGGGAGCGGTCATTGCCGAAGGGGCGGCGGCGTTGGTGTTGGAGGAATATCATACTGCTCTGGATCGCGGCGCCACGATATTTGGCGAGATCCTGGGTGTCGGTTCGTCCTGTGTGGTCAGTCCGGGCCGGGTGGCGCAGCGGGATAAGGCTTTGGCCAACGCAATTGGTGCTGCACTGCGAAAAGCGCATCTATCGCCGGACAACATCGGCCATGTGCACGCACACGGGTTGAGCACACATCGCTCGGATATTGAAGAAGCCACGGCGATTCGCACGGTGTTCGGCGATCGGACATCGAAGTTACCGGTCGTGGCTGCCAAGAGCAACACGGGCAATGCCGGTGCCGGTAGCGGCGCTTTGGAGTTGGTGGCCAGTTTGTTGGCGCTCAAAAAAGGGCGACTGTTTCCGGTGTTGAATTATGAAGAACCCGACCCGCAATGTCCGGTCGCGCCGGTCCGTTCGACCGATTGTGAGGCGGGGGAAAGTTTTGTGAATCTAAGCATCGTCGCCCAGGGTCAAGCGAGTTGTTTGGCGGTGGGGGCTTGTGATTGAAGTTTTTTTAGTGGGTGGGGAAGTCAGTTGTTGTGCGGCCCTCACCCCGGCCCTCTCCCAGAGGGAGAGGGGGTCAGAATCGAAGCGGCCCTTTCCTGGTGGGAAAGGGAGAAATGGATTGCGGGTCCAGGAATGGAAGCATGGGCATGAAACGACGCGTTGTGATCACCGGTGTTGGTTGCGTGACCCCTCTGGGGGCGACCACGGAGGAATTGTGGCAGGGATTAACGGCCGGCCGATCGGGGATTGGGCCGTTGACGTTGTTCGATGCTGATAATTTTCCCGTGCGGATTGCGGCCGAAGTTCGTGATTGGGATTTGTGGGATGTCGGCGAAAACCCACGGCAATGGGAACATTGTCCGCGACAGACGACATTCGCTATTGGTGCCGGTCTCAAAGCAGGACGGTCTGCGTCGCTGGAGACATCCCGGATTGATCCGGTGCGCATGGGGGTCTATTTAGGTTGCGGCGAGGCCTTTGCGGATTTTGACCGGTTCACACAGTCGATCAGTGGAGCCACGGTTGGCGGAGATACAACCAGCGAATTCAATAGCACGGCGCTGCGGATTTTTGATCCCCATGCAGAATGTGAATATGAACCGAACTTGCCGGCGAGTCATCTGGCATCGTTGTTCGACGCGCAAGGCCCCAATTTCAATTGCATCGCCGCTTGCGTCTCCAGTACGCAAGCCATCGGTGAAGCGGCCCGGTTGATTCGTCGGGACGATGCAGATGTGATGTTGGCCGGTGGGTCGCACAGCACGATACATCCGTTTGGCGTAACCGGTTTTCAACGGCTCTCTGCGTTGAGTACCCGGAACGACGATCCGGCAACAGCCGTCCGTCCCTTTGATCGGGAGCGGGATGGTTTCGTGATCGGCGAAGGGTCAGCCGTCTTCGTCCTGGAAGAATTGGAACACGCGCGGCGGCGCGGAGCAGAGATTTGGGGAGAGGTCGACGGTTATGGGTCCTCGCAAGACGCTTACCGTGTGACCGATACCCATCCCGATGGTCGCGGCATTGCGACAGCGATTGGACGGGCGTTGTACGAAGCGGAACTGAATGTCGAGGACATCAATTACATCAACGCGCACGGGACCGGCACGGTTCTGAACGACAAGATCGAAACATTAGCGGTCAAACGGGCCTTTGGCCGTCAGGCGCATTCGGTGCCGATTTCCAGCACAAAAAGCATGCTAGGACACGCGACCACCGCGTGCGGCGCGATCGAGGCAGCGGTCTGTTTGTTGGCAATCAAACATGGTGTCGCCCCCCCGACGATCAACTATTCGACACCTGATCCGGAATGCGATTTGGATTATATCCCCAACATCGCTCGTGAAATCGATTGCCGACACGTGTTGAGCAACAGCATCGGATTTGGCGGCCAAAACGCGGCCCTGGTGCTCTCACGCTTCGACGAAGCCTCATCCACCGCCACCGTCCGCTGGGCTGCTTAACGATCAAGCTGCTGTTGAACGGGTGCCACTGCTGGCTTGCCCGCCAGTGCGATTTACCAATAAGCATTTCGGTGTAATCCACGTCAAACTTAGTTTGCACTGGCGGACGAGTCGCCAGTGTCACCCAGAATTCGGATGATAAAAAGCGACAACGCCATGCCCATCGAATTTCTCAGCACTGCGGAATCGCCTTCCTGGATTACACGACTGGCGGAACATCGCGGTACGAATGCAGCAGGAACGCGCGCGATCAACACTGCCGCAGTCATCGGGGCGGGAGTGATGGGGCGCGGCATTGCCATGGCCAATGCGCAGCACGGAATCGCAGTGACACTCTCGGATACCTCGGAGGATGCGCTCGCCCATGGTGTTGCTGATCTTCAAACGCAAGTGAACCCGGATTTGATTCGCGGCAGCCAAGCAGCGGAAGAGTTGGCGGCGGCGGATTTGGTGATTGAAGCGGTTATCGAACGGCTGCCGGTCAAACGTCGTGTCTTTAAAAAACTCGAGCCGCTGGCTCATGAGCAGACGATCTTTGCCTCCAATACCTCCAGTATTCCCGTGACCGAGATAGCGGCGAAATTAGCACGACCACAGAATTTCGTGGGACTGCACTTTTGTCATCCGGTGGCGGAGCGGATGTTGTTGGAAATTGTGCGTGGCGAACAGACGAGCGATGAAACCATTGCCGTCGCGATCAACTATGCTCGCGCGATTGGTAAACGTCCGGTGGTGGTGGGTGACAGTCCGGGTTTTGTCGTGAATCGGCTGCTGACGCCGTACTTGAATGAAGCGTTGGAGTTGTTATTAGAAGGGGCGGAGGTCGGTGCGATTGAATCCGTCGCGTCCGGGTTCGGCATGCCGGTCGGACCGCTCACAGCGATTGATGCGATTGGCATCGACGTTGCCTTGCGAGCCGGGACCACGATTTACGACGCATTTCCTGAACGGGTTGTGACATCGGAACTGTTGTTGATGCTGTTTCAGTCCGGACAGTTTGGCCAAAAGACAGGCAGTGGCTTTTTTCAATACGACGGGAATGTGGGCGGTGGGACCCTTTCACATTCTGCAGAACAGTTGATTCATGAACGGCGCCGCGAACGACGCGCGTTCTCCCGCGACGAATTGACTGCGCGGCTGATTCTGCCGATGCTGACCGAGGCGGAGTTGGTTTTGGAAGCAGGGCTGGTTGCCAGTCCGCACGATATCGACGAGGCATTGATTCACGGCATTGGATTTCCCGAAGCGACCGGCGGATTATTGCGTTGGGCCGATGGTGTGGGCATGGCGACGATTCTGGAAATGCTGCGTCCGCTGCGGCGGTTAGGGCCGCGGTATGTGGCGGGACGGCAGATCGAAGCGTTGGCGGCGGCGGGGCGTGGGTTTTATCAATAGCGGCGGCTGGTCGTTGATTCCGACGAGGTCTGCCCGCTATCTTGGGTGCGCTACTCACATCGTCTTTGAATCCCGATAGGCCCTATGCCCATGCCCAATTTGACCAGTGCTGATTTACCCAACGCCGATTTGATCGGGCAAGCCGGTTCGCGCGAATTGCTGGAGACTCCGATCTTGCTGTTGGATCTGGATGTCTTTGAACGCAATCTGCAAAAACTCGCGGATTTCGCTGCCGGGCGGTCCCATGCATTGCGGCCTCATACAAAGACGCACAAGTCGGTCGAAATTGCGCGGCGGCAAATTGCTGCCGGAGCCGTTGGCGTTTGTTGTACGACGTTGGGCGAGGCCGAAGTCATGGTTGGTGCGGGGATCGGAAATGTACTGATCACATCGCCGCTCGTCGCGCCGAGGAAAATTCAACGGCTGTTGGCGATCAACGCGCAGGCGGACGACTTGCTGGTGGTGGCCGATCAACCGCAAAACGTACGGGATCTCGCTGCGGCAGCACAATCTGCTGGGCAGGTCTTAAAAGTGTTGGTCGCAATCGACTTGGGCATTCACCGTATGGGGGTTGCCAGTCCCGCATCGGCGATTGAGTTGGCGCGATTGATTCGCGAGACCGACGGCGTGGAGTATCACGGCGTGCATGCTTATGCGGGGCAACTACAGCACATTATCGAATACGACGAGCGGCGGGCGGCGGCGCTGGCGACGAATGCTGAGTTGCGTGTCGTGTGCGACGCACTGGATGCCGCTGACCTCACACCGCGGATTGTGACAGGCAGCGGCACGGGGACGTTTGAGTTCGATGCGTCGTTGGATGTGTTCAACGAACTGCAATGCGGGTCGTATTTGTTCATGGACTCCGACTACAACGCGGTCGCGGCTTCGCCGGAGGAACGTTTACAATTCGAGACTAGCCTGTTTGTGCTGGCGACCATCGTCAGCGCCAATCACCCTGGATTGGCCACGGTCGACGCGGGTTACAAATGCTTCTTCCCCCGTGGTCCGAAACCGGCGATCGCCGCCGGCGCGCCGCTGGATACGGAATACGAATTTCGCGGTGACGAACATGGCCACCTGCTGTATGCCGATGCAGCGTACCGGGCGACCGTGGGGGACCAAGTGTTGTGTGTCACGTCGCATTGTGATCCGACAGTGAATCTCTTTGACCATTATCATTGTGTGCGGGGCGACACGCTGGTTGAGATTTGGCCGGTGGATGCGCGTGGACGTTGTGTGTGATGTTTGCTTGCAATTGCGATCGAAATGTTGAGCGGTGGCAGGCGGGAGCCTGCCCTACGGCTTCTTCTCAATACCATGCGGGTTTGGCGAAGAGGTCTTCGACGCGACTGCGGAATTGGCTGAGGACCGTTCCGCCGTGTAGCACTTCGTCGCTGCTGAGTTTGATGGGGGAAATGCCGGGTTGAAAAAGGTGGATTTCTTGGCTATCGGTATCGACCAACCAGACGTGGCCGATGCCCCAGTTCAGATAGTTTTCAATCCGCGCAGCCATATTGCGTCGACGATCGTTTGTGGAGGCGATTTCCACGACCAATGCAGGAAGGGTCTCGGTGACGAGATTCTCCAATTCAGCGAAGCGCTCGCCTGATTGAAAGTAACTGATTGCCGGGCAGTAGACGGTATCGGGAGCACGGGCCACGATCAGGCCCAATTCGAAACAGGCATAGCCGTCTTGGACTTGTTGGGCATGTGTGGCGAGTGCCTTGGTGAAATTGAGCACCACGTTGCCATGCAGTTCATCGGGAGGGGACAACGTGACGACTTCGCCGGCGTGCAACTCCGTCCAGCGTCCTCCTTCGGGAAAATCGAACTTGCGATCGGCAAATTGCTCGGCGGATAATAGGGCTGAGGGAGACATAACGGTTTGCTTTCATTTTCGACGGATCGGCCACTTTTCTGCGAATCATACGAAATCAATCGCTGAAAATGCAGCAACAACTGCGAATTCAGCGTGGATTCGTGGCCTGCTGGCTCTGCTTGTGAGCGAGGCTGTTGTGATGCTTGGCGACCGGTTAAACTATTGCGCTTTGCGGCTTAGGCGGAAACGGTTGCCTGCTTGCGGACGGCCTTTCGGTATTTCAACTACTCAGTTTACGACAGATCAACTTCTATGAATTGGCTGCTTCTGTGTCGCATGCTGGGCTTGTTGGCGATGTTGGTCGGCGGGTCGATGGTCTTCAGCTTGCCCTGGGCTTTTCCCGAGTTTGGCCAGACGACGGAGTTTGAGTACCGTGGTTTTTGGGGACTGATTTCGGCGATTGCCGTCAGTTTGGGAGTGGGGGGCACACTCTCGTTCCTAGGGCGGAAAGAACACGGCACGATTCTACGCAAAGAGGCCCTGGCGATCGTGGGGCTGGGCTGGATCTTGGCTGGATTGCTGGGCGCGTTGCCTTACTTATTCTCCGGCACCATGCGGGATGCCGAGACGCCGATGTCGATCCCTGATGCGGTCTTCGAGTCGGTTTCGGGATTTACGACGACCGGAGCCTCAGTGCTGACGGAATTGGAAGACCCTGCGGAGATTCCGCGCTGCATCATGTTTTGGCGGTGCTTTACGAATTGGTTGGGGGGGATGGGCATCATCGTGCTGTTCGTCGCCATCCTGGGCCAACTGGGAGCAGCGGGTAAGGCGCTGATGCGGCGGGAGGTCCCTGGACCGATTTCTGAATCGGTTCGGCCCCGCGTCCGCGAACAGGCGATCGTGATGTGGGTGATCTACGTCGTTCTCAGCGCCATCTTGGTCGGCATCCTGCAGTTGGAAGGAATGTCCGGTGTTCAAAAAATGGACATTTATAACTCGCTGTGCCATACGTTTGCCACGATGGCCACCGGCGGGTTTAGTACGCTCAATGGGAGTGTCGGCGGGTTCAATAGTCCGCTGATTGAATACACGATCATCGTTTTTATGATTGCCGCCGGGACCAACTTTACGTTGTTTTATCTCGTCACCTTACACCGTCGGAATCCGTTGTACGGCGAGGGGTGGTGGGGGCGATTTAAGCCTCTCTTTAGCGACGTGGAATTTCGCGCCTATCTGACGATCATTTTTGTCGCCACGATAATATTGACCATGGATTTGCTTTGGATCGAGCATTATCAAAGTGTGCTCGATGCATTTCGTAACGCAAGTTTTCAAGTCGTCAGTATCATGACAACCACCGGGTTTGGTACGGATGACTTCGATCGGTGGAGCGAATTTTCCAAGGGCCTGCTTTTGTTGTTGATGTTTGTGGGAGGCTGCGCCGGTTCGACCGGGGGCGGGCTGAAAGTGATTCGTTTTGTATTGTTTGCGAAGATCATGCGGTTGGAGATCGAGCAGGCGTTTCGTCCGAATGTGGTGCGGCCATTACGAATTGCGGGGGTCACGTTGGACAATTCGTTGCGGCATGATGTTTTGGTTTATTTCTGTTTGATTCTCACCATTTACATCGGCAGTTGGATGTTGCTGGCGGCGATCGAAACGGACGACCAATGGCGCGATACGACATTGACCGTCGAGGAAATGGCAGATGAACATCGACCACATAGAGCGGAGAAATTGTTGGATTGTGCCAGCGCCGTTGCCGCTACGCTGAACAACATCGGTCCCGGTGTCGGGGTGGTCGGTCCCACCGAAAATTATGCGGCGTTTTCCGGGGCGGGAAAATTACTGTTGACCGTTTGTATGTTGTTGGGACGGTTGGAATTGTTCGCAATTCTGGTCCTCTTTGTGCCCTCGTTCTGGAAATCGCATTGAGCCCATGCGCCTGCAGAGACTTTCCAGACGGGCCTGCAGTCGGCTGCGCATTGGAAGAATCAAAGAAAACTGCTGCAAAACGCCGTAAAGTAGGATACAATTTCAAACATCGCCCAGACCACGTTTTTGACGTATATTGACTTCACTGCTGGTGGAGAATCGGGGCGAAACAGGTCTTTTTGTTCATGAAAACCAGGTTAAAGCTTACTAATCGAGGTTAGGAGTCAATGATGTCAATGCTCAAATGGGGTGGTGCCGCAACCTTGCTGGTGCTCTTGGGACTGGCTTTGGGGCAAAGTTCAACGGGTGTCGCGGCCGACAAGGGGTCGAAACCTGCAGCAGCGCCCAGCGCTGGTTGGATCGGTGTGGTGCTGGATGAGAAAGCTGAAGGGGGAGCCCTGGTCAAGAAGGTCTTTCCGGGTGGTCCGGCTGCGGGTGCGGGGGTTCGCGTTGGCGATAAAATTGTCAGTGTGGGCGATGAAAAATTGACATCACCCAAAATGCTGATCGAAGCTGTTGAAAAATCCAAACCGGGTTCCGCGTTGACGATTACGGTGATGCGTGGGGACAACGAAGTGCAGCTGGCCGCCATCGTGGGGAGCTTGCGGGAGTTTCACGAAAGTTATATCCACGAGATGATGCGCCGCGACCCGCGCGATCCGAACTCCGCCAAATTCGCCGGCGTCAGTGCCAAAGACATGAACGCCGAAATGTTCCGGCGGTTGATGGAACAGAATCAACGCCTGGAAATCACCATGCAGGCTGTTTTGAAGGAAGTTCAAGAATTGCGGGCGGAAGTCAAAGCGTTGAAAAAATAACGCCTGCTTTCGAGTTTCTGATAAGCAAAATCAACTCAACTGAAAAAGACACCTTTTCGGAGAAGTTCAATGCGAAATATTCTGCAAATCAAATGGGTGATTGCCGGCATTTTGGCCGTCGCGCCGTTGGCTGCGACCGCCGATGCGCAAGACGTCACCGGCGCTTTCGGCGATGCTCAAAACGTCACCGGTAAAGAAAATATTCTGGGACGGCGCGACCTGGGAGCCATTGTTAAGCAACAAGATTTGGATTCCTATTGGCTGGACCAGCGAGCCTGGTACGAATATGGGTACCGTCCGCACGTCAATCTGGACCGCATCCATTACCCGCCGCGGGGAGTCAATTCCTATTCCACCGGACCGGCATGGGAAGTGGGAGACAAACTCGACCTGGGCGACCCGGCCGCGAAGTACAAGATTCAACTCGGCAAAGACGGCACTTGGCACTAATGGCCACCGTTAGCTGTTTGAATTCTTAGCCACAGATGGAACACGGATAGAACGCAGAGAAAAAGTGGGTGTGCGTCCCGTTATTTTTTAGGGGGGCGACGCGCGTTGATCCAAATGAGGGGGCAACCTTACCTTGGATGAACGGCTCACAAAATCTGTGTTTGATCTGTGTTCAATCTGTGGCTAATTTTATATTACACCGGCAGCAAAGACTTACGCCTGTGCGAAGCGGCGGATGACGTTGGCGGTGATGGTGGAGACCTGTTCGTCCATCAGCAGGCTCGCCGGCCAAGTGATGCTGCCGACTGAAAAGACCTCACCGTGGGTCGGAGTTTCATAATGAATCATGTGCGCCCCGCCGGCACCTGGGTTGGTCCCTTGAGCGAGGATCTTCAAATTCTTCGGCGAACTGGGGGAGACCTTGTCGGTTTCGTGCCCTGACGCTCCGCCGGGAACGCGGCGGTTTTGACTTTCGTGGCCGAAGGTGTCCCCGTTTTTTAGGCCCGTCCCCGCAAAGCACCAATGCGTCTCGTCGACGACGCGATAGGGGGCTGCTCCCATGGCACCGTCGAAGGTGAATACGACACCCAGCAGGTTCGCCTCGGATTCCAGTCGCGCGTGCATGCGACTTTCGTAGGGCATCTCCGGGGTGCCGAAATGCTCGACGAGTATGGGCGGGTGATGCCAAACGCCGTTGTGATGCACAACGCGATGGTCGTCCCCCTGGAACTCCACCTCGCAATTCAGACCGTTGCCACCGAGATAAATCAGCCGCCCGCCCCGCTCGTAGACCCAGGTTTTGAGCGTGGTGTACATGTGCCGCGTCCAATACTCCGGATGCGTGGTGATGATTAACGTGCGGTAGTCATCTAGGTTGAAGCGATCGAAATGAAATTGGCTTTCGCTGTACAGGTCGTAATCGAGTCCCTGCTGTTCCATCCACCCTAAAAACCGCCATTCCGTCGGCGCGAGATGGCAGCCTTGGCGGCTTTCGACCGGATCGGCGAGTTGTTCCCGTTCGTCGATGTGGTTGTACGGTTCGGGGCGATCCAGCGACAACGGTTGATACGTTTCGCTGCCATAATTGAAATGGTCCGCGCGGGTATACCGTTCCAATTCTTGGCGGGAATTGACGATCGGCACGGCGGGAAATTCGTCCGGCATGATGTAATTGCTGCGGCCGCCGAAACTGTTGTAGGCGTTCCAGTTCAAGTCACTGGCTAACACAGCGACAGCGGATTTTGGTTTCGCCGGGGAGACGACCCATGGGAAGGAAAAAAAGTCGCCTGATTTCGTGCGGGCGTGCAAGTAGTACAGTCCGCTATGATCGGGAGCCTTGAGGTGTTGGCCTTGGGCGACGCGATTGTAGCCCTGGTCGTTCCACTGGACACCGGTTTGTGTGTAGTCGCCGTCGGGGGTAATCTGCATCGTGGCCCGCGGACCATGTTCATCGAAGGTGCCAATGCGGCGGATGAATTGTTTCTCCGCTCCGTACCGCCACAGTTCCAGGCGGTACTCTTCGACCGCATGGACACGAAATTCCGAGGTTTCCCCGGCAGCGGCCGCTTTGGGCCACATGTAGCCCAACAGACAATCTGTGAGCAACCGGAAATGATACGGTTGGTCTGGATTGACAGTCATCGTGACCCGCTTCGACCCGTAGCCGGGATGCTGGAGGGCGACCTGGTAGGTTCCCGGCGGGATGTCGGCATGGATGGCTCCGGTGGCGGAGGAGCGAGCCTGCAGGGTGATCGAATCGTTGGCGAATTCCAATGCGACGTCGCACAGTGCGACATAGCGTTCGTTGCTGACATAGCCGACAAGCATGGTGGTTTCTCCCGAACGTCAACGGGGGGATGTTTTTTACGACGATACCAATGGCCGGTTGAAAATGCGAACGGGCCGCCCTTAGCTCTTGGAGCGGGGGTGTGGAGCTAAGTCGTCTGTGGTGTTAGAATTGAAGCAACGTGTTGTGAACCGAACTGCTCAAAGCAGCACGTCAAAAAACAGGGTGTTCGTTTTGATCACAATTTTGCCAAGAAGGCATCACCGATGGCTTTGAATAAGAAGCAGAAGAAACAGTTGGACGTCGAGCGTAAAAAATTGTCCAAGCTACAACAGGTCCTGACATCTGCACGAAAACAGACGGATGAACCGGATGAGGTCGCTCGCGTGGAACGGGAGATCGATGCTTGCCGAAAACGGATTGAAGACATCCAAGATGAGTAATCTCGGCGAAGAGAACAAGTCGATGCCGGAATCGGTCACCATCAAGGTTCGCGATCGCGGACCGTATCTGGTCAGTGGACCGGTCAAGCTGGTTGATTCACAAGGAAACGAAATCGACGTCGGCAACCGCGCTGATTTTGTACTCTGCCGTTGCGGACAGACGGCGAACCGGCCGTTTTGTGACGGCGCGCATAAGCAGGCCGGGTTTGAAGCGGAGGGATCCGGCTCTTAGTGGAATGGCTGTTTAATTGATCACCTGGGAATTTGACGAAAACAAACATGATGAACCATTATAAAATACGTTCGGTCCGCGGGCTGCTAATCGCTTTGTTATTAGTTGTCGCAGCGGCGTCTCCGCTTTTCGCACAGTCCGCATCGGATGAGGATCTCGCCAAGATCCGCGAACAACGGGCGGCATTGGACAAGAGCATTGCTGAACTCGATGCGCAAAAAATTGGTCCGCAATTGATGGCTGATGTGCAAATTTATTCTAAGGCGGCGGACTGGATCGCGCGGCACAGTGAGTTTTATCGTGAGAACTACGCCAAACAGACGTTGGCGGTGCTCGAGTTAGGCCAACAGCGGGTCCGTGAACTGGCAGCAGGCAAATCGCCTTGGATGACCAAAATCGGCACGACGGCGCGGGGTTATGTTTCGCGTGTGGACGAGTCGGTCCAACCGTATGCTTTGTCAATGCCGCAGAATTATACCCCCGGATCGAACAAAGCATGGCCGCTGTACGTCAAATTGCACGGCCGCAATGGCCGGATGAATGAGGTCTCATTCATCAAGCAACACGACAACCGTCCGCCGGAGAGTGGGCAGGATTGGATTCAACTCGACGTCTATGGGCGAACCAACAACGCCTATCGCTGGGCGGGTGAGACTGATGTGTTCGAGGCGATCGCCGACGTGAAAAGCCGCTACAACATCGACGACAACCGCATCACGTTGTGGGGGTTTTCGATGGGGGGAGCGGGCGCATGGCATTTGGGCCTGCATCATCCGTCGCTGTGGTCCTCCGTGGGAGCGGGTGCGGGGTTTGTGGATTTCTATACGTACCAAAAACAAACCGAACTCCGGCCACCCCATCAACATTATCTGCTGCACATTTATGATGCCGTCGACTATGCGCTCAATGCCGACAATGTGCCGGTGATCACCTATGGCGGCGAAAAGGACGCGCAGTTGCTCGCCAGCACAATGTGCGTGGCAGCCGCCAAGAAGTATGGGGTGAACATCGCGCAATTGATCGGCCCGGGGATGGGGCACAAGTTTGATCCGGAGAGCCTGAAGAAGTTCATGGAGTTTCATCGCCTGCATTCCCAAACAGGCCGCCCTGCACTGCCGGGACAAAAGGAGATCCGCTTCATTACTTATTCGCTGAAATACAATCGTTGCGAATGGCTGACGATTGAGGAGATGCCGCTGGTTTATCAACCGGCGACTGTGACCTCCGAAATCGTTGCCGACGACACGTTGAAGGTCACCACGACCAACGTCAGCGCGCTGCGAGTTGATCCCCGTATTTCGCCGAATCTGATCATCGACGGCAGTTCCATCAGCTTCGAGCCGCCGCAAACCGACGAAGTGGTTTGGGCGACGCTGGTTCTCGAGGAGGGGCAATGGCGAAAACTGACCGCGGACCAAGCGGCAAGGTTTGCGGAAAATCCTGATCTGCACAAACGCCACGATCTGCAAGGCCCGATTGATGACGCCTTTATGGAACCGTTTGTCTGCGTGCGGGGTACCGGCAAGCCATGGTCGCAAGCGAATCATGATTGGGCCACCTGGACGCTGGACCGGTTTTCAGCGGAGTTCGACAAATGGCTGCGGGGCAAAGTGCTCATCGTCGACGACACACAGGTCACCGAGGAGATGATCGCGAACAAAAACCTGGTGCTCTTTGGCGATCCCGGTTCGAATTCCCTATTGGCAAAAGTGCTTGCCAAACTACCGGTTCAATGGACTGAGGACAAAATTACGGTCGAGGGTGTCGACTATGACCCGAACCTGCACGGGCTGTCGTTGGTCTATCCCAACCCGTTGAACCCGCGGCGCTACGTTGTCATCAATTCCGGCCACACGATGCACGAAAAGGATTTCAAATCTTCCAATTCTTGGTTGTTTCCGCGATTGGGAGATATTGCCGTGCAAAAATTCACGCGGGACGAAGAGGGCGACCAATACCAGGAAGAGACCGTATTCGCCGACGTTTTCAACTCGCTGTGGCATCTGCCCTCCGGTTTGAAACCAGCGAATTAATCCACCCGCCAACGAGTGCTTGTGAATCCGCCCGACCGCACTAGAATGTGGGCTGGGGCCGTTTAAACAAACAAAATTCACCACGGAGCAAACTAGACTATAGGCCTTAGGCTGTAGGCTTTAGGGTTGGCATTTTATGCTTTTCCTAAAGCCTAGGGTCTAAAGTCTACAGCCTATTTGTAGCTTCGTGCCTCCGTGGTGGACCACTGCCGTACATCAGCGTAGCAAACGATTTCGAGACAGAAAGATCAGCATGGCCAAGGAAATGGACAAGATTGTCGCCCTCTGTAAGCGGCGGGGTTTTATTTTTCAGTCTTCGGAGATCTATGGTGGGCTGAACGGTTTTTGGGATTACGGTCCGCTCGGCGTGGAATTGAAACGCAACGTCAAAGAGGCGTGGTGGAAGGATATGATTACGCGGCACGACGAATTGAGCGTGCTGGAGGGGGCCCCGTCGTCGTTTTCGATGACCGGCTTGGATTGCTCGATCATCATGCATCCGCAGGTCTGGAAGGTCTCGGGGCATTACGATCTATTTCACGACTTCATGGTCGACTGCAAAGAATGCAAAAGCCGTTTTCGCGTGGATCATGTGACGGTGGCGGTTCGGCGAGTCACTGGTGATAAAAAACCGGTCGCTTGTGAAACGTTTATCGTCGATGCGGAAACAGGCACCGGGTTGTCCAAAACTCAGTCGAAACGGCTCGATCAAGCGGTGGGTCAATATAAAAAGGAATTTGGCGACGATATTGAGTGCGAACAGGTGACGATGAGCCTGGATGAGTATTTGCACGAAGCGCCTCTGGGGGGACCGGCGGCCGGTTGCCCAAAATGTCGTGGTGAATTGACGCCCCCCCGCGAATTCAATCTGATGTTCAAGACGACCGTCGGCGCAATGGCGGGTGAAGAAGGCACCGCCTTTTTGCGGCCCGAGACGGCGCAGGGCATCTTTATGAACTTCAAAAACGTGGTCGATAGCGGCCGGGTCAAGGTGCCCTTCGGCATTGCCCAGATTGGCAAGAGTTTCCGCAACGAAATCACGCCGCGGAATTACACGTTCCGCTCGCGGGAATTTGAACAGATGGAAATGGAGTTTTTCTGCCATCCGGATGATTCACGCAAATGGTACGAATATTGGCGCGACCGACGGTACGAGTGGTATGTGAAATACGGCCTGGCGGGGGATCGTCTGATCTTGCGGGATCACACGCCCGAAGAGTTGGCGCACTATGCGGTGGGGACTGCGGATATCGAATATGCCTATCCGTTCCTCAGCGATGGCGAATATGGCGAACTGGAGGGCGTCGCACACCGCGCCGATTTTGACTTGCGTTCTCACATGGAAGGCAAGTTGGTGCTCGATGAAAACCAAGAGTTGGTTGTCGAACAAAATGAGCATGGCCAACCGAAATATCGCGGCAGCGGCAAGGACCTGCGGTACTTCGACGATCAGGCCCGTGAGCGATTTGTCCCGCACGTCATCGAACCGGCCGCCGGTGCGGACCGAGCGACCTTGGCGTTTCTCTGCGAAGCGTATCAAGAGGACGAGCAGCCGGACGAAAAGGGCAAGATGCAAACGCGGGTGTATATGAAATTTCATCCGCAATTGGCCCCAATTAAGGTCGCCGTCTTTCCGTTGATCAAAAAAGACGGCATGCCCGAAACGGCTGCTGCGCTGTATCGCGATCTGAAACAAGCCGGCATCGCCTGCACGTTCGACCAACAGGCGGCCATCGGCCGGCGGTATCGACGGCAAGACGAAATCGGCACACCGTGGTGCATCACCGTGGACGGCCAAACGGCCGAGGACAACACCGTGACACTGCGGGATCGCGATTCGTTGGAACAATCTCGAATTCCATTGGCCGACGTTGTCGCCGAGATTTCAGCACGTTTGAACGCTTAAGCCGAACGGCTAACAATCGTTCGAAAAACTAGAAATTGCCCGGTAATCGGGTGCCACTGCTGGCTTGCCAGCAGTGTTTTACTAGTTGTGCTATTTGCACTGCTGGACAAGCCAGCAGTGGCACCCATTTTGGGGGACAAACTGTGATCGCATTCGACTCAGTAGGAAACTTACCGCCATTCAATGCGAGCAATTATTGCCGTCAGGTTTTTGGAAAGGCCCGTTCATGCTTCGATTGATCGCCGCGGTTGCAATCACGATTGTGCTGAGCTGTTCGACCGCTGTCGCTGCACCGCTACGTAACGTGGTGATGATGGTCGTAGACGATCAAGGATTGGATGCGGGTTGTTATGGCAACGATAAAATTGCCACCCCACATCTTGATGCTCTGGCCGCTGAGGGGACATTGTTCACTCGGGCATTTTGCACGACCGCCAGTTGCAGCGCCAGCCGGTCGGTGATTCTCAGTGGATTGCACAATCACGCCAACGGGCAATACGGGCATCAACATAGCTACCACAATTTCCATACGTTGAAATTCGTGAAAAGCCTGCCGGTCCTGTTGGCCAAGGCGGGGTATCGCACTTGCTCAATCGGCAAGTACCACGTGCAGCCCGAAGCGACGTATCACTTCGAGACGTATGCCAACAAAGGACTCAACGGCGGCGCGCGGAGCACCGTGCAGATGGCGGAAAATGCGGAGAAGTTCATCCGTGAAAAAGATGACCAGCCGTTTTTCCTTTACTTCTGCACAGCGGATCCACACCGTGCCCGCGTCGGTTTTGCAAACAACCGGCAGTATCCTGGCGTGAAGGAAAACAAGGTCTCCCCCGACGACGTCATCGTGCCGCACTATCTGCCCGACAGCCCGGAGTCGCGCGCGGAGTTGGCCGAGTACTACCAAGCGGTCAATCGCGCCGATCAAGGTCTGGGGCGGTTGATGCAGGCTTTAGAGAACACGGGGCACGCGGACGATACTCTCGTGATTTATCTGAGCGATAACGGCATCCCTTTCCCCGGAGCTAAGACGAATCTGTATGACCCAGGAATGAATCTACCCTTGGTCGTGCGGTCTCCCGATCAGAAACGGCACGGCGTGCGGACCGAGGCGATGGTGAGTTGGGTCGATCTGGTGCCAACGATTCTCGAATTCACCGGAGCAGCTGGGCCAGATTACCCATTGCATGGCCGCTCGTTCTTACCCGTGTTGGAGGAGGAACAACCTGAGGGGTGGGATCAGGTGTTCGGGTCGCACACGTTTCACGAGATCACGATGTACTATCCGATGCGGGTGATTCGCACCGAAAAGTTTAAGTACGTGTTGAATCTGGCGCACCAGTTGCCGTTTCCGTTCGCTTCGGATCTGCATGACTCGCTGACGTGGCAAGGCGTGCTCAAGCGGCAGGATTCCTATTATGGCAGTCGGAGCGTCGATGCCTATCTGCATCGCCCACGTCACGAGCTGTACAACATCGCTGAAGATCCCAAAGAGATCGAGAACCTCGCGGACAATCCCGCTTATGCGGATGAGCTGCGAGAGTTGCAGGCGAAGCTGCGGACGTTTCAGGAGCAGACCAAGGACCCCTGGGTGGTGAAGTACAACTACGAGTGATGCTGCTCTGAACGGCCGGTTTGCTTGGGAAATTGCCTCTGTAACGCACTGGCGGGCAAGCTGCCAGTGGCACCCGGCGCGTTATTGTTTCACTTTCAACAGAGCACTATTTGAATTGCAGGTCGAGCAGCATCTGCTTCACAGCTGTCATGGGGATATCGCTGCGTTCAATTGCTTTGGACGAACTGATAAAGACGGGAGCTTCGGCAGCTTCGCGTCCAGGCGTGGGGAGTCGGCCATGCGTGCCGCGGACGATGCTTGCATCCAGTCCGACGACATCCATGTAGTAACGGAAGCCGAGCATTTTCTTGAGTAGCCGGGAGGCGATGCGCAATTTGGGCGCAAGCAGTTTCGGATCGAGAAACAGTTCCACCGGGTCGTAGCCTGGTTTGCGGTGAATGTCGACCGTTCGCGCGTAGTCAGGTGCCAACTCGTCATCCAGCCAAAAGTAGTAGGTGAACCATGCCTGCGGCGCAGCGACGGCTACCAACTCTCCCGACCGAGCGTTGTCGATGCCGAACTCTGCTTGCTCCTCCCGGTCCAGTACCAGTTCAATGCCGTCGGTCGTGCGCAGCAGACTTTTGACGGTGGGAATATCTTCGGGACGCTCCACATAGACGTGTGCGATTTGATGATCGGCGACGGCAAACGCGCGGGAGGCTCCGCAGTCCAACGTTTCCCAGCCAAGCGGCTCCATGCGAATTTGCAGATACCCCGAATCGCGCAGGACGCGATTGATATGGACCGGTTTTTGTGCTGATGTAATCGCATATTCCGAAAGGACCACGACCTCCGCGCCGCGGGCGCGGGCCGCGTCGATCACCTTGCCCGCTTCGGCATCCACCAGTTTCAAATCTTCAGCGATAGCGGGGTCGTCCGGTCCCAGTCGCTGCAGGTTGTAATCCAGATGCGGTAGATAAACTAACGTGAGTGATGGGCTGTGTGTGGTCATCACCTCGACGGAGGCCTCGGCGATCCAGCGCGAACTGGTGATGTCGGCCCCCGCTCCCCAAAAACGCAACAGGGGAAACACGCCGAACTTTTCTTGCAGACGGTCGCGCAACTCCGGCGGCTGGCTATACGAGTCGAAGACCTTGCGGCCATCCGCCGGATAACTGGGACGGGGCGTCATGGACCAATTGGCCCGCGCGTACATGTTGTACCACCAAAACATGATGGCGGTCGAATAGGCGGGATCGCGGCGGAGGCCTGCTTCGTAGATCCGCTCACCATGCACCAAACGATTCGACTGCCGCCACAACCAGACTTCGGAGAGGTCGCGAAAATACCAGCCGTTGCCGACAATCCCATGCTCGCGGGGCAATAGCCCGGTGAGCAACGTGGTTTGCGCGGAACACGTGACGGCGGGGAGGACCGTCCCCATGGGTTGGGCAAATCCCTCGGCAGCGAGCGCTGTGATGTTGGGAGTGTGCGGACCGAGGTGTTCATGCGTCAGTCCGACGACATTAATGACCACCAGCGGCTTGGGCATGAGTCGTTCCTGTTCGGTCGATTGCAGCAGTCCAAAGAGAAAACCCATACCGCGTTGCGGAATGGGCTTTCAGGTTGATTCCGTAGTTTGGCACGTTGCCAAACGGTCGCTTAGACCATGTCCTTCAATCCCTTGAGCGGCAAAATCTTGACGACGTTGCGTGCTGGTTTGGCTTTGAAGATTTGTGGTTCTTTGGTGAAGGGGTTGATGCCTTCGCGTTCTTTGGTGGCCGGTTTGCGGACAACCTTGACCTTCATCAAGCCGGGAACGTTGAACACGCCCGGGCCTTTTTTGCCAAGGCTCGAACCGATCAGACTGCCAAGTTCCTCAAGAACGCTGCCGACTTCCTTCTTCGTCAAGCCGGTTGATTCTGCCAAGGAAGCGAGGATCTCGGTCTTGGTCAACGGCTTCAGGGTTGCTGCTTTCTTCGCCATGTTTGCTCCTATTCCATCGGGGTCAAGCGGATACCGCAACACTGGTGGGTAATCTCATTTGTCTTGATTTCACGGCAACGAATTCCACTCGCCCATCCAAGGCCAATTCGCCGTTGCGCCCGCAATATCAAGCGTCATTGGTGTAGTAGTTAAGTCTCGTGCAAGCAAGTTGTCAATGTACACTCACACGAATTTCCGCCTTTTTCCCGCAGAAAACAGGGAAAAACCATCGTTTTTCGCTGTCCACGCCCCATGGCGACCAACAGCGGCGGTTTACGAGCCAATCTTCTCTGCACATAGCGCGTCGTCGATTCGCCTGTTCTTCATGGTTGTTACGCGTTGATTTGCGCGTCTACCGGTGTCACTGTGACGCTCACTGATAGCGATAATCCCTCGCCCAGATCGCGCCGCCGCAGCCGATGATTTTCCGCACCGGAACATCGCCGTGTTGTATGTTGATGGGCGAGTATTTAGGTCGTCGAACCAGTTCCGTTGCGGCGGATGTATCGGGGAATGAACATGTCATTTGATAATGTGTGAGGCACGTCGTTTAGCACATCAGGCGTTCCATGCAAAGAATGGCCAACGGCCATTCGACACCCTAGCCTGGGGCATCGTCCCAGGAATGCGATCCCAACCAAACATTTATTTGGCCACCGGCCAAATTCATCAGACCGGATTGCCAGCGTTGAACATGGCCTTCGGCCAAACGGGGACCATTGATTCTTCCACCTGGGGCGTTGCCGAGGCTAAGGTGGAAAGAGGCCTTTGGCCAAATTATTCCGGGCTGCATCTGATCGTCCGGCCCTATGCTTCGCGTGCGAACGTGACTCCTTCAGGAATTTCAAAAGCGAAATGAGCCTTTTCCTGAGCTGTCAGTCTGACAAGGTGACCCCACACGCCGTGCGCCAATTCCTGGCGGCTCATCCCAATACGAAGAGTCACGTTGCTAATCGGGCGACCATCGCGATGACTAATGTTTACGTCGCAAAAGTCGCGTCCGATGACCGACACCGTTGCCGCGATGTCGCCATTGAACATCACCTTTTGCCCCACCTCGCGGGTAAGCACTAACATCGACAGTTCTCCCGACGCCGCAGTTTCAACTGATTGGTGACGCGTGCATTTTTGGCAAGCGTCGAAACTGTCGCCGGATCCAGATTAAGGGAAATGGGGCTAACAGCCCGCACACGGCAAGAGTCCAAAAAAGAGTTTGGTGTGGCGGAGGTGAAACGGCTTTCGTCACAGCGGGAGTTGGTGTCGGAAGTGTTCCAATGTCGGATATCTCATAGAGATCCATTTTGTTGGCATAGTAATCTTTTGTGGGCGGGTGGGCATCAACAAGCTGTACGGCGACCGTACCGACCGCGTCACGCACAACGATTTCCGAAAAGTTAATGTCGTCCCAATCATAGTAGACACGGCGGCGCGCACCTGGAGCGATCGGTAGGTCACGAGAATGCCATGCGGGAATCGCTGGGAAAGCCGCCATTGATTGCGGTAACACAGCCTTGATGCCGGAGTTGAATGTCCCCACCGGTGTGACCCAGATAGGCTGTTGCGTTTTATTCTCGATCTCGAAATCTGAGATGAAAGCGAGTTGCATGGGGTTGAAACAGTTCAATAGGAACAGACCCCAAATCATCGTAAAAACTAAGAATGGCATCGTGCCGATCAGCGCGATCCATAACAGTTTTCGCTTGGTTTTAATCAGCATCTCTTCCTCATCCAAATGGAAGTTTCGGGGCGGCGCTCGCTACTGACATATCCTTAGATATACGGGAATTCGAAGGAGTTGTATATCGATATTTGTGATTGCTGACCTATGGGGCCCCTTCGCGCGAAGACAAGTGCTTCCCAAATCAATCGTGGAGGTCGCACAACCCGGCAATAAATTCAACTAAACATCCATTCGGCCGATTTGGCCAACGGCCAAATTCACAAGACCGCATTGCCAGCGGTCTACATGGCCTTCGGCCAAATTCTTTCGGGCTGCGGCAGGCAGCCACCGGACTGACGAGAGCTATCAACAATTGATACCGCATTGCCGGGAAATTCCGCATAACCGTTCCTCGCCTCCGTGAGGTGACGTGCCAATCCCGCAAAAACTCTGCGGGATACGCTCCCGCGACATACGTTTCAGCGTGACTTGTGCGAGGAGATGCTGCGCCGTTTTCTCGCTTCGCTAGGCAAATCTCTCCAGCTCTTAATCAATTAGGAACATCGCATGGAAATCTTGGGAATGACGTTGTTTTATCTCGGCATGCTGGGCAGCATTGTCGGCGGGCTTTGGTTTTTGTTTGAAGCGTTTTCGGAAAACATCCTGTGGGGCTTGGGCTGTTTGTTTCTGCCGTTTGTGTCGTTGTTCTTTTTGGTCATCCATTGGAACAAAGCTGGCCGGCCGTTTTTGTTGCAAATCGCGTCGATCGCTCCCATTGTAGCCGGGATATTTTTGGGCTTCTCGCCGTCGTAGTCGCGCTGGGACAATCGTGGAAACGCCGCTTGCAGTTGCAAGCGGTTTTTTTGTGCGCTCGGCGGGGCGCACTGTGAACAATCACTTGGCCGTTTCAACCGCGGGACGTTTTCGCGCGATCGGTTGGGGAGCTTCGCCTTCAGTGATTTCTAATGTTTGACCAACAGCGATGTCCGTGAAGACTTGTTCATGGCCGGAGGGCCAGTGGATTTGTAAGCGATCAATGGTCGAGTGCCGGCCCAGGCCGAAAACGAGTTGCCGTTCGTTGCTGGCTTGGTATCCATCGCCAGCGGTGAGTTGTCGTTGCCAAGTTTTTTTACCCGCGGTCACCATGACGGTTGCCCCCAAGGCGTCGACGGGGGACCCGGTCGCACGGAGGCGGAGGCGGAGGGAGTTGCCGGGACGCTGGGTTGTGTTTTTAAGCAGCACGACCGGTGCGTCGAGATGAGAGATGAGGATGTCCTCCAGGCCATCGCCGTCGAAATCAATCTTAGCCAGAGCGCGACCGAGATGTGCGGCTTGAAAGTAGGGGCCGAGGTTTTCCGCTGCCGATTCCTGGAACCGGCCTGCGCCGTCGTTACGGAAGAGTTGCGGACGCATGTGATACGGTTTGGGGTCGCCGGGGGGATTGTCGACATGGCCGTTGGCGATCACTAAATCCAAGTCACCATCCAGGTCGGCATCGAGAAACTGCGTACCGAATCCCAGAAACGGCAAGCTCACAATATGCAAGCCGGCGCGGCGGGTAGCATCCTCAAAAAATCCGGCGCCGCGACCCAGATACAGCGTGTTGGATTCCTGATAATAGTTGGTGACAAACAAGTCGAGCTGCCCGTCGCCATTCACATCTCCGCAGGCAATGCCCATACCAGCTTCGGCAACCCCCTCGAAATTCAAAGCAGTCCCCGAGGCGAGTCCTTGTTCGGTGAAGTGTAATTTCTGGCTGTCGGTGGGGGTGGTGTTGCGAAAAAAGAAATTGGCGACGCCGTCATTGGCGACGAAGATGTCCAGTCGTTGGTTCCCGGTAAAATCAGCGACCAATAGCCCCAGACCTTTTCCGTTGGGGACACCAATACCAGTCTCGTCGGTGGCGTCGCGAAACTGCCCGTCGCCGGTGCCGAGGAACAGACGGTCTTGTTGTCCCTCGAATCGTTGTGGCGGACATAGTCCGCGATAGCCGGAGGGGAACTCGCATTCCACGTCGTAGATGTCCGCAGCGGTGAGGTAGTTGACGGCATAGATGTCTGGGTGGCCGTCGCCGTTGAAATCGGCGATTGCGCAACTAGTGGTCCAGGCCTCGTCCTGGGTAACGATTGAGTCGTCGACCTCGCTGAACGTGCCGTTGCCATTGTTTTTATAGAGACGGTTGCGGCCGATGTTGGCAACGTAGAGATCGGTGTAGCCGTCGTTGTTGTAATCGCCCGCGGTGACGCCTTGGCTAAAACGGTCTTCGACGATCCCGGCAGCAGCGGTGACATCCTCAAACGTGCCGTCGCCGCGATTGCGATACAGGCGGTCGAGATATTCGGTTTGGCCGGCAACCGGCGGCCAGGTGCAGCCTTGTGTGAAATAGATGTCGGGCCAGCCATCGTTATCGTAATCCAACACGGCGATGCCGCCGCCGGTGAATTCGTACATCTTTTTCGTTTCTTGAGCGGCGTTCCCTCCGTTGAAATACGTGAAGTGGATGCCGGCTGCTGAGGTGACATCGGCGAAAGTGATCGTGGCGGTACTGTTGGCCAGCGACGGGCGGCGATCCTCGGTGGGGTTCGTCGCATCGCTCTGGGGCAACGGGTATTCCGACAGATTGATATCAGAAACCGGTGTCGCTGGGCGATGGGTTCGGGGGGGAATCGTATTCAACGCGACTTCAGTCTCCTCCAAAAAAGGAGTCGCCCACGACAACGGGGCACCGGCAGCCACGGCATGGTTCGCCCATTCGTACGCTTCCCAATAACGGCCGACCGCTGTGCTGAGTTCGGCCGCACGGCGCAACAGTTCCGGATCGGCGGTGCGGTCGGCTGCGTGGTAGATCTCAAACAATACCTGTTCCAATTGTTGCACCAGTTCGGCGCGTTTAAAAAACGGTGCTGCCTCGGAGGCGCGGTCCAAGGAGGTCAATGTTTGGCCCAGCAGGTAGTTTGCCTGACGATGATTCGGATCCAGGCGCAGCGCTTCGTAGTAACAACGGGCAGCCGTTTGTATGTTGCCGGTTTGTACGGCGAGATTTCCTCGCACGACCCAAATATCAGGATGTTGGTCCGCTTCGGAGGGCAACGCCGCTTGCCAAGCCTGCCAAGCGGCTAATGGCGAGAATTCCTGCCGCAGGATTCCCAACTGCGCATGGGCTTCGATCAGCTTGGGAGAGTTGACGATCAATTCCAGCAGCAATGGCTCTGCAACGTCCCACTCCTGTCGGCGGACCGCCTGTTTGGCGAGTGCTAGTACGACGAAGGGATCGACCGCGGAGCGAGAGTCATCGACTTCCTCGTCACGTGGTAGGGTGAGCAACGTGCGGCGGTCGCCTAATAGCAACAGTTCGTCCAAGTTGGCATTGCCGGTTCGCACCAATTGAAAGAGATACCGTTCCGCGGCCCAACGTTGCCCGGAGACATCCAGCACAAAGGCCATCTGCCGTGCTGCGCGATGATCGGCAGGATCGATCAAAATCAAACGACGTAGCCGCGCCGCTGCTTCGGAAAGTTGTCCGCTCTTGAGGAGGATGTCGGCCGCGGCGGAAAGTCCCAGTGGGGCTGCCGGATCCTGTTCTGGGATCCGCCCATAATAATTGACCGCATCGCCATAACGTCGGAGTTTGGCGGCCGCTTCACCGGCGATCAGTAGTGCCCGGCCGGAATGCGGTTGATCGTCCAGCACTAGGTTCGCATGACGTTCGGCGGCGTTGTAATCTTCATTCAACAACGCCAGCGTGGCCCGTTTGAGGTTCTCGTTGCTGGGAGATTGTTGGCTTACGTAAATGGCATATCTGACTGCGGCCAAGCCCGCGATAATCAAGACCATCACGATGATACGGTTCCGCCAATCGGCAGCAGCGCGGGCAGAGGACGGCGAGGCAGCGTGGGGACGATCGTCGTTCATGGCGTTGCGAAACAAAGAAATGACCTGTAGCCGAAAGGAAATAGAGCACGCAGTGAATCGTACCTAGGGAATTGAAAGGTCACAAGCTGAGCCCGCAGGATGCGTCGCGACGCACCTTTTTCACCTAGGACGACTGATGATCCCAACTCCAATCATCACAGCATACGATTCAGAATCGGAAAATAACCAACAGCCGCACACTCACTCAGGCTATATTTCCTCACACCTGTACCTCGAATCAACTAGTGGAGATCGAAGCAGTCGTTGCCGGATTCGGCGAGGGTCGTGCGGAGTTTAGCCAAGGCGCGGGCGACGATCTGGCGGACCCGCTCGGTGCTGATTTCCAATTGGCTGGAGATTTCGCGGAACTTCTTTTTGGTTCCCGATCCATCGAGGCCGAAACGGGACATGACGATCGAACGTTCGCGGTTGTCGAGACTGGCTAGCATGCTGGAGACCAGTGTGGTCATTTGACGGTGCTCGCGTTCGTATTCGGTCGGGCTGATGCCTGCGTCGGAGAATTCGTCGAATAACTCTTGGGTCCCGGTGAGATACCGCGCCGAACGCCGCCGACTGCGCGGCGTGAGCCGTACGAAACTGTTACGAATCGCCCAAGTGGCATAGGTGCTGAAGCGGTAGCCGCGCGTGTAGTCAAAGATTTCGACGGCGCGAATCAAAGGCACGTTTCCTTCGCTGACGAGATCTTCGAACGAATTGGCCGCATCGACAAAACGGCGGGCGATCGAAACCACCAATCTAAGGTTGGCTTGCACAATTTGATTGCGAATCGCGTGTGCCTGCTGCAGTAGCCCTTCGATGGTATCGAGTTGCCGGTAAGTGGCAGTGGCGGGTGCGGCTTCGACGGAGTCACGCAACTCGGCGGCCCGGAAGTTATAGAAATTCATCTTCCGAAACAGGTGGAATTCCTGTTCCGGAGTCAGTAGCGGTGTCTCGTAGAGACTCGCCAGATAGGGAGGGATGCCGGACGGGGGTTTCTTGACCGATTCGTTCAGGAATCGTTCATGGGCCGTGTCCTGGGCAAGTGGGGCCGGCGCTAGAATTTTTTCCTGGGCGGCGGGAACGGAAAACATTTCGCAGGCAACAAATTCGATCTTGATGCCTGAAATTTTTTGGTAGATCGCAGCACAATCCGGGTGCGAGGCTGGTGCGGTGCTCTGGAGTAATTCCAGGCACTTTGAATCCGGACGGGGCGCATGAAACTGTGAAAGATTGCAATTCATGCGGTTCTCCTACGCCAAAGGTTCAATCCTTGAACTTTGTTGAGATTGTCTCTGAGATGTGATGATCGTCGAACGCTACGGAAGATTACCGGCGAACTTTTCTAAAACCAGTTTCAAAAACGGGTTGCGCTTATTCTCGAAACTTTCAGATCAGTGTCTGTGAGACGCGCCAGAGGGTTATGAAACTACTTTTAGGAATACCGCTGAAACGGCGGTGACTAGATAGGTAGAAAGTGGACAATCCCATTGCGGGATGGCAGGACGATGCGAGCCGGGCAAAATAATTCGTTTTGCAGGAGCAGAACGAATTCATTTACGTTGCAATTGGCGATGGAGACATCACCTTAAAAATCGCGACGTGGTTGGAAATCGGAGAGAGGTCAACCAATTTTGGAGAGCCTCTTTCCAGGACTGTCCTTGTATCTGAAGTGCCACATGGGACACAACATCATGCTGTCATTGTCAAAACCGACAACCGCTAGGTGCAGTAGTTTGTACCACAATAACAGCTTATGACAACAAAAAACTTGAAAATATGCACCTTTCGTGTCGATCCGTCCGCCAGCCATGCTAGGAGTAACCATGAACACAGCAGAGGATCGAGCTGCCATTCGGCGAAAAAGTTCAACCTCATCCCTTTTGCAACTACGCGCCGGCGTCATTACAATCATCATTTGATAATCTATTGATGCTACGACCAAGGAGAGTCCCGGGGACCAACAATAATTATGAATGCAGTCTCCCGCGAGCCAGCTCGCGATGATCAACCGTATGACCCGGTCTTTCTCAATGCCCGCCGCGAGGCATGGATCATATTTGGTGTCTGGGTCGCTTGCTTAGCTTGGTCCGTTCCCTACTGCTACCTCTATGGGTATCCGCCGAGTGACGAGGAATTCAATCCGGAGACCTTCTCGACCTACATGGGTGTTCCCAGCTGGGTCTGCTGGGGAATCTTAGTTCCTTGGCTGCTCTCGAATGTGTTTACGATTTGGTTCTGCTTCTTTTACATGAAGGACGACGACCTCGGTGTCGCAAACGAAGGAAGTGACCTCGCTGAGGAAATCTCCGAAATGGAAGCGGAACAAAAGGGAGCAAACGCATGAGCGACGGACTAAATATCACACCGGTTTTAGCAGCCGGTTCCAATGCAGCCCTGTACACGTTTCTGGCCTATACGCTGGCCGTGTTCGGGTTGGCGGCAATGTCGAACCAACTGCTCAAATCCAAAAGCTTTATGAGCGAATACTTCTTGGGGAGTCGTAGTTTGGGCGTGTGGGCATTTGCCTTAACGTTTGCTGCAACGAGTGCCTCGGGGGGAAGTTTCACCGGTTTTCCATCAAAGATTTATTCCCACGGGTGGACGTTGGCGCTGTGGATCGGCAGTTACATGGTCGTGCCGATTTGTGCCATGGGGTTGTTGGGCAAGCGGATCAACCAAGTCGCCCGCATCTCCGGTTCGATTACGGTACCCGATGTATTACGCGATCGTTTTCACAGCGCGGCGTTTGGGATTTTAGCCACGCTGCTTATCGTGTTTTTCATGACCTTCAACCTGGTGGCGCAATTCAAAGCCGGGGCGACGATTCTGACGACGTTGTTGAGCGATGTCGAACTTTATCACAACGCGACTGCCAGTGTGAATGCGATGACAGCTGGTGTGCCGTTTTTGGCTGCTGTAGATCCTGGCTATCTGATTTGCTTGTTCGCATTCGGGGTCGCCGTGATTATCTACACGACCTATGGCGGATTTCACGCGGTGGTCTGGACCGATGTAATGCAAGGGGTCGTGATGGTCATCGGGGTGATGATTATGCTGCCCTTGGCCATTTGGCAAGCGGGCGGCATGCAGCATGCCACCGAGGAAATGGCAAAAATGACGCCTCCCCGGATTGGGACGGTGACATTGCAACTCTCTGAGCCACAACAGGACAGTTTCGTACTGCAGGCACAAACTTGGCTGAAGGCTCCGGGTGAAGATCAGCAAGAGCGGTTATTTCGCGTTTCTAAAAACACCTCGATTCCACCAGGGGGAACCCAGGTGCAGGAAGTGGATGTCGTCGAGATCACCACACCCGAGGAAATCGCCCGTATCAGCGGCCAATTGGAACGCGATCCCGTCACCGATCAGTTACCGGTGGAATACCAACTGGCGGACATTGAGGTCAGCGAATACGAATTTGGAGCTGGGAAGCGGGGCGTGTATGTCGTCGGTCCCGGTCCGCACAAAAGCAACTCAAACGGATTTTTGCCCCTTTCACTGGCAATTTCGTTTTTCTTTATGTGGGCAATCTCCGGTGCCGGACAACCCAGTAGCATGGTCCGGTTGATGGCGTTTAACAGTTCGACAACGCTGCGACGGTCGATCTTTACAGTCACGTTGTATTTTTCGTTCATCTATTTCCCACTGGTGGTGATCTTCTGCTGTGCACGGATTTTGCTTCCCGGTATGGACTCGACGACCGATCGCATCATGCCCGAGATGGCGATTCTGTTGACGAAAAATGTGGGAATGTTGTGGTTGGCGGGACTGCTGGTGGCAGCACCCTTTGCAGCTGTCATGTCGACCGTGGACAGCTTTTTGTTGATGATTTCCTCCGCCGTGGTGCGCGACATCTATCAGCGGAACATCAATCCCAAGGCGTCGGAAAAGACGGTCAAACTGCTGAGTTATGCCTGCACGTTTGTCGTGGGATCGGGGGCCATGCTCGGCGCGCTGAATCCACCGCAGTATCTGCAGGACATCATTGTTTACACCGGCGGCGGACTGGCAGCCTGCTTTTTGGGGCCGATGGTGTTCACCCTGTATTGGCCGCGGGCCAACGCACCTGGGGTGATCTCGGGAATGCTGGCGGGCTTTGTGGCCCACTTGTCGATGTATGTGGCGGGCATCTTCATGTTTGAAGATTTCTTCCAGAACGTCCGCCCTTATCAACTCTTCGATTTCGACCCGGTGGTGATTGGGCTGTTCGTTTCGTTCATTGCGGTCTATGTCGTGACCCTGATGACGCCCCCACCGCCGGCGGAGTTGGTTGATCGCTATTTCCGCAAAAAATATCTCCACAACACGAGTGCTGAAGAATAGGCTGCCGCTATGAACTACATCGATGCCCATTCGCATATTTGGACACCCGATACCGCACACTATCCGTTGGCGGCCGGGTTCCGGCGGGCGAACATGCAGCCTCCCAGTTTTACGGTTGAAGAGTTACAGGCGCAGATGAAGCCCGCCGGGGTTAATCGCGTGGTGTTGATTCAAATGTCGTTTTACGGTTACGACAACGACTACATGCTGGACACGATCGAACGGTTTCCCGATCAGTTTGTGGGCGTCGCGGTCATTGACCAAAACGCCCAGGATCCGGAAATCCGGATGGGCCGACTGCAAAAACAGGGCGTGACCGGTTTTCGCATCTATCCCAAGGACCAACCGGTCGAGCGGTGGTTGGACAACGAGGGACTGCGGAAGATGTTCGCTTTTGGCGCGAAGCGAAATCTGAATATGTGCTGTCTGATCGATACGGATGCGTTACCTTCGCTGGACAAAACTTGCCGGGAATTTCCCGATACGCCGGTGGTCATCGACCATCTCTGCCGCATCGGCACCGATGGCAAAATTCGCGAAGCCGAGGTGCGCGCCCTGTGCGACATGGCTGTTCACAAAAACGTGACGGTCAAGGTTTCCGCGTTTTACGCCTTGGGCAAGAAAACGCCACCTTATAAGGATCTCGGTCCGATGATTCGGCAGGTGTACGATGCGTATGGGCCAGAGCGGTTGATGTGGGCTACCGATTGTCCGTTTCAAGTGGTCGACCATACGTACCTGCAATCGATCGAGTTGATCGAAAAACAGCTCAATTTCCTCACAGCCGATGACCGCGAATGGATTCTCCGCAAAACGGCCGAACGGGTCTTTTTCCGGAGTTAATCCAGCGGACGTATCCCGCAGCCGGTAGGAGCAATCCTTCGGCTACTGGCGTGTGATCGAGACGACATCGTCGATGGAGAACGGTCCCAGTTGTTCGACACGATTCGCCGCGTCAGGCGTGGTCGCTAACAGTACCAGTTGACCGAGATCGCTTTCGCGGGCGTCGGGGAATCCAGCGGCGGTGGTTCCATCGTTCAGCGTGACGACGATGTTGACTGTCTCATCAATCCCGGATAACTCGTCGTGGACGAGATCGGGAAACCGGCTCCAGGCCCAAAACCAGAGGGTTTTATCCGCATCGACCTTGCCAGCGATATTGGGCCAATCCTGCAGGGCGGCGAGCAAATCGCGGCGGCAGGCCTGCTTGCACCAGGGGATGAGAATTCGATCAATCCAGTCTCGCCGTGAAGCAGCCAATTCGCTAAAAGTCCGCATATCGATCTCCGTTGACTAGCAACGGTTCCGTGGTTGGGTGTTGCAGTGTTCGAGGTTGGGCACGGAGCGTAACGCGGCTGTCGGGCAGCGCCAAGTCGGTTTTGAAGGCGAAAAGGTCAACAAAACCGGTAATATCGGCGAAATCGTTGGTCAATTATTCCCCAGAAATTGGATTGAAAAACCTGGAATCGGGTTGTGGGTGAAGGCGGAATCGGTACGATAATAGCTACGACAGTTAGCAGTTTGGCACGTCGAGCACGGCTCGGCAGTTGGTCTTTCACAACTCAGTCGCACTAGTCGGAAAGGTTCTGAGGATGTATTCGTCTACAATGGTGGATGTCGATTTCGTAGAGGAGCTTCGCTTGCGGACGTGGGCACGGCAAAACTTTGTCTCCGCTGATGATCGGGACATGGAATGGCATCCGGTCGTTCTCGAAGAAATGCGAAATATCGACGAAGAATCTCAAGACGACTGAACCCCCAAGAGACACTGTGAAGAGCCGGACGAGTGGATGAGTCCGGCTTTTTTCGTAGGCACAATTCCACGCCGTCGTGCGACTTTCCTCAATTCGTTTTCATTGAATCTCGCAGGCTCAACATGGATGAAAAGCCAAAACCATCCGCTGCCACGGGTCGCCCTTTTTTGTCGGTGCACCTGAAGTGCTGCAACGTCTATCAGCGGATTTACCCCAACGCCGCCGGCGACGCTTATGCCGGTTGGTGCCCCCGCTGCGCCACCGCCATCCGCGTACCGATCGTCGAGAACGGCGGTAGCAGTACTCGATTTTTCACAACGTAGCACGATCTCATACCCGGATATTTGGGGTGCCACTGGCTCCGCCAGTGCGAGATCAAATAAGTGCGCGACTTGCGAAACACTGGCACCCATGTTGGTCAATCGGATGAGACGCTTAGCTGCGATGGTTTAGAGTTGCGGCAATGCTTCAGCGACGGCGAATCCCCGTTTGGCATCGCGCTGCAAACGGGCAGCGGCGATTTCGGGGTCGTGATCGAACAGCGCCCACCAACCGTGCTCAGCGATGCGGCCCAATAGCTGCGGCTTGGCGCGGCGTGTTTGTAGCAGGTCGACGTCATAGGCCATGCACCACAGCGGCGGCAGGTGCGCCGCCATGGGACAGATGTCGCCGATGAACACGGCGGTTTCTCCGCCACTTTCAATGAACAGCGACTGATGCCCGGCAGTATGGCCGCCGTTGACCTCGGCGCGGATCCCCGGCACGATCTCCACGTCACCGTCAATCAACTGTAACTGTCCCGCTGCGGCAAGGGGTAACAAATTGTCCTGCGGATACGCGCCTTGCAGTTCGGGGAAATTTGCCGTGGCGTTTACCCACTCCAAACGCTGGGCGACATAGGTTGCATTGGGGAATGTCGGGCGCGGATTTCCCTGATCGTCCAATTGCGTCGCTCCCCCGGCATGGTCGAAATGCAGATGCGAAAGGATCACCATGTCGACTTGCTCGACGCCGATGCCGTGAGCAGCCAAATTTTCAACCAACGGATCCCCCGGCTCAGCCCCATGGATCCGCCGCTTCTTTTCCGAAAACTTGGACCCATAACCGGTTTCGATGAGGATTGTCTTTTCACCAGTTTCGATCAGCACGCAATTCGTCGCTGAAGTCATCAGGTTATTCGCGTCGACATCGACCACGCGTTGCCAAAGGACCTTAGGCACAACACCAAACATCGTCCCCGCATCAATACGAAAAACGCCGCCGGAGATTGTGGTGAGTTGAAAGTCGCCGAGGATCATGGAAGGGGCATTCGTTTTTGGTTGTGGAATCGTTCACCACGGAGGCACGGAGGAATCTAGTCTGTAGGCTCTAGACTGTAGGCCTTAGAAAGGCAGATCCCACTCGTTCCTATGGTCTACAGACTAAAGCCTACAGCCTCTTCCCGTCTCCGTGTCCTCCGTGCCTCCGTGGTGATTTTTTTTAGTCACGCTGTTTCAGACTCATCGAGTCCCAACTCGGCGATCATCGTTTCGCGGATTTTGAATTTTTGGATTTTTCCGGTCACTGTTTGCGGGAATTCTGTGACGAATTTGACGTAGCGTGGCACCTTATAGTGCGCCAGGCTACTGCGGCAGAATTGTTGTACGTCTTGTTCGGTCAATGTTGCGTCGGGTTTGAGGCGGATCCAGACAGCGAGTTCTTCGACGTATTTTGCGTCGGGCACACCGACGACGGCGACGTCTCCCACAGCGGGGTGGGTGTATAAGAACTCCTCGATTTCGCGGGGATAGATATTCTCGCCGCCGCGACAAACCATGTCCTTGATGCGGCCGGTGATGCGGTAATAGCCGTTGGGTAACCGCACGGCGAGGTCGCCGCTGTGTAGCCAACCATCATCGTCGATGGCGGCCGCAGTTGCATCGGGCATTTGATAATAGCCGAGCATGACGAGGTGTCCGCGTGCGCAGAGTTCTCCCTGTTGTTCGTCGCCCAATTCCTCGCCGGTGGCCGGGTCGACGATTTTGACCTCCACATCAGGCAGCGGCCGGCCGACGGTTTTGACGCGTAATTCCAAGGGGTCATCCGTGCGGGTTTGCGTGATCACCGGCGAGGCTTCGGTCAGTCCATAGGCGATCGTAATTTCGCGGGCTCCCAAGTCGTCGACAACCCGCTGCATCACCTCAATCGGGCAAGGACTGCCCGCCATGATCCCGGTCCGTAGGGAACTGAAATCGAGTGTCGAACGTGTGGGGTGATCCAATTGGGCAATGAACATCGTCGGCACGCCATAGATTGACGTCGCCCGTTCGGTGGCAATTGCGGCGAGCGTTGCTTCGGCATCAAAATGCTCGGCCGGGATGATCATCGCCGCTCCCCGCACAGCGGCGCCCAGCACGCCCAGCACGCAGCCAAAGCAGTGATAAAAGGGTACAGGAATACAAATGCGGTCGGCAGCAGTTAGTTGTTGGCACTGGCCGATGTAGTAGGCATTGAGCAACAAATTGCGGTGGGTGAGTGTCGCCCCTTTGGGGAAACCGGTCGTGCCGGAGGTGTATTGGATATTGATTGCGTCTGCGTGGTTTAGATGGCTTTCTCGCTGGGAAAGTTCGGTGTCTGAGACCGCGTCGGCCCCTTTGAGAAATGACTCCCAACTCGACATGCCGACAGTTGGCTCGCCCTGGATGGCAATGACGTGCCGCAGTTTGGGGAAGTCTTTGAGTTGCACGTTTTGCGGATCGCAGCCAGCCAGTTCGGGTGCCGCTTCATTCAGCATGGCGCGGTAATCGGAACCTCGAAATTTGTCTAATAAAAACAGCGTATCGATGTCGGCCTGTTTGAGGACGTACTGCAGTTCAAAGGCGCGGTAGGCGGGGTTGATCGTGACCAATACGGCGCCGATCCGTGCGGTGGCGAATTGCAGTAAAACCCATTGTGGCCAATTGGTCGCCCAGACGGCGACATGGCTTCCCAGATCGACACCCAGCGCCAGCAAACCACGGGCGACGCGATCGACGTCGGCGTCGAGTTGGGCGTAACTCCAGCGACGGTCGAGTTGTGGAAAGACGAGCGCGTCGGCATCAGGAGATTGCCGCGCGGTTTCGCGGAGCATCTCACCAATCGTCAGTCCGTCGACCCAGGGGGGAGAAGCGGCGGCCGTCATGGATTGCCTCCTGTTGGACAAGTCGCGTCGAAAAGCCGTGGAATCGTCTGCACGGTGCGAATTGTATTCTATCGGTTGTGATTGCAAACGTGTAGAACAGACTCAATATGCAATGTGAAAAAAGGGGCAACAGCTCGCATAGGATGGCCGATGTGTTGTTGCGCGAGTATTATAGCGACTGGTTTGAAAACTGACGGTTCATTCTCCCTAGCATTGATATCCCTCTATGGCTCGCTTCTTTAAGTACAAGACCCCCAGCGATGTGACCGCCGATGCGGCGACGTTGGGGTATGACATTCCCGCCACCGAAGACCTTGCGCCATTGTTTCAGCCGGTAGCGGTTGGTGACCGCAGCGTGGGTAATCGGTTTGCGATTCATCCGATGGAGGGTTGTGACGGCACGTTGGATGGGCATCCCGATGAACTGACCTATCGACGGTACCTGCGATTCGGTGCCGGCGGCGCGAAATTGATCTGGGGCGAGGCGACCGCGATCGCCGACGACGGGCGGATGAATTCGCGGCAGTTGTTGATCAATGACGACAACGCCGCCGGGTTGGAAAAAATGCTGGCTGATTGCCGGGCAGCGCATCGTGAGTCGGTTGGTGACGATGCCGATTTGTTACTCGGTTTGCAACTGACACATTCGGGACGATTTAGTTTTCGCAAACCAAAGATTGTGTGCCACGATCCGATCCTCGATCCGATCACGCTGGATAAATCGACGGGGAAATTCATCGATGCGTCGTATCCGGTGCTGACCGATGACGATTTGAAACGCATCGAGGATCAATATTTGGCAGCGGCGAGGTTGGCGGCCAAGGTGGGTTGTGATTTCATCGACCTCAAACAATGCCACCGCTATTTGCTGTCGGAATTGTTGGGGGCCAAGCATCGTCCGGGCGAGTATGGCGGGAGCTTTGAGAATCGGACGCGGTTGATTCGCAATATCACCCAGCGGATTGCGGCGGAAGTGCCGGAGCTGATTTTGGCGACGCGGTTCAACGCGTACGACGGGATTCCCTATCGTTCCCGGGCCGAGGACAAAATCGGCGAGCCGTATCCGCACGAGTTACCGCTGCAGGTCGCTTTTGGAACCAACCCAGAGAATCATCGCGAGGAATGGCTCGACGAACCGGTGCAGTTGGTGGAGAATCTGAAGCAATGGGGAATGCAACTGCTCAGTGTTTCGATGGGCAACCCTTACGCGAATCCGCACATCGTCCGTCCGGCGGAGTTTCCGCCGGTGGATGGTTATCACTCACCCGAACATCCGCTGGACGGCATTGCGCGGCATTTTCGCATTTCGCGGCGCATCCAACAAGCGGTCGGGGAGGTCCCGGTTGTGGGGAGCGGATACAGTTGGTTGCAAGATTTCGCCCCGCACGTCGGCGCCGCCAACGTGGCCAACGGCAGCATCGCCTTGGTGGGTTTTGGCCGAGCGACGTTGTCGCATCCCGATTTCGTCAAAACGCTTCAGGAGACCGGCAGTCTCAACCGCAAGAAGGTCTGCCGCACGTTTTCGTATTGCACGAATTTGATGCGCGCCAAGCACAACGAACTGGGCCAGTATGCGACCGGTTGCCCGCCGTTTGATAAGGAGGTGTACGGGCCGCTTTGGGACGAAGTCAAGCAGTCGGCTGAGTCGCAAGATGACTAGCTGTGTGGTCGCCAATAGTTCACCACGGAGGCACGGAGAGTGAAGGACACGTTTGTGAAACGCGAGACAACGACATTTATCCGTGTTTCATCCGTGTGAATCCGTGGCTAAGTTTTTTGGAAGTCTTAGCGCTGGTAAATCGGCAGGAAGCCGTTTTCGAGTTGTAGGATTGTGGCGTTGATTGCTGTGGTGTAGACCGGTCCCACGTGCCCCTCTTTCCAGCTGCCGTCGGCCGATTGGCGGCGGAGAATGGTGTTGCTGAGGTCGCGGATGTATTTGTCCCATTCGTTGCCATCCAGCCGATACATCACCTGTGCGTAATAGTAGTGCGCGTAATGCCAATGGCCGAAGGAGCGGGAGGAGCCGCCGGTGACGGTGAGGTTCTTTTTGCAGTAGGCCAGCAGCCGCTTCGTGTATTCCGACTCGTACTCGCCGGAATTGAACATGCAGGCCAACGCCGCTGCAGTGATCGGAGGACGGGCTCCGCCGCCGCGAATGGAGTATTGCACGCCCCCTTCTTTGGTTGTGCATTTTTCGATGTAGGTCACCGCTTTATCGATGATCTCCTTGGGGACGGGAATCCCGGCATTGCGACAGGCCCGTAATCCCTGTACCTGCGTGATACAGGTTGAGCCTTCGTCAAAATCGTTACCGTCTTTTGCGGAGACGTAACCCCAACCGCCCGATTTGGTTTGTGCTTTGCCGCAAAAATCGACAGCTTTGGTGAGGACGTATTTGAGTTCTTCGCGGCGCTGTTCTTTCTCTTCTTCGCCGAACACCTGCGACAAAAACAGCATGGAGAATCCGTGACCGTACATGTAGTGGTAATCGTTTTGGTAGCCGATCAGGCCGTTCTTGCGGGAGCGTTCGATCAAGTAGTCGACGGCTAGCTGAATCTGCCGGGAGTATTTTCCCCGGGTGGTGGTTGAGCCTTCGCACAGCAACGCATTTCCCGCCAGGGCGGTCATGGCGACGCGGTATTGGGAGTGTTGGGCTTCCCAGTAACCCTGGGGCCGTTGTTCGCGGGCGAGATAATCCAAGGCACGTTGGACAGCACCGGCGACTTTGGGGTCGGTTTTGCGTGCTGCCTGGAGTTCGGCTCCAGATGCCAAAACGAGCCAAGCCAGGGTGAGTGCAAGTACGCGGTTCATCCAAGGGACCTCGATGAGGAATACAAAACAGCGGGCGAGTTTTGTCCTCGTGCGGACACTCTCCCTAGTTAATGGTAGCTAGAAGCTTGATTCTCTCAAGGCCTGTTTGACCTGTGGGGTGGGAATCGGCTCAAAAGGGAGCGAATTGTGTGCTGCGAAAATCGCTCGGAATGGCTTAGCGAATCGGCTCGCGGTTCAATGAGATAGGGTCACGCCGATTGCACGTATTCCGGAGGATATCCGTGCATGGAGAGATCGCGCCAATCGAAATAATCGTCCCATCGCTAGCGGGATTCGCCCGATTACGGTCCGATCTCAATATTCGATGTGCCTGGATTCGTGAGATCGCCGAAAAAAATAGTGTCTTACCCAAAATGACTTGATGGGCGACAAGAATCCTCGAACCAACGGCGTGATTCGCCTCCTGTGAACCGAGGGTGTCGCTCACGTTCGCATTAGCAAAATTAGGAGATGCTCTGATATGAAGTGGATGACCTTTACTGCGGCATTGATGATCTGTTGTGCCATCACGAGCCAAGCCGACGCCGGCTTGTTCGGTAAGCACAAACGTGGTTGCTGTGCCCCCGAACCTTCGTGCTGTGCGCCTGCGCCTTCATGCTGTGCCCCCGCGGCCGCCTGCTGTGCTCCGGCTCCCACAACTTGCTGCGCCCCGACGACCTGCTGTGCTCCAGTTGAATGCTGCAACACCTGCTGCTGCAAAAAGAAAAAGTGCGGTTGGTTCAAAAAGATGTGCCGTAAGTTCAAGAAGAAAAAGTGCTGCAACAGCTGCTGTGCCCCCGCTTGCTGTGCCCCGGCCTGCTGTGCCCCGGCTCCGGCAACTTGCTGTGCCCCCGCCGCTTGTGCTCCGGCACCGGCCACCTGCTGTGCCCCAGCCGCTCCTAGCTGCTGTGCCCCGGCTCCGGCCAACTGCTGTGCTCCGGCTGCTGCTGGCTGCTGTGCTCCCTAGTTGACTGATTGGTTTATCGGATACAAAGCTGCTGGCTGGGATGAACATCCTGAGTGCTGCAAACCAAATCGGCTGCTTTGCGAACGTGAGTAGAATGCCTGGGGAGGAAGGAAATCGTGCCTTCCTTCCCAGGAACTCATCGCCAACTCCGCCAAGCCAACTGATCGCGAAAACCGCAACACAATTGACGCCGATGATCGACAGAGATTGAGTTTTCGCAGAGGAATCGTATTGTCGAGAAACGCCCGCATTGTCGGGCGTTTCTTGCTGCGCGGTGGGAATAAATCGCAGTCCCTTTCCCACAGGCTCCCGTCAAATTCACTTCACCTCTCCCGACGCGCTGCTTGCGTCTGCAAGCGATCAATCTCAATTGATCCTGGCACAAAAACTGCACAGGTCATCCCGCCTCTCAATTGTACAGGTGGAGCGCAGCAATGCTCTGAGCCTGACAAATCTCTCTCAAAATTCCAGCGGGCCGGATCACGATGACCTCTCCCATGACCGACGCCGAATTGGCGGAAATCAAACATCTCCTTGAGACTGCGTATTGCAACCCCTTGTGGCGCAAACATGTTTCGGCACTTATCGCCGAAGTCGACCGTTTGAAAGTCATAGAAGCGGTCGACAATCTGCGCAATGAGGATGCGCAATCCACGGGGAACGACGATCGTCACGACTGCTTAAATGACACGATCTTTCTCTAGTCGCCGCGTTGACTGCGCATCGAGAGTTTGTAAAAACGACGCGCTGCACGACCAGGGATTTTGGCGATTTTACATTCAGCGAGCCATCTAAGATGCAGCCCGTGGTTTGATGTAAAAAAACGCAATAAAACTCGCGGATGCAGCGCGTTGTCAGGGAGGAAACCCTAGAGGTGTCTGCCACTGGCTTTACCAGCGCCAGTTTTAAGTGTTTGAAGTGGTTACCAAGCACTGGCAAAGCCAGTCGCATCCCAAATTTCAGGTTTTTGCAAAGCACTCAGCGACTCGTTGCGCCGGATCAGACGCTGACTCGGGAGTCGCAGTGCCTCAGCGGTATTTGACAACCACGGCGGTATTGTCATCCTTTTGAGTGCTGCTGGCGGAAAAGTCATCAGCAGCTTTGAAGATGGATTCAACCACCTCAAACGCTGAGCCGTCACGACTTTGTCGCGCTACTTCGAACAGACGCTCTTCGCCGAACAGCGTGCCCTCAGCATCGGTTGTCTCCAAAATCCCGTCGGTCACCAGTAGCATGAGATCGCCGCGTTCCAGTTGGATGGGCTGGGAGTTGTTCATCACAGCGTTTTCATCAATGCCCAAGGCGATGCCGGTTGGGCTCAGGACCTGCCCTTCGCCGTTGGCTCGCAGCAGATAAGCGTTATGCCCGGCACTGGTGTATGTCGTGGATGAGGATTCCGATTCCAGTCGCGCCATGAAAATGGTCACGAAGCGTCCCTCTTCGACATCCTGGGCGACAGCATGATTGGCCAGTGTCAGGATTTCGCCAATGTCGTTGCGCGTCTGAGCCAGGGACCGGAGAAAAGCCCGCGTTTCGGACATCAACAACGCCGGGCCAATGCCATGTCCGCTGACGTCGGCTACGACAACGATGTGGCTGCCGTCGTGCATAGGGATGTAATCGAAATAATCACCGCTGGCCCACTCGGCCGGTTTGGATGCCCCAGCGACATCGTAGTCTTTGATGTCGGGCGGTTCCTCGGGAAATAGGTTTTCCTGAATTTGCCGGGCGATGCGCAACTCGTCTTCGTTTCGCCGGACAACCTGCTCCAGCCGTTTCTTATCGCGTCTGAGCAACGCTTCGGCTTTATGGAGCTCCACAAACAGCGGTTCAATGAGGGCGATTCCAGCCACGAGTAAAATCGACACCAAGAGACCGATTAGGCTTTCGGTCCAAAATGCGGCATCGGCCTCTGCATCAGCGAGTCGCTCACCCCATGTGCTAACCAGGCTCGTGGCACGGCCGATGGTCATGACGATGGCAGCGGCGGAGATGAAAATCCAAGCGGATCGGCGGCGGTACAATTGATTCAGCCGCAACGCCAGACCGGCGGCCGTCAATTGGGCAATCACACTAAGGATCAAGACAAATTTTACGGCCATGGAGCGACGCTTTCATGCTCAACAACATCGTGTCGATCACGAGAAACTCTGGCGAGCATGTTCACGCGATTCACGTGCTTGCGAGCGGCCGGACACACGTCATTCAGTCCCCAACTCGCCTAGAAATTGGTCATTTGAGAGCGCATCATAGCGAGTGCCTAGGGCGATGAACAGTTGACCGTCGTCTGATTTTTGAGCCGATTTTCTTGGGGAGACATCAGCGATAACGACTTATTAACGGCGGCGTTCATCGCGACCGGCAAGGCCCCGACGGGGAGAACTGGCTGTGTCGAATCAACCGGTCTGCTCTGGATAAAACATCATAACGAGCCATTCGGCGACCAGTGCGGGTTTTTCCTCTCCCTCGATCTCGATGGTGTTTTCCGTTTTGACCAGGATGCGTGAATCGCCGCGGGGCGTGACATCCAAGAGCCGGATGTGGCAGCGAATGCGTTTGCCGACACGGACCGGAGCCATCATCCGCAGACGGTCGAATCCGTAGTTGATGCCGAATTGTGCGCCTTCGGGATAATCCTGACCGGCCGCTTGCCGTGACAAGTGAGTCAGCATTGCGATTGTCCAAAAACCAAAAGCAATCGTTCCACTAAACGGGCTCTCACGGGCCGCCCGCTCCGGGTCAGTGTGTAGCCAATCCTCGTCACCCGTGGCGCGTCCGAATTGGTTGATGTTCTCTTGCTCTGCGGTATGCCAATCAGAAACCAACCCGGATTCATAGAATTGGCGGATCTCTTCCACGCGTTGTTGCTGGCTCATTGGCGTTGCTCGATTGATAGAACTTTGAACTTCCCCCGATCCAATTTGGGGCGGGACGGCGTTTAGGTGCTGTGGGATGCTTCGGGTTTCACGCAATCCCACCCCCCCTCAGCACGTAGATTTTCGACTTCAGCGGTGGCCATTTCCCGCAATCGCACGTAATCGCTTTTGGCGACACGGTTGAGTGGAAACGAACCGGGCGACATCAGCACATAGTGCGAGGGTCGCATGTAGGATGCGATTTCGCGCGCGTGTTCTTCTAAAGTGTCGCGGCTCAAGGTGGCGTCCGGTTTCAGCTCGATGAACAGCACGACACCTTCGCTGAAAATCGCATGATCCGCGCCTACCGCACCACAGGTGGCCACGTGTTCCTTCATGCGGGAGAAATGTTCTTCGATCTGCGCGGGATGAATCTGGTATCCCTTGGGTTTGATCACTAATTTTGAGCGTCCCGAAAATTTGAGCCCGTGCTCGCTCTTTGCGCCCAGATCACCCGTGTAGCAGACGCCATCGCGGGTGACGGTCCGTTCATAGGCTTCGGGGTTGCCGACGTATTCCCGGAAGACCTGCGGCCCAGAGAAACAAATTTCGCCGATTTCGCCATCAGGCAATTCCGGACCGGCCGTTCCATCTTCATTCATCGGCGCGCGAATCGTCAGCGGCGTCACGGGCATCCACCACCCCAGCGTTTCAGTCAATTGACGCACGTCGCGGGTCACCGGTGTATACGTGACAAACCCAGCCATTTCAGAAAGTCCCAAACCGGTCGCGGAACTCGGGAACTCGGCCAACACCTGTTCGACGAATTGCGTGGGAACTTGTTGTCCGCCAAACATCACCGCTTGAACAGACGACAAATCGTAGCTGTCGTAGTTGGGCAGCAAACGCTGCATGTTGAACATCGCCGGAATCTGTCCGAACAAGTCGACCTGATATTCCTGAATGGCGCGCAGTGTTTTTTCGGCGTCGAACACATACAGAATTACAGCTGTGATGCCGCAAAAGAAGCTGGTCATCAATTGTTCGGCCTGGCACCCAACGTGCGAAGGGGGCAGATTGACGAGTTGCCGCTTCGCCTGGGACATATTAAAACCACCGCCTAAACACATGTTTTGGCAAGTGATGTTGCGGTGCGTGAGCAGTGCGGGCTTGGGTAGGCCGGTCGAGCCGGTCGTATAAATCACCTGTGCGCCGTCGGTCGGTTTGACCGCAGCTGTGATTTCGGCATAGCGAGCATGCACGTCGGAGTCGGCGGGAATGGATTGAGCGGCAAAGGTTTCGTAGGCCAGCGCGCCGGGGATGGTTTCGCCGTCCGGCGACATCTGAATGAAATGCTCGACGAATGGGCATTGGTCCTGCACAATGCGGCCTAGGTGCGATAGGTCGACGACACCCGTGTCGCCGGGAAAGACGTAACCCTTGGCCTGGATCATTTCCAGTGAGCGTACGATTTCCTCTTCCTTGAGTCGCAAGTCGAGCGGCGCGTGGATGACACCCAATTGAAAGCAGGCGTACTCTAAGAAAATGTGTTCGACGTACAACGGCAATGACGTTGCCAGAAAGTCACCCGGACCGAAACCGAGATTCAATAATCGCAGGGCCAGCGCGGTGATGGCTTCATCAAATTCCCGGTAGGTATATTGATTGCCCGTCTCGGCATCGATGATCGCGATTTGCTCGGGCGTTTCGACGGCCCATTTGCGGATCACCCCATGTAGTAAATGCCGGTCGGCGTAGTCGGTTTCATAATGTTCGAGCGTGTATTGCGGGACACCCTCGCGGTAAGTGAGTTCAGTCATTATAGCCTGCGAGATGAAACAGTTTTCGATGAAATGTGAATGGCGGTGAGCTATGCCTTCATCCACTGTCCTCGCCCAACCCTGCCCATTGGGATGCTGGCAGGATTATAGGACGAACGGCGGTGGAATTGAAAATGACTCACGACAGTTTTCCAGTTGCGTGCCTGAAAGTGGGCAGCATACTATGCAGCCGTGAAGTTAACGTATTACGAGCGTGCTATTGCTTGATAACGAATGTCGCACACGGAACGAGGACACCGTTGTATTCTCTATTTCAGTCTATTCATTATCGAGTTTCGATGGTGAATCCTAAGGAATTTTCCTACGATTTCTGCGTTTGGATTTTGTGAATGGAGGAGATTCGGGGCATCGTCTTTACCGGGCGGGTGTTTGGCGTCATAAAAAAATCCTCTTTATGCTATGGTGTGATGTCGATTCGGTCTTTCACTCCTTCCGATAGGGTCCATTCATGATGCGCAATATTTGTTTGCTGATCGCCACGTCCGCGATGTTGCTGATGTCCTCCGCTGTGGTTCATGCTGCGGAACTTCATGCAGGCGTGGCGCGGGTTGACCTCACTCCGCCGTTGGCGATGAAAGCGCCGCTGGGCGGTTATGGAGAGCGGCTCAATCGGCCGGCTACGGGAGTGCACGATCGTATTTTTGCCAAAGCGTTGGTGGTCTCCGACGGTCGCAAAAAATTTGCGATCGTGACGGCCGACATGTTGGGGTTCCCGCCACCGTTCAAGCAAGCGGTGTTGGATCAACTAAACGATCCCAGTTGGACGCACGAACGCTTGATGCTGTTGCCCAGCCATTCGCATACCAGCATCGAAATGAACGCCATCAACCCGTTGAACGTGTATCAAATTCCGCAGATCGGCATTCACAATCCGGAACTGTTCGAATTCACCGTGGCCAACTTTGCGCGAGCAATTCAAGCAGCAGAAGCAAAATTGGTCCCCGTGACGATTGGAACGACGAGCACCCGGACGCAGGGCTTCAATCGAAATCGACGCGAGCAACGCGGGAAGATCGACCCGGAATTGACGCTAACGCGCATCGACCAAACGGACGGCCGCGCGTTGGCGGTGTTGGTGAATTTCACGGCGCATCCGACGTTTATGTCGGGCGAGGATATGTGGTTCTCCGCCGGTTGGCCGGGGCACTTGCAACGGACGTTGGAATCGTTGATCCGACAAGATGTGACGGTCATGTACTACAACGGCGCCGAAGGGGACCAATCACCGATCGCTCGGTCGGGCAGCGGCGAGAGTCATTGGGAGCGGGCCGAGGCTTATGGTCGCGATCTCGCGGTCATCGCTTTTCGGCAATGGAGGACAATCAACCCGCGTCCGAATGTCATCTTTCAAACGGTGCGGCAGACAATTACCTTGCCGCAACGATCATGGCATCCTAATTTCAAAGAAACAGGTGGCAAAGAGTACGGTTTAACCGAAGAGGTTTTGAAAGAGATGTTGCCAAAGATGTTTCCTACCACGTCGGCCAGCGTTGCTGTGCGTCTCGGGGATTTGGTGATCGTGGGTGTCCCGGGTGAATTGGCGGTGGGGTTGGGACTGGAAATCAAGAAGGATACGGAGTTGATCACCGGGGCCAAACATCCCGTCATCGGCGGGTTGGCGGATGAATGGGTCAGCTACATTCTCTCAGCTGAGGAATACGACCGTGGCGGATATGAGGCGAGCGTCAGTTTTTATGGACGTGATTTAGGCCGGCAGGTCGTCGAAGCCGCACTGCAAGGGGTGCGGCGATTGCAGTAACCACAACCTAGAACTAACGGATGTCGAAGAAACGTTCGGCACGTTGCACGATCTTGGGATCTTTTTTGCGCAAGTCAGCTAAATGTCGGCGGGCTTTTTCTTGCAGGCCGGTCTCGTCGTCTGTGGGTTTGCGATTGATGGCGGCGAGGACGTATTTGACGATCGCCACGCGGGCGGCGAGATCGTCGTAGTCTTTGGTGCCATACAGGCCGACGACGCGGTCCATGTCGTCCCAATCGTCCCAGCGGGCCAAGTCGCGTATCGCCATGTCGATATGCTGCGGATGGTCAATCAGCAGTCGCATCGCCGCACGCAATCGCTGCTTGCTCACACGTCCGTTGCCGTAAGTCCACATGAACCGCATGGCTTGCATGGCGGCCAGCAATTCGCCGTTGGGGATGTCTTTGTTTTTGAGGACCTCGGTTTCCAGAAAATCAAGTCCACGTTCACCGGTGAGCAGCAGATAGCCCCCCATCACGCCATCGATCCCCAAGCGAAAATCGGAGGAGCGTTCGCGGATTTTCTTTTCCAGCAGCGCTGCATCCGTATCGTCGCCGCACAGCCCCAGCATCAAACCGTACAGTCCGAGTCGCGTGCCGGGGATTTGTTCGTCAAAAATCCACTTGCGCAGTTTTTCCCGCGGCATACGATCCCGAAACGAAGCCACGTCTTCGTAGGGCATCGAAGCAAATTCGGCGTAAGCGTCTTGGGCGATTTCCTGGTTTTTGTTTTCCAGCAGCGCCAAATAGTAATCTCCCCGTTTCGTAGCGGGTGCATCGACGGGAGGGGCGTCCATCACATACTTGATGACTTCATCATCCACCTCGATCATGTTGTCACCCCAGACCAGGTTTTCCGGATCGGCGCCGCGGAGCAGGTACTGGGCTCCCTCTTTGGGGGGATAGTAGCGGCGGATCACAATCTCATCACCAACGACCGGCGGCATGGCGCCCGGTTTGGCGTCGGCTGATTGATCAACTACAAAGGACTTGGCCAAAGCCGTCGAGATATGCAGCACCCGCTCGATACGGACGGTCGTCGTCCCCGGCAGTCCGTCTTGGCCTTCTTCGCCAGCAACCCGTTTCACCACCACAGTGGCATCGACCAGAAAAATCTGATTGGCGAGTGTGTCGGTCGGGGCACAAAACGGGCAAGCGACCGTGGTCGCAGCGCAGAGCAACACACCAAGCACAGCCAAGCAGAAGACAAATCCAGCCCGGTGAATTCGAGAGACAACGGGATCTGGCGATTGCATAGGTCGATCCATTTCCGACAGCGCAAGCTGATTCGGTTGCTGCGGTTTGCTTAATTGATAATGAAGAACCGTTCCGCTTCCTTCACGGTGCGGGGGTCCTTTTGCCGCAATACGGCTAAGGCCTTTTCGGCATCGGCGGCGCGGGGTGGCGGTTGGATGTCTTCGCCTTGGCGATCGTCTTTCGAGCAGGTCAGTAAGTAGCGGACGATGGCCCGTTTCACTGAGGGGACGTTGTATTCCTCGGAGTCGTAAAGCGCCATCAATTGTTCGAGCACCGACCAATCTTTCCACCGCGCCAAGTCGGCGATCACCAAATCGGCCAGTTCCGGGCGCTCCAGGAGAATTCGCATCGACTGCCGCAAACGTTCCGGCTCGAAGCGGTCATCCGCATACTTCCAGACGAATCGCAACGCCTGCATGGCGGCGTAGGTTTCGCTAAACGGGACTTTCTTGTCGGGGTTTTTGACGAACTTGGTCTGCTCGATCACTTTCAAACCCTCTTCGCCGGAGAGCAGTAGATAACCGCCGATGATGCCGTCCATCCCCAACCGGAATTGTTCGGTCTCTTCGGTGATTTTATTCTGCATCAATTCCGCGTCGGACTCTTTGCCACACAGGCCGAGCAATAAACCATACAGGCCAAGCCGCGTGGCTGGGGTGTCGTCGTTGGTAATCCATCCGGCGAGTTTTTCGCGAGGAAGTTGATCGGCCAGTTGCGCGATGTCTTTGTAGGGAGCATTGGCGAATTCCGCATAGGCGTCGTTGGCAATCATCTCGTCCGGGAACTCTAGAAACTTCAGGAAGTACGCCAACCGTTTTTGTTGATCTGATTCCGGCGACGGCGCTTGCGCAATGTAGTTGAAGCTGGTTTCGGTGACTTCGATCGGGCTGCCCCATTCCAGCTCGTTCCCCTGCGTGCCCAGGATCAGAAACAGATCTCCCTTTTTGCCGGAACGAAAGCGGGCCAGTTCGATTTTTTGCCCTTTTTCGAGGGTCTTGTCTTTGGTGTTCCGCAGCACTTGGGTGATCTTGTAGGTGGTGCGATCAGGAATGAGCTTGGTGGTGTCCTCAAGCGCCAGGCCATCGTCGTCGAACGCGTTCCCTTTTTTAGCGGAGACCCATTGCACCAGGACCGCAGCGTCGGCGGTGGCGAGTTGTTCGCTGAAGGTCAACGAAGGGGCGCTGCAAAACGGACAAGCGAGCAGCGTCGCCTGGGCCGTCGTTACGAACGTTGCGATGCCCAAAGCCAATAACAGTACCATCTGACGGGCGATTCGCATGTGAAGTACTCCTTGGCCGTACAGGCCGATCCAGCTGTGAATTCTGTGAAATTTCGTTGCAAAACCCTCAGTCGCATTCCGCGGGCAATGGTCTGTCAGCCTCGCAGTCAGTCACTGTTGGGTTTTGAAAGTGGGATTAACGATCCATGACAATCGCGTCATCGATCAAATACAGCCCGTCGACTTTTTTGTCATCGTATGTCAGCATTTCAATATGAAACGTGCCGACAACATCAAAGGGACGGTTTTGAATGTATTTCGTGGTGACGCCTTTGCGCATCACGATTTGTATCACGTCATAAGGTTTGGGATTACGGCCGAAGCAGCAGATTTCGTTGTCGCGAGCTAAAATAAACGACGAATTTTCGGTATCTGAAAATGGCGGGTACATAAACCCCCGCAAGCGGATGCGTTTGCCGTCGAGGTCCTTCAGCCACTTTGGCATCAACTCCGGAGCATCCAGCGAGACCGGATCCATGTTAAGGATTTTCAATAGATCAACATCATCGTAAGAGACCCGCAGTGCCCCGTCCGGTTCCACTTTTGGGAAGGACTTTTCCGGGACAAGCAGTTTGACTTCGCGCGGTTCGGTGGGAATCAACGTTGACGGATCCTCACCGGTGATTTCTTCGGGCCGCATGCCGTTGGGCAGCGTGTCCGCTGCTGTGGGACGAACGTTGGTCGGGTTGGCCACAGGGGCATCCGGCGCGGTGGATGCGGCAGCCAGTTGCAGAGAGGGATCAGTGGGAGGGTTTGTGGAGGCAAAGATCGCCGGGGGCCGCTCAACGGGTGCGGCTTGATCTTCGGCTGGGGCGGTGGCTGTGGTTTCCGTCGGCGAGGTTGCTTCAGCGGCGGCTTGTTTTTCTGCTTCGACTTCAGCCAACGTCGATTGCATTTCCGAGGAATCGATTGTGAGCAGCGGTTTGTCGGGGTGACTTTCGCCGCAGCCGGAGAGCAGGCCGGCACCAGAGACCAACATCATACATAACCCAATGGACAGCGCAGCGCAACGTTTGCTTTTCATCTCACGTGGTATCCTTCCAACGTATAAACGGGTCTGAGGCCATCGGAAATACGGACGCGATTATCCAGCCTCAGTTTTCCGCCGATTCCAACCGGCGTTGTTTGTGAACGCAAATCGATTTTCATGTCGTTTTGCAGTTCAACCAAAATCATATCTTCGATTTTCGGTTGCCCCCCAAAACAGCAATCGCCCGAATCCTTAACGAGCACAAACGTGTCAATATCCGTCGTCTTGCGTCCTGGAAACATATAGCCTTTGATGAAGATATCCTTGTTGTCCAACGCCAGGATATCTTCATCCAATTGGTACTGACCGTTGGCCACTTTGGGGGCCTGACGGGCAAACCACTTGAAGCTAATTCGCTCATGACCTTCGGGGAGTTCGGCAATGTATTGGTAGGTCAACAAGGTCGATCCACCGACCACGCCAATCAACGAAAGCGTTAAGCCGATCTTTGCCAGCATGCTGCCGCCCAGCTCACCCCCGGAGCTGCGGATTTTCCAAAGCGCGGCTGCGCCCATCAGAAAACCCATCGCCCCGATCGCCAAGGCTTCCCATGCCAAGAAACCGGCGGCCGAGCAAAGCCCAAAAAACAGCGCAATCGGCGCCAAGGGCGTTACGGGTCGGTAGTCAAATTCCTTGTCTACTTCAGGAGATATCGGCGTCGCTGTTGAAGTCTCAACGGCCGTTTCCGTGGATTCTTCCATCTCATGATGTTGCGGAGCTTCGATCGTCGACATAATCGCCACCCTGTCGTCAGTTCAGGTCCTAGATTAACGCAATGAAATAACAAGATAAAACAGTTTGACAGTTCTGGACCGTGAGCGGCCTCACGCATCAGGGAAGAAACGCAAGGAAACGCATCAGGTACTATCATATCATCAAACTAGCGCAGGACTACCCCTCGTCCGTCAAAACGTTGACTGACGCCGAGGTCTTTTCCTGCGTGCCGCTGGATTTTGCGCGATACGTATCGCCGACAGAGTCAACCGTTAGTTGGACAGTGCTTTGGCCACATCGGTGCGATAAGCTGTCATCCCAGGCACCATTCCCACTAGGGAAGCCAGTACAACCAGTGCGGGGATCAAAATCAGTTCAAACCATTCAAACGCCCACGGATTCATGACGATGCCGCTTTTGGCTTCGACATATGGGGCTGCGGCGAAAACCAATCCATGTCCAAGCAGGACGCCCAGAATTCCGCCGCCCACACAGAGCAAAATTGATTCGGCCAGAATGATGGCAAACACGCTTCCCCGTCGCGCTCCGAGAGCTCGCATGATGGCGATCTCGCGTTTGCGATCCGACATGGAATTGTAAATGCTCACAAAAATCCCCACACCCGACACCAAGATGATCATGGTGATCAACACCAACAGCATCAACTGCACGTTGTCGATGAATGTCGAGAACAACATGCTGATCTGTTGAATCGGACTGACCGCCTGAGCCTCAGGTTGGTCGTTGATGAAGCCCTGCAACTGCGGCGTGACGATCGGCGATTTGGTGCGAATCAAAACTGCCGTGACTTCTTTTTGTTCATCGGGGATTGGGCCATGATTGTGGTGATGGTGGCCGGCATGTGCGTCGTGCGGCTCATCGCTATGCGCGTCGGCACCGTGCCCGTGATCGTCGTGTGCATCATCACCGTGCCCGTCGTCGCCATGTTCTGACTCATCGTGGCCTGTTGCGGCAGGTACGGCTTCGCCTTTCATTTTGGCCAGCGCAGCTGCCTTTGCGGCGGCTTCGTCGGCCGGTTTTTCATGTCCTTCGATCATGTAAAACCCATCGAGGTGCACGAAGACCCCTTTGTCGTTTGGTGTACCGGTGCGACCTAGGACCCCGACGACGGTGAATTCTTCATCATGCACGTGTGCATCGCCCAAGCCGTCGTCGACCCCGTGGACCGGTTTGAAGGTGCTGCCGATGTCCCAATTGTTCTCACGGGCGACCGAAGCACCGATGACAGCGTCGAACGGCTTGGAGATGTACCGGCCGCCTTTATAGACGCCGTACTTTTTGCCCGGCATGTATTCGACGCCGAAGAACTCCGGAATCGTGCCCATGATGCGAAAGCCCCCCTGTTGGGTGGTATCGCCCAGCGCGAGGGGAATGGCTGCTTCGATACGCGGGTTGGCTTTGAGGTCTTTGTAATACAGGTAGGGAATGTTCTCGACCGGTTTGCCGAGGTGGAAAATCGTGTTGAGTACCAATTGCAACGAGCTGCCTTTGGCGCCGACGATTAGGTCGTACCCCGTGGCGGGCTGATTGAATGTTTTAAAAATGACACCGTGCATGACCAACACCGTGACCATCAACGTAACGCCCAGTGCAACGCTCAGCGCCGTGAGCGACGATGCCAAGGCCCGTTGCCGAATGCTTTTCCATGCGATCGTGACTAGGTTCATTTCGACCCTCCCGGTTTATTGAAATCTCCCAGTCGTTCCGTCCGCTCGAATTGACCGGCAACGTCCAGCGAGTGCGTGACCAACAACAACGAAACGTTTCGTTCGCTGCAGGCATCGCGAATCAGCTTTAAGACCAACTCCTGGTTTTTGACGTCGACGTTGGCGGTCGGTTCGTCAGCCAGTAACAACGAGGGTTGGTTGGCCAACGAGCGGGCGACGGCCACGCGTTGTTGTTCACCGACCGAAAGCGTACCGGGACGGTGATGGAGGCGATGTCCCAAACCGACCCGTTCCAACAGTTCCTGAGCGACTTTTTTGCCGCCTGTGTTGCCGGCGAAGCTCATGCCCAGCATCACGTTTTCTAAAGCGGTGAAGGCGTCCAACAGATTGAACGTTTGGAAGACAAACCCAATCCGCTCCGCGCGAAACCGATCGCGTTTGACCTCCATCATGCCGGTCAAGTCGTAGCCATCGACGGCGATGGTTCCCGCATCGGCTTGGGTGATGCCCGAGATCACGTTGAGCAAGGTCGTTTTTCCACCGCCGCTTTCGCCGACCAGGACGACCTGCTCTCCTTTTTCCAGCGCGAAATGCTCCACGTCCAAAATCGGCAGTTTCGTGCCGTCCGGCTCGGTGTAGCTTTTGCGGACCCCTTTAAGTTCTAACGACATTCCGGCTCCATATCATCCGGGAGTGACTGCGGACACGATCTCGGCCAGTTTTTAGCGGAGGGCGCATTTCGTAAGTGATTTCATTTCAGTTGTTTGCAACAACCGTCGCAGCTGTGCGCTGTTGGCTGTGGCCTTCATCTTTGCGGATATCCCGTTCGAGTCAAGCAGTCGAAGCAGGCAATTGCCGGGTTGCTACGGAAATACTCTATCCGCAACTCAATTGCAATAACTACGCGATAGATCTGAGGAATGTTGGAAGCGATTTTTTTAACAACGAGAAAAAATCCGAAATTCCGACTCCCCCTTGATCCGGTACCTGTTTTCGTCCCATGATGGGCCTAAGAACCGCTCCTCACGAAGTGGATAATCCACCATCCTGCTCTCACAGACATCCAAGATCATGATTCCTATCGATTCCACAACGACTCTTTCATTCCGCCGGTATGCAGCGTTTTTGCTCCAGCTTGTGGTGCTTTCCGGTCCGCTGTCTGCTTTTGCGGCGGAACCGATCGAGCTACCGTTGTGGACGGGGGATGCACCCGGGTCGGAGAACATTGACGAAGCGGAAATTGTGGTCGATCGAGGCGCAGACAAGGGGTATCGCGATCGCAGCATCTCCCAGGTGCACCGGCCAACGATCACAGTGTATTTGCCGAAAGCCAAGCAACCGACCGCGGCGATCGTGATTTGCCCCGGCGGTGGATTCTCGCGGGTGGTGATCGACAAGGAAGGAATTGATTTTGCGAAGTTTCTGAACCAGCACGGCGTCGCCGGCATTGTGCTCAAGTACCGGACAGCGGAATCGAAAGCTCATTTTTATGGGATCAGCGCGGCGACGGCTGACGTGCAGCGCGCGATTCGGCTCACGCGGGCGCGAGCGGCGCAGTGGAACATTGATCCGCAGATGATCGGCGTGTTTGGTTTTTCCGCCGGCGGATCAATCGCTTCGTATGCGGCCACGCATTTCGATCCGGGACAACGCAGCTCCTTGGACCCAGTCGAGCGGCAAAGTTGCCGTCCCGATTTTGTTGGATTGGGCTATCCATTGGTTTCACTACGAAACGAACTCACCGGCGGCCGTTATCAAAAAACGGCCTTTGGCGAAAACCCGACGCCGCAGCAGATTCGCCAATACTCCAACGAACTGCATGTTTCAAAGAACACGCCACCGTCGTTCTTAGTGCATACAGAAGATGACACCGCCGTCCCGGTCAAAAACACCCACCAATTCGCCGCTGCCTGCAAAGACGCGGGCGTCCCCTGCACCACCTTTGTTCGCGAAAAGGGGGGCCACGGTTACGGCATCAAGGACCGCGGCAATCCGATCAACCAATGGCCGACGGCGTTTGTGGAGTGGTTGCAGGAGCGCGGGTTGATGGAGTGATTTTTGCGCGTCGAGCGAACCACGGAATCACCGGGGGGCCCGACTAGAATTGAGGAGTCTTACCCAATGTCTAGCGTCTTCCAATATTCAATTCCATTAGCAATCGTCTTTTTTGCTCTGACAGTGGTTTTAATGCTTCCTACCAAAGGAGCTGAACATTCATTGAGTGACCGGATCGGGCGCGGGGTGTTTTGTTTGGTCTGCGGCATGATTGGGCTGGCAATTGGGGCACTGATGGAACTTCTGTTGATGATGACACCGATAGGATCCATCGATGGTTCGAGCAACGACGGGGCTTTTTGGATAGCTCTGGGATTGTCTTTTGGAATACTTTGGGGATTTGTGTATCAAGTGCTTAGTTACTTGAGTTCGCGTAACAAATGAAGTTGCTTTTGGTTCTTAAGCTCCGACTTGGAACGCCATTTCGCGAAGCTCTGCTTCGCTGATTGGAATGACTGTAAGGTTTGCTATCGAGATGATCACTCGAAGCGGAGCTTCGAGAAATCGGGTGAAGGGTGGCAGCAATTGTAACGTAATCGGTGTGCCGTTCGGCACAAGAAGGTGAGACTTTCGCATAACCGAATTTGATCAATAGCGAGCATTAACCGTGAGCGAACCAATTTTCATGTTTGATGATGATGATCCGGCAATGCGGAAGGCGAATGAGGCTGCGCAGGGATCATTCAAGTATTTCTGGAGAGAGTTGTCGTGGGAACGGCGACGGATCATTCCAGGTTTGGACATGGCTATGGTGAAGTTGCCGTTCACCGACGGTCCACGAACTGATGGCCACTCAGATTTCGAGCAAATGTGGATCGGCGAGGTGGGTTTTGACGGGGAGACGCTAACCGGTGAACTCCTCAACTCCCCAAACTGGCTGACTTCGGTTCGGCAAGGCGATTCGGTGCAGGTGCCGTTCGCTCAACTTACCGATTGGATGATGACAGTCGATGGCCGAGCCTATGGCGGATTTACGGTCAATGCGATGCGGGCCAAGATGGGCCGCAATGAACGCAAGCAACATGACAAAGCTTGGGGCCTTGATTTTGGCGACCCGACGGAGACTCAAATAGAAATTGAACGAGGGAAGAAGTCTTTCGGCGGATTTGTTTCCAGTTTATTTGGGGGTCGGTCAAAGCAAAACAGCCAGCCGGTCGGCTTTAGCGACCATCCGATGTGCGTCAACATGATGGAAGTAATTGAAGAGCAACTGCAGGCCGATCGAGAGACTGTGCGTACGGTTAACGACGAGGGCTTTACGCTGCTGCATTGTGACGCGTTGGCAGGAAACTTTGGAGTTGTGAAGCTGCTCGTCAAATATGGAGCTGATATTGCCGCAAGGACTCCCTCCGGGCGAACAGCCTCGAACCTGGCGCGAGGAATCGGCTGGTCTGAAATAGCGGATTATCTCGATACGCAATCCAACGTGTAACGGCCCGTCAGTGGCAACGATTACAACGCAATCGGTGTACTGTTTGGCACAAGAAGTCGCAATTGCCACGCTGCTATGACCCTGGTTCCCAAGCTCCAGTTTGGGAACCAGGGTGAATCAAACGCGAGACTTGGTAGTCGCTAGCTGTTCGGTTGGCAGCGGTATAATTGCGGCTTCTTGCGGGCTTTGCCCGCCCCGATAGCTGGCGCTATCGCGGCCACCCGTGCTGTTGATTCCCCAGTGTGGCCCGCAAATCTTGCCTATGTTTAACAGGCTTCCTGACAGGTCGAACCCGTAGGTTGTGCACGATCGGCACTTTTGAGTTGCTGGGGGACCTCAAGTGGGGGGTGGTGGGGCGTCGAAAATGGGCTTAGTGTCATTCCGCTCGCCCAGTTTCATGCGCAAGGAAGCCGGAGTCATGAGAGTTCAGGCCAACGAATCGGTGCTCGTCACGGCCAACACGCAACGCGTTGCCGCCGAGCGGGGCGTGCAACAAGTCTTCACGGATATTTTGTCGTCCGTGGGCCGCAGCGGCTATGCCTCCGCTGAGGCGAGCGACGGTTCCGCAGTGACTGCCGACGAAATTACCGACAGTTGGCACGAGTGGTTGAATGTCTCGGGGCACACGCGGTACACCACCTTGGATGCGGCCGAGTCGACCTTGGAGGATTTTAGCGAGTTAATGGTCGAGGCTCACGATGCCGGCGCTTATGCGGCGCCGCAAGCGTTTCTCAGTAGTCTCAGCGACGACCAATTGGAAACGATTCAACACGTTCACCATTTGGCACAGCCGATCAACGTAGACGCGTTGTCGGACGAAGGAGCTTTGAATCTTCTGTTGCCTCCGCCGGCCCAAGTCGACTTGAACCACGACGGTCTGACCCAGTCGGGCATCGGGTATTCGCTGCGTTTTCCCGACAGCCACACTCCGCGCGCGGTTGCTGATGCCTGGGAAGAGGCGACTGCTGGTTTGAGTTTCTCCGAGCGGATGACGCGCGAACTGCAAATGACATCGGAGATTCTGCTGGCCAACATACGAGTTGATGACAACGGCCGATTTCTCGGTCGCTCCGAACCGGGGGATGCGGACTTCGTCAATCCGATGGCCAGTTCTGACTATTCCTATTTGAATAAAGCCCGCAAGGCGCTCGAATCGCTTGAGTCTTTCAAAAATCAAACGCCACCCGATCAATACGCCCGCGACCACAGTTTCTGGACCGCCTTTGAATCTGCTTTGCAAGACAACGACACTGTGTAGCAGGCCGTTGCCAAAGGGTGCCTCATGAAACTACGTAAAGAGGGCTTCTTTCGAGAGTTTGGATTGGGAATCAATGATGGCATTCCCATGGAGAGTCTGTTCCGCAGCCACGCCGTCCAGGACGAAGAGAAAATTGTTCGGTACCTGACTGAGGGGCATTTGGTGGCGTTTTCCCCCGGTGGGCGGGGCGAGCAATCCGATCCTAGCATCGTTCACAACGTCACGGGGTTATATACGGATGGGGTGTACGTTTGGCCGGATGCGTTGTCTTTCTACGTTGCTGAGCACCATCTACAAATCTCGGATGAATTCGTTCGGCACATGGAACGCTCTGGTTGGCGAATCCCGAGCGAGGATGAAATCGATTTAACCAGCCCTGAGGTCTGGTGAATTCGCCGCCCCCCCAATTGAGTTATTGATCGCCGAGGATTGTCTGTGCGTTCAGGCGTTGGAAATCGATTGAGCGGCAGTGGTCTGTCTCGTACAGGCAGCCGATGTCGCCGTCTGGAAAGCGGATTAGGCAGCTGTATTCGAAACCGGCCGGGACGATTACGCGGGCCGGTTTCCAGGATTTCCCTTCGTCGCGACTGATCATGATCGTGCCGTTGGCGCGTTTGTCCTTGGTGTGCGGCAAGGTGTGCAAGAGCACGCCCGCTTGCTGGTCGTTGGGCCAGGAATAGCGCATGACGCTGGACATGCATTGCGGGGTGAGCAGATCAGTGGCCAGTCGGTGCGGTGACCAAGTTTCTCCGCCGTCGCTGCTGACCGAAAGTTTCCGAAAGGTCCCGCCTTCTTGGTCACGGGCCGACAGGAGGATGCCGCCGCCGGCCAGTTCGGCCAACTGGGCTTCGTTTCCGAAACCCTTTGGCCCCGGTTCGGCAATCGTCTCTGAGAGTTTCCAAGTGGCGCCGCCATCGTCGCTATACGAAACGCTATTCACCGATTTTCGTTTGTCGCCGCCCAGGTGATAGACTTCGTAATTGGGGAACACGATGCGCCCCTGATGCGGACCGCGGGTCAATTGCAAAGCAGCGCCAGGGCTGCCGACAGAGATCGCCGTTTTACGCCGCATGTCTCGCGTGACGTCGCGCGGTTTCGACCAAGTCTTGCCGTCATCATCGGAGTGTGTCAAAAACAGACGCACATTTTTCGGCCCGCCGTAACCCGGTTCGGCGATGACGGTGTGTTTGGTCGTGCGGGCATGCACGCCCTTGGGGAAATGTGTGTACCGCAGGAGAATGCGTCCACTGTCCAGCACAACAACGCAGGGATCATTCAGCGAATCACCTCCCGCTTCGGCGACGATTTGCAACGGCTGCCAACTGCGACCGCCATCGAGACTGCGGCGCAGCACAATATCGTTTTCAGCATGGTCGTGCAGACCAAGACGCCGTTCGGCAAACGCCAGCAAAGTGCCCGAGTTGGTCCGCGCCAGCGCGGGGATACGAAAACCATATTTGCTCTCTTTCCCCTCGCCCAGTTCGAAGAGCGTGGTGGCGTTTTGTGCCGTTTCGCTATCAGCAGCCCGCAGCGTGGTGCGCGACATTTCGGGGGCGGTGCAAAACGCGATCAAGAATAGGAGCGTGGCGAGTGGGATTCGTAAGTGCATGAGTTCCCTTCGGCAGGGGGTGCAGAAAGTTTGATTGAGAGGAGAGACTATGGCTCCGCAAATACCTCGGCCGCTGTTTTGATTTGTTCGGCGAAGAATTTCGCGTCCTCCGTGTTGCGGGATTTTAGGGCGGCGAGGGCGGCTTCGTATTTTTGTTTGGCGTTGGCTGTTGCGTTTGGTGATAGTTGATCTGCAAGCGCGGAGTATCCGGCGGCCATCAATTGATAATCGGTCTTGTCCGCCTTCGTAAATTCTACGGAAGATTTGTTGAATTCTGCAATCGCGTCGGCATGTCGATGGGCTGCCAGATGATGCGCGCCGACAAGCCAATGGGCATTGCCCAGGACTTCGGCGTCGCGTTTTAATTCACGGGCCAAGCGAAGGTTCAATAACGCAGCATCGTAGCCTGCCGCCCGATCCGATGCGGTGATCGTAATTCCCTCGTCCCGCCAACCGGGCCAGCAATTCACGCCAAGGTTATAAGCGATCGTCTTGGCCGTGCTGCGGAGTTGTTCCGCGGATTTCGGATCGGTGGTTTCGAGTTGCTTCGCTTGCGCGAGCGCATATCCAATCCCACCGCGGCCGAACATGACCATTTGCGGGACGTTCTTCTCCTGAAAATAGAATTGGCGGAGCAGTTGCGAGTAATGCTCGGCCACCACTGCTGGTTCACCGGTGGCTTCCAGTTCGGCCATGGCGGCATAGGTGTCGCCGCCTTGTTTGACGGCGGTGACGATTTGGTTCAGCAGCGCTTTGTCGACGGGGATTTTTTGTTCTTCAGTCATGGCGACCTGTTGCGAGCATGCGAGGAAAGTAACGGTGAGGACAACGATTTGTGCGGTGGTTGAAACCGGCGATTGGATTAAGTGGCGAGCCATTTGTTTCACCCTTTGTCTGCGAAAGCGGAACGAACGTTTCGCAAATTCCCCGCTGATTTCGGTTGCCTCCCCGGTCACGGTACGCGAGGATGTTGACTTGTCGCAGGCTCTACATATACCGCAGTCGGAGCCGAGAAACCATGACCGGGAGTGCTTGGTATCTGGCATCGGAAGTTGCGACTTGTTACGCTGAATGAGTTGTTGACGGTTTTTCTGTGAAACGCTCTGTGGAAGATATCAAGACACAGCGCCCGCTAAAGGCCCGCTAAAGAACGATCACCATGAAAAAACACACATTGGCTTGTTGGATTTGTACGTTACTCGCACTTTGCTTCTCAGTGCGAATTGCCGCCGGCGCAGATGAGGCCGAAAAGGTCATCACGCCGACGGATGCTCCCATCGTGCTATTTAACGGCAAGGATCTGACGAATTTTTATACGTGGTTGCAGGATACGAAACGTGAAGATCCTCGCAAGGTTTTCACCGTCACGAAGGAACCGGATGGGACGCCGGTGATTCGCGCGTCGGGAGACGGGTTCGGCGGGATTGTGACGAAGGATAAATATACCAATTACCACTTGGTGGTCGAGTACCGCTGGGGTGATCTGACCTGGGGCCAACGGAAAATGGCAGCAAAGGACAGCGGCGTCCTGTTGCACTGCAACGGCGACGATGGCAATTACAACGAGGGTGGCGGAAACTCACCTTGGATGGCGGGTATCGAGTGCCAGATCATCGAAGGGGGCGTCGGCGATTTTCTAGTGTTGGGAGGAACCGACAACGACGGCACCAAACGTGTCCCCAAACTAACCTGCGAGTTCATCAAGGACCGTGACGGCGAAGCCGTTTGGAAAAAAGGTGGCGAGAAGAAGGCTTTCACCAGTGGACGTATCAATTGGTACGGTCGCGACCCCGATTGGAAAGACGAACTGGGGATTCGTTTTGAGCAAGATAAAGATAGCCCGGGCCATGAATGGACTCGGCTGGAGTGCATTTGCGACGGTGGGAAGATCACCAATATTGTGAACGGAACGGTCGTCAACTATGGCGAAATGGCGGAGCCGGAATCCGGCAAGCTGATGTTCCAATCCGAAGGTGCCGAGATCTTCTTTCGCAAAATCGAATTGCATCCGCTGAAAAAAGAATAAGCTGCGCCGCACAGCGCTGTTTTGTTTTGATTCGCTCTTGACGAAATACGCATCCAGATGTCCCATGCCGACAAATGGGCGCGCACGCGTCCCACGATCAGCGGATTACACGGCGCCGTCGCTTCGGCGCACCCCTTGGCCTCGCAAGCGGGGTTGGATGTTCTTCGCAGCGGCGGAAACGCGGTCGATGCGATTGCCGCGACAGCTGCGACGCTGGCTGTCGTCGAACCGTATATGAGCGGACCGGGCGGCGTTGGGTTTTTGCTGCTACATAAAGCGGACGGCACGACGCGGGTGTTGAATTTCAGCGGCAATACACCAGCCGCCGGCACGCCCGATCAATTCACTGCGGAAACACAGGAGTGCGGTCCTCGCGCCTGTTTGATTCCCGGCAACCTTGCTGGTTGGCTGGAAGCGGTCGAACGTGAAGGGACTTTGAAACGCAGCGACATCTTTGCCGCGGCGATTCGTCATGCTGAGGATGGGTTTCCACTGCATCCGACAAACGTGCACTTTTTGAAGATTTGCACACCACGGCTCAACGACGCGGGGCAACGAGTTTTTTCTTCGGTCCCGCATCGCATTGGCGCGGTTCTCAAACAACCCGATTTGGCGAACAGCTATCGGCAGATCGTCGACGAAGGAGCGGAGACTTTTTATCGAGGCGAATTGGCTGGCAAGATCGCCGAGCATATTCAATCGCAAGACGGCCTGCTCAGCCGTGAGGATCTGGCCAACTATCGCCCGGAGTGGGAAATACCAATTGGGGTCGATTATCGCGGCACGCAGGTGAAGACCTGTCCGCCGAATAATGAAGGCTTTCAGATCCTGCAGCAACTGCGCATGTTGGAGTCGTTCGACCTGGGCGAAATGGGGCACAACTCAGCCGATTACATTCAACTGGTCAGCGAAGCAATCAAATTGGCTGTCGCGGATCGTATTGCATACAACGGCGATCCCAAGTTGTGTGAAATTCCGCTTGAGCGGTTGTTGAGCGATGATTACATCGCCGAGCGTCGGAGCCTGGTCAATCGTACGTGGGCCTCGCACAGCGAAGGCGAACGTTGGTTTGGTCCCCGCGATGAGACGATGGTTAGTCCCGGACGGATCAACGGCATGACCACGCACATGGCGGCGGTCGACGAAGCGGGCAATGTGGCCAGTATCACGCAGTCGTTGGGGAACGGTTTTGGCAGCGGGGTGATGATTCCCGGTACAGGAATTGTGCTGAATAATTTTGTCTGGTGGTGCGAAATCGATCCGACTTGTCCCACCCCGAATTTGATTGCTCCCGGCAAACGCTGGTCAAGTTGCATGGCGCCGCTGCATGCGTTTCGCGACGGGCGGTTTTGGTTTTCGGTGGCGACACCGGGAAGCTGGGGGATTTTGCAGACGACGATGCAAATGTTCTTAAACGTCGCCGAATTTGGTGCCGATCTGCAAGCAGCGATCGAAGCGCCACGGTTTCGCGTGTGGGAACGGACGCGGATGCAAATTGAAACGCGGATTCCCCGCGCCGTTCGCGATCAACTCACGCGACGGCACCACGCATTGGAACCGGTCGGAGATTTCTCCCCACTGGTCGGTGGCGGGCAAGGGGTCATGATCGACCCGGAGTCCGGCGCGCGAATGGCCGCCGCCGACCCTCGCCGCGACGGGTATGCGCTGGCGTACTAACCGTATTGATGGCACTGCTGGGCAAGCCAGCAGTGGCACCCCAAGCGGGGGGATTTAAGCGCGGGCTTCGAGCGATTCCCAGCGTTCGTAGGTCTCGGCGAGTTGCTTTTCTAGGGATTCCAACTCGGATGTGGCTTGGGCGATTGCTGCGCCGTCTTGTTTGAAAAATGCGGGATCGGCCATTGCATCGTGCAGGTCGGCGATTTGTTTTTCCAGTCGGCCGAGTTCCTCGGGCAAGTCGGCCAGTTCGCGTTGTTCTTTGAATGTCAGTTTCTTTTGCGGCGTCCGTTCGGTTTTCTTGGGCGATTTTTTCGCCGGCTTTTCGGGCTGTGCCGCGGCAAGGTTCAAGTCGCGTTGGCGGATGTAGTCGTCGTAGCCTCCCGCGTACTCTTTGATTTGCCCTTCCCCTTCGAAGACAAATGTGCCGGTGACGACGTTGTTGAGAAACGCGCGGTCATGGCTAACGATCAACAGTGTGCCGCCGAAGTTGTCGATCAACTCTTCGAGGAGTTCCAATGTTTCGGTGTCGAGGTCATTGGTCGGTTCATCCAACACCAGCACGTTGGCGGCTCGCTTGAAGAGTTTGGCCAACATCAGCCGATTGCGTTCGCCGCCCGAGAGATATCGGGCCGGGCGGCGGGCGCGTTCGGGGGTGAATAAGAAGTCCTGCAAATATCCGTAAATGTGTTTTTCGCGGCCGTTGATCATCAGTTTGTCCTGACCTTCGCCCACATTTTCAGCGACGGTCTTGTCTTCTTCGATCGTTTCCCGCAACTGATCGAAATAGGCGACTTCCAACCGCGTGCCATGCCGCAGGCTGCCTTGCGAGGGCTGCAAATCGCCCAGCAGAAGTTTCAGCAGCGTGGTCTTGCCGGCGCCGTTGGGGCCGATGATGCCGATGCGGTCGCCGCGCGTGATCAGCGTTGAGAAATCGTCGACGATCGGTGTGTCGCCATAGGAGAACGAGATGTTTTTAGCCTCGATCACCATCCGTCCCGATTTCTCGGCTTCGGAGACTTCCATGCGGACGTTGCCGACTTGATTGCGACGCTGACTGCGTTCTTCACGCAGTTTCTTCAGCGCTCGCACGCGCCCTTCGTTGCGTGTCCGACGGGCTTTGATTCCTTGCCGAATCCAGACTTCCTCTTGAGCCAACTTACGATCAAAGGCGGCGTTTTGTTTTTCCTCGGCTTCCAGTGCTGCTTGTTTTCGGTCCAGGAAAGTGGCGTAGTCGCAAGTCCAGTCGAAGAGTTGCCCGCGGTCGATCTCAATGATCCGCGTAGCGATCGCTTGCAAGAAGACCCGGTCATGCGTGACGACAATCAACGTGCCGTTGTAGTTCTTGAGAAAGCCCTCTAGCCAGGAGATGGCTTCGATGTCGAGGTGGTTTGTCGGTTCGTCGAGCAACAAAATGTTTGGCTCCCGGACCAAGGCCCGTGCCAACAGCACACGGCGTTTCATTCCGGACGAGAGCGACGCGAACCGGTCTTCGCCGTTGAGTTTCATCCGCGAGAGCACGGTTTCGACGGAATGTTCGATTTGCCATTCTTCGACCGGCGGATGATTCGCCGCACCCGACTCCTCCACGTCGTCATTGAATCCGTCAGCGACCACTTCGGTCACGGTACCCTGCTCTCCCTGCGGGACTTCTTGGATGAGCCGCGCGATCTTCAACCCACCGGCGCGGTTCAGTTCGCCATCTTCGGGGGCAAGTTCACCGGCCAGCAGTTTCATTAGCGTGGATTTGCCAGCGCCGTTGCGTCCCAACAGACCAATCCGCTCCCCCGGCTCGATCTCGAGGTTGACTTCGTCCAGCAATAACGGCCCGCCAAAGGCAAAGGAGACGCGGTTTAAGCTCAATAATGACATACGGCTTCGTGAAGTTCATTCCAAGGTGAAAAATGTGCCGAATCGTGTCCGGCGTTCCGGTCACTGTGTAACACTCCCACGACCGCCGTGCAATACCCGCGCCCTATAATACAGACGATCAACGGTCCGCCGCGCTTGCGAAAATCACCCGCTGTCGCCAACATGGAATGCAGTGATGTTGACCCTACGCAACGCGCCCTCTCCTGAATCCCCCACCCGCGGAGTTTGAGTATGGTTTCATTAAAACGCGTCCTTGTGTGTGCCTGCCTGACGTTAGCGTGCTGTGTCACGAGTTGGGCTGGCGAAAATTGGCCCAATTATCGCGGCCCCTCCGAACAAGGTTTGACCGATGCCAAAAACCTGCCGTTGACCTGGGGGGAAGATAAAAACATCACTTGGCAAACGCCGATCGAAGGCAAAGCCTGGTCGACACCGGTGATTTGGGGGGATCAGATCTGGTTGACCTCCGCTCCGTTGGAGGGAAATCGACTGCGAGCGATTTGTGTTGATAAAAATACCGGCAAAATCGTGCACGATAAGATGCTGTATGCAGTCGCTGGACCGCAGTATTGCCATCCGTTTAATTCATACGCATCCCCCTCGCCGGTCATTGAAGAAGGACGCGTTTACGTCAGTTTCGGTTCGCCGTACAACGCGTGTCTCGACACGAAAACGGGTGAAGTGATTTGGGAACGGGATGATTTTGTCTGCAATCATTTTCGCGGTCCCGGCTCGTCACCGTTTCTGTATAAAAATCTGCTCATTTTGCACTTTGATGGCAGTGACCGCCAATATGTCGTAGCGCTCGACAAGCAGACCGGCGACACGGTTTGGGAAACCGAGCGGACTGTTGATTTCGACGACATCGTAGAAAAGACCGGCAAACCGATCCGTGACGGGGATTTCCGCAAAGCGTTTTCGACTCCGATGATCGCCGACGTCGATGGCCGGCCGATGTTGATCAGTTTGGGGTCCAAGGCGCTCTATGCCTACGATCCGGAAACGGGAGAAGAACTTTGGCGGCTGAATGCTCCCGGCGTGCATTCGGGGTCGTGCCGTCCGGCGTTGGGGCACGGCTTGGTGTACATGCCGATGGGCTCTGGCGGAAAACTGTGGGCCGTCAATCCCAATGGCAGCGGGGAACTTTCGCAGGATCATATCGCCTGGGAATACAAACAAGTGGTCCCCCGACGCGCCTCGCCGTTGTTGGTCGATGATTTGTTATTCGTCGTCGACGACGGGGGCATTGCTGCCTGCATCGATGCAAAAACGGGCGAGGGGATCTGGCGAAAACGATTGGGCGGAAACTTCTCCGCTTCGCCGATTTATGCGGATGGAAAAGTTTATTTCTTCGATGAAGACGGCAAAGCCACGGTCATCGAAGCGGCCCGCGAATTTCGCCAATTGGCGGTCAATAAACTGGGGGACGGTTTTATGGCCTCCCCGGCGGTTTCAGGTGATTCCTTGTTCCTGCGTTCACGCAGCCAGCTTTACCGCATCGACGCGAAGTAGGCGTGAGGCTTGAGGGGACAGGCTTGAGGGAGGGGCCGTTATCGGTGTGCTGTAGGCACAAGAAGCAGCAGTTTCAGCTGTCCCTGCCAGCGAGTCTCTGCTCGTTTCAGAGCGAGAGAATTGCGGCTTCTTGCGGGCTGCGCCCGCCCCGATGTCTGCGCCATCACGGCCACCCCGGGGTGAGTGGATTCTCAACCTGTTGTGTGGAATCTCGCCGTCTGTCAGCTTATACCGTAACGATATTGCCGGTTTTAAGGCGGTTTATCGCCGACTGACTACAGCCTATTTTCCAACACAACTCTTGCAACAATACGTAATAACCGCGTATGCTGAACGTAACGGAACCCGTTGATATAACCGCTAATTCCTTTTTGCAAAGGGCCTGTCGATGACCGATGCCAATACCGCCGAGACTTCGCGGCGAAACTTTTTGAAAAACACAGGCCGCGTTGCAGCTGCGTCGACATTGGTCGCCGGAATGTCGCCACGGGCGTTCGCCTCGGAAGACAACACGATTCAAGTCGCATTGGTCGGTTGCGGCGGACGGGGAACGGGAGCGGCTGCCAATGCCCTTTCCGTGCAAAACGGACCGATCAAGTTGGTCGCCATGGCCGATGTGTTCGAGGACCGGCAGTCGGATAGCTACAACGGCCTCGCAGCCAAGTTTGCTGATCATCCGGATAAAGTCGACGTGCCGGAAGAACGGCGTTTCATCGGGTTTGAAGCGTACAAAGAGGCGATGGATTGTTTGAAGCCGGGTGACGTGGTGATTCTCGCTACGCCTCCCGCATTTCGTTGGGTGCAATTTACCTATGCCATCGAAAAGGGCCTGAACGTCTTTATGGAGAAGCCGGTCACGGTCGACGGCCCCACTTCTCGCAAGATGTTCGCCTTGGGCGAAGAATCGGCGAAGCGAAACCTAAAAGTGGGTGTCGGTCTGATGTGCCGTCACTGCGATGCTCGCGCCGAATTGCACGAGCGCATCGAGCAGGGACAAATCGGTGATATCCTGGAACTGCGAGCCTACCGGATGGCGGGCCCCACCGGATCGGCCGCTGTCGGTCCCAAACCGGCCGACACGAATGAGCTGGAATACCAGATCCGCAACTTCCACGCGTTTCTGTGGGCCAGCGGCGGTGCCTTCAGCGACTTCTTGATTCACAACATTGATGAATGTTGTTGGATGAAAAACGCGTTCCCGATCGAAGCCAAAGCTTCGGGTGGGCGGCAATATCGCGGCAATGACGTCGATCAAAACTTCGACAGTTATTCGGTGGAATATACCTTCGAAGACGGGACGAAGTTGATGCTCAATGGCCGGACGATCCCCGGTTGCCATCACGAATTCGCCAGCTATGCCCACGGAACCAAAGGGGCCGCGGTGATTTCGACAGCTTCCCACTCGCCGGCGAAATGCCGCATCTACAAGGGTTGGAATCTGGACGAGAAAAACCTTGTCTGGGCCTATCCGCAGCCGGAGAAAAGCCCCTACCAACTCGAATGGGATCATTTGATCGATGCGATTCGCAACGATAAGCCCTACAACGAAGTGCAGCGGGGTGTCGAGGCATCGCTGGTCACCTCCATGGGCCGTATGGCGGCGCACACGGGAAAAGTGATTACCCGCGACCAAATCCTCAATAGCGATCACGAATTCGCCCCGGTGGTCGATCAATTGGCTCTGGGAGGCGATGCCCCGCTGGTCGCAGACAGCAACGGCAAATACCCCATCCCGTTGCCGGGACTACTCCGCCGCGAGTACTAGGACGTAGCCTACTAATCAGTACCGACCAAGCCACGAGTGACTCGTTCACTCGTGGCTTTTTTTGTTGATGAGCCGCTCTGCGTGCGTGTCATTCAAGATTTGCGAGATTTGAGCGAACAGTGCATGGCGAGATTTTTTTTGATCCAATCGCCATTTTTTTCTGTTTGCGAATACACAGGCCGGGTTTTTTTGTAGACTCATACGTCTTGTCCGGCCGCACAGCCGCTTATTTGACTTAACGCCAATTTTAGTACAGAGAGACATAGCCAATGTCCAACGATAGCTTCAACGATGATTTTGACGACGGCCGCGCAGCGAAACCGGGAATGAGCACCGGGGTCAAGGTGTTGATCGGCGTTTTGGTTGGCGGTGGGATCTTGGGTCTCCTGTGTTGCGGTGGATTAATCTACTTGGGGAAACAGGCGGCCGACGGATTCAAAGTTGTGGAAACGCCGGCGGAAGTTGACGAGCTGACAAAAGAGATCATTCAGATTGATATACCCGAACAGTTCACCGGCAAAATGGGTATGAAATTTAACTTCATCGTGTTCACCATGGAGATGGCGGTCTACGAGGGTGTCAGCAGTGACTCGCAACTGATGATCATCCAGACCACGCAGCCGGGCGCAGTGTCGTCCGAAGAACAGATGGAAGAGATCAAAAGGCAGATGGAGCAGCAGGGGCAAAGTGGTGAGTTTGATCAACAAGAGCTTAAAGACGCTGAAACTGAAACGAAGTCGTTGACAGTTCGCGGCCAGCCGGTCGATTTTCAATTCACCACGGGTATGGGAGAAGATGGCGAAACGACGATCCACCAGATCAGCGGCGCATTTCCTAGCGGTGAGGGCTTGGTCATTCTGATGATCCAAATGCCGGATGAGGATTACAACGAAGAAGAGATCGTCAAGATGATCGAATCGATTCAGTAATCTTGCCGTTGTTGAGCAAGGTTTCACCGGGCGCGTCGGGCATTCTTCTTCGGAGAGATTGTCATGGCCAAAAAGAAGCAGACGCGGAAAAAGGCGGCCAAACGTAAGGCGACAAAGAAAAAGGCCGCCGGACGGAAGCCCGCGGCGAAACGCAAAAGTGTCGCTAAAAAACCTTTGAATAAACCTTTGAAGAAAAAGACGGCCGCCCGGAAGGTCAAGAAAAAGAAGGTTGGCAAACGCAAAGCAGCTAAGAAGAAGGCCAAACGCGCTGCCTCGCTCGGCCGGCCGAAGTTTACGGGCGAAGCGGCGCTGGATCAGGTCTTCAAGGAGGACTACCACGCCCGGCAAATCTTTACGTTTCTGGGCGTCTCGTCTCTGAAAGAACTCGAAAAATTCGGCCCCGAAGAAATCGTCGACCGGCTATCGGCGCCGCTGGTGCAAACCGTGCAGCAAATCCGCAAACGACTAGCGGATCATAACCGGCATCTAGCAGGGGACCTGGATTATGCAGTGCAACGCAAACAGCAGCGCATGGCTAAATAAAAATGCCCCGGCGGAGCCGGGGCTTGTGACGGGCGCATTAAGTCGCACATGGGACGAACATGCTATTGACGCTGATCATTCGGTGATCATGCCATCTGCTATGATCATTCGGTGATCATGCCATCCACAGAATGGCCTGTGGGGATCATCGGCAGCACGTGTTCCTGGTAGGGGCACAGCACGTCGAGCAAATAGGGGCCTTCGGCAGCCAGCATTTCGGCCAGTGCTTCGGGGAATTCTTTTTTGCTGCGGACTTGGCGGCTGGCGATGCCGTAACCTTCAGCGATTTTGACGAAGTTAGGATACGAGTCGTCGACCCGTTCGGTTTCGCCTTTGCCGGTCGCTTCAGGATGATGCACCGGGCCGAGATACGTGTGGGCGCGGTTGCCGGCATGGAACCGGTCCTCCCACTGCATCACCATTCCCAGGTGCTGGTTGTTGAGCAATAGGATTTTCACCGGCAGGTTCTCACAGTGCAGCGTTGCCAGTTCCTGGATATTCATTTGGAACGAGCCGTCGCCATCAATGTCGACGACGGTCTTGCCGGGATGTGCTGCTTGCACGCCCATTGCTGCCGGCAAACCAAATCCCATCGACCCCAGTCCCGAGCTACTCAGCCAGCGCCGTGGACGATCGAACTTGTAGTATTGTGCCGACCACATCTGGTGCTGTCCAACGCCGACAGCAATGAAGGTGTCTTCTTCGTGCGTCTGTCGCCACAGTTCTTCGATGGCGTATTGCGGCAAGATGAAGTCGCCGGCGTCTTTGTAACGCAACGGGTGGTTTTTCTTCCAATCCGCGCACTGTTTTTGCCAGACGGAGATGTCGGGAATATCGTCATCAGTCATCGCATCATTCAGGGCGATCAACGTGGCGTTGAGGTCCGCATTGATCGGAATGTGCGCTTCTTTGTTCTTGTGGATTTCTGACGGATCGATTTCGACATGAACGATTTTTCCGTGTTTGGCAAACTCTTCCAGTTTGCCCGTCACGCGGTCGTCGAAACGAACACCGAATGCCAACAACAGGTCGGCATCGGCAACGGCATAGTTGGCGTATTCGGTACCGTGCATCCCCAGCATGTGCATCGATTGATCGTGTGTGCCGGGAAACGCGCTGAGTCCCATGAGGGTCATCGTGACTGGAATACCGGTCCGATCGGCGAAGATTTTGAGTTGTTCAGAAGCGCCCGAATGAATGGCGCCGCCGCCGACATACAGAATCGGTTTTTTAGATCGTCGAATGGCGGCGAGAACCTGCTTGATTTGCTCCGGAGCGATATTGCGGATTTCCGGACGATAACCGGGCAGATGCATCGGCGGATCGTAATCAGGCTCTTCGTCCAGCGTGGTGTTTTGGACATTCTTGGGAATGTCGATCAACACCGGCCCCGGCCGACCAGTCGTGGCGACATGAAACGCCTCTTTGACGACCCGCGGCAGATCGGCGATATCGGTCACCAAGTAGTGGTGTTTGGTAATCGCGCGGCAGACTTCGACGATGGGGGTTTCTTGAAATGCATCGGTACCGATCACCGACCAGGGGACCTGTCCCGTGATGGCGATGATCGGACAGCTATCGAGTTTGGCATCGGCCAGTCCGGTGACCAGATTCGTGGCTCCGGGACCGCTGGTGGCGACGCAAACCCCCACCTGTCCGGTGCTGCGGGCATACCCTTCGGCTGCGAATGCTCCCCCTTGTTCGTGTCGGGGTAAGATTGTCCGCAGTTCATCGGCCCGTGTGGTGAGTGCTTGGTGAATCGGCATGCTGGCCCCGCCGGGATACGCGAAGACCACTTCTACTCCCTGGCGAATCAACGCGTCGACAAGAATGTCCGCTCCATTGATGGGAGTATTACGGGTCTGGGGGCGTTCTTCTGCGAGGGACACTGGAATTCCTCAACTCACTAAAAAAGGCGTGTGTGTAATTCAAAAAACGACAAATGGGCGAGATTGGACCGGACGTGCGAAACGGAGAACGAATTCCCCTGGCCATGCAGGAACAGGAGGTGTTCCGTTGCCGGCAAAGTTGGCGCACGTCGAGACGGAATAGGAAACATCATGGTTCGACGCGCATCGCCCCTCCAATCCTCAGCAGTCCCATTCTAACCGGTTTCGTCACCAATGGCGAGATGCAGAACTGATTGTTAGGCCGTTTCCGGCCAAGAATACTGCTGGGAATCGAAAATGGCGGTCACGAGCCGACTGATGATTTAGGGGACATTTCCGGTAACAGATAGGTTCGCCCAGACGGGTTTGCTGGTTAATTTCCGTGGAAAAAAGCGAGCGGGAATGTTCGATCTCTGTTGATTGGAGTAGCGAGAGTTTGTTTGCACGGTTAGCATAATGTTTGGTGAAGAAACACCAGGGTGTTTTTGCGGACAACATTCCTGGTGGCACATCCATAAACGCTTTTGGCACAAGATGTTAGTGCAGAGGCGTTTCACGATTCCGCTCCCGTGTGCTTCTGAGCACAAGCGGCGGCATTTCATGTCGGCACGCTGTGGATGAGAGTTTTAGGGAAACAGATTTCTATGGCAGGCGTCCCGACACGGCTTGGTCCGTTTGAGCTGAAAAAACAGATTGGCGCCGGCGGAATGGGCGTTGTCTATAGCGCCATCTACACCAAAAACGGCAAGAAAGTCGCGCTGAAGCTATTACCAGCGGATTTGAACGAAGATATCCGCTTGGTGAAGCGGTTCGAGCGGGAATTGAAGGTGCTGCAGAAAATGCGGCACAAGAACATTGTGCTCTGCTACGGCGGCGGCCGCAAAGGGGCGCAAAAATTCTATGCCATGGAATACGTCGACGGCGGATCGATGGCAGACTTGATCCGCAAAAAAGGCCGGTTGACCTGGGAAGAGACGATCGACTATTCACTGCAGCTGTGCGCTGCCCTGGAGCACGCGCATGACCATGGTGTGGTTCATCGCGATTTGAAACCGGCGAATTTGTTTCTTACCAAAAAAGGGACGCTGAAACTGGGCGATTTTGGTTTGGCACGAACCAACGATGCCACCCAACTGACCGCTGCCGGCAAGACGATGGGGACATTCGCCTATATGTCGCCTGAGCAGATTTGCGGCAAGCCACCGATCTCGCACAAGACCGACTTGTATGCGATGGGCTGCGTGATGTTTGAGATGCTGACCGGCAAGCCGCCGTTCATGTCCGACAACCCGGCGACGCTATTCCACATGCATCTGAGTGAACAACCCCCGCGAGTGCGGGCGGAAAATATGGACTGTCCAATCTGGTTGGAGTCGGTCGTGCAAGACTTGTTGGCCAAGCCGGTCGACAATCGTCCGCTTGACGCACTGGCCGTAGCAACGCAACTGGAAATGGTCCGAGAAAAGGTCGCTAAGCAAACCAGTATTTTAGAAAATCAGGCGACGGAAAAAGCGACTGTCGCCGGCGGCGATGTCGACACGGCGGTGGCCAAGGACTTATTGCGGCGAAAGAAGAAGAAAAAACGCAAACCGCAACTAGACACACCGATTTTTGAAAAAACGTGGTTCTTAGTCGGCGCATTGGCCCTGCTGTTGTTGGTCGTGATCTATGCGGTTTGGCCCGATAGCCCGGCGCAAAAATTTGCCAAAGCCGAAGCGTTAATGAAGACCGGCGAAAGTGTTGACCAGCGCAAGGCGCTCAAAGATTACTTGCTTCCGTTGGCTGAGGATTATCCCGATGCGGAATTTGCGCCCCAAGTCCAGGTGTATATTGATGAAGTCGAGATGCGCAAAGCTGAAGAAAGTATTCTAACACGGTCAAAGGTTGGACTCACCGAACCGAAGAGTGAAGCAGAACGACTGTATGTAAGGGCCTACGAATTCGAACAATTCGGCGACCGAATTTCTGCCTTGGAGAAATACCAAAGCATCGTCAAAGTACTGGATGAGAACGATAAAACGGCGCGCCCCTTTGTGAATTTGTCGCGCCGGCAAATCGCCAAGATTGAAAGCGGCGACACGAACGACAACCGTGCGGAGTTGGTCCGCGACGCATTGGACCGGGCGGACAACCTTTATCTCAACGGCGAAACCATCAAGGCCCAGGGGGTCTGGAAGTCCGTCATCGCCCTGTATCAAGACAATCGAGAACTGGCCCCATTAGTACAACGGGCCCGAGATCGCCAATTGGAAGTCGATGGCGGCGGAGTGCCGAGTCGACCGGGCGAGAATGACGCAGCCTCGACTCAATAAATTTGGCCATGAACTTCGCGTACAGATTTCTGCTAACAGATTTCTGCCAACAGTGCAGAGCAACCCGCGCTGTAAGTAATCGCAACGAAACAATGCTCGCGTGGAGAGGCGATGACCAACAACGACACAACGCCGGTTAAGCCGCCGCGGCGGCGTCCCTGGTGGCGGTCCCACTGGCTGATGCCGGTCCGAATCTATCTGGTGCTCCTTGTCATGTTAGCCGTATTTCAACGATCGCTGATCTACCATCCTCACCAAGTGGAAGCCGTTCGACCCATCGACGGCGGGTTTGCTGACTCGCAAGTGCATGAAGTCACCGTCACGGCCGATGACGGAACGGCACTGCATGGCTGGTACCATCCCGCCGGCGCTCGGAGTTGCGTCAACGACGCCGAATATTCCGAGCACCTACAAAGCGATCGGCCGGTGGTGATTGTGTTTTGCGGAAACGCAGGGCATCGCGGGCATCGTGACGATGTGCTGCGGCTGTTTTCGGCGTTGGACGTCGATACGCTGATCTTCGATTATCGAGGCTACGGTGACAACGAGGGTTTGCCGAGTGAATCGGCGATCTTGGCCGATTCCCGTGCGATCTGGCGGCATGTAACCGATGAGCAACAAGTCGCGCCGGAGCGGATGATTATTTTCGGCGAATCGTTGGGTGGGGGCGTTGCGACGCAATTGGCCGCCCATGCCTGTCGCAGTGGCGAGACGCCGCGGGCGCTGGTGTTGCAGGCGACGTTTTCGTCATTGGTGGATGCGGCTGGATACCACTATCCCTGGTTGCCGGTGCGCTGGTTGCTGTTGGATCGTTTCGATTCGCAGGCGGTGGTTCCCGAGGTCAATTGTCCGCTGTTGCATTTGCACGGAACGGCCGATGAGGTCGTTCCTTTTGAGTTGGGACAACAGCTGTTTGCGCGAGCGCCGCGAGCCTCGCACAGCGGAGTGCCTAAGCAATTCGTGGAACTTCCAAATATCGGGCACAACAACATCGACCGCTCCGAATTTTCAGAATATGGCCGCGCCCTATCCGATTTTTTGAAACAAATATCGCCGTAGGGTGGATCTATGACTTGGGCGGCGGAATGAATTCCGTTACCAGAAGCCCGTTGCAGTATCGAAAAACACCCGGTCATTGGATGCCATTGCTGGCTTGCCCAGCCGTGTTTTGACAGCCGCACGGTTTGCACCGGCGGACAAGCCGCCAGTGGCACCTATATTTGAGCTGGCTACCAAGTTTCAGATGTCGAGGAGCAAGGGCGAATAAGCCGATGAGCCAAATTGATTTCGAGGGAAGCGCTCGTCTCTCATCCGTCATTGCAAATTTTTCGGCCCGGCCTGCTTCGCAGAGTTGGGAACGGGTCCCTTGCGGGGATTCGCCGCAGCAGTTCCTCTGGGTCTGGTACAAGCCGTCCCATTTGCCCTGCGGAGTGGTGGTGAATATCCCTGACGAGACCTTCCGCAGCTATCGACAGCGCCAGCAGTTGACGTTGCGGACGGTCCTGAGTTGGTTGGGACTGGAGCCGGGGTGCGTTTGGCAATGGACACAATATGGGGTGACCTATGATGCTCAGCAGGGGGCGTCAGCGTATTTCGATCAACCGTTGACCGATCCGGTCCCTGGAGTGGATTCAGGAGTCGCGATTTCGTTACTCGCTCCGGCCATGCCAGTTGCACCTCCGATCGCGCCACCCGCCGCACCGTCTTCAGCTCCGCCATTCGCGCCGCTGCCCGGTGGCCCAGTGCCGACGGATATCGGCGATCTGTTTGAAAATATCGACACCGATTGGAAAGCGATCGTCAAAGCCGAGCGGGACTTGGCGCTCTGCCGCAAAAAATTGGTCGATACCCTGACCCGCTTGGGCTCGCTGAATCGCGACTTAAACCATGAAGAGCAACTGTCCGCCGATACGGCGGACAAGGCGGCGTGGATGGATGCGCGGCGGTGGTTGCGCGAAACCGCTTCGCGGGTGTCACGATATTTGAAGGATTGTGATGTGGGAGACACAACGTCGGCGCCCAAACGGGACTGGATGAAACAGACGTACGAGCAATATATTGTTCCCAAACAAGTCTTCGACGGCATACAACACGCACAGCGCGAGTTCGAAGGCTATCGCAAGATGGTGCAGACTTTGTTCGTCAACATGAACGGGGCCCACGCCAGTGCGGTCAGCGATGGGGAACGCCGGGCACAGCAGGTGCTCGCGCGCATCGCTGCGAAGGTTCGCAAGACGAAGAAATAATTGGCGGACGCGATAGGCTTATCCCCACAAATCACTCCGCCTTCAATGCCGTTTCGAGAACTTCTAGCGGTGCGGGTTGGCCGGAGATGGCGGTGAATTGTGAGGCGAGTTGTTCGACTGAAATTTTGACCGGTTCGACGACTTTGCAGAACCGTGAGCGTGCTTCTTTGATAAACGGTGTGTCTTGCGGCATACCGTCGAGGTCCATCACCGCCATCGAGTCTCGCAGAAAACTAGCGGGCAGTTTGGTTTTTTTCCCTTGTTCAAACTCGCTTTCGGTGGAGATGATCACATCGCACAGCGTGGAGAACACGTTGGCTGTGGGGACGTAGCGGAGGTTGAACAATTGCGACAATAACTGTGCGCGTTTGTCGTCTCCGGCTGTGATGCTGAGGATTGTGTCGCGGCGCTTGCTGGCGTAGATGGCTGCGCGGGCTGTGGAATTGGCGCCGACGACCAGTACGTTGCGGTGGTCGAGTGGTTTTTGATCGCCGCGGGCGGGACCGAGCGTCGTTTCTAAGGCCTTGAGTGCGGACCGCCACAGCGTGCTGTAAGCCGTCCAACCCTTGTCGGACTTCAGCAGCATATCGGCTTGCTGTGAGATCTCTGCCGATTTTTCAATGTGGTCGGCGAGACGCAACATGGTTTCGCGGTTCTTAGGGTCAAGCAGTGCTGCTTTGATGTGCAGCTTTTCCAGCATCTGCATCATCCGTTCCAGCAATTGTGTTTCGACCGGTAGGCAGCGGATGTTGAGATGTGAATAGGCAAAGGCCGCGTTTAAGGCCCGTACGGTCTTTGTTTGCGGCGCTTCAAATCCCATCACGGCCACAAGGTGGGTTTGCTGCGAAATGTCTCGCCAGCGGTATGTCTCTTCGAGAATGCGGACGCTGACTTGTCCCTCTTGAACCTCCATGCCCTGTTCGAGCGCTGCATAAATAAATGGCGATCCCAATTTGCAACTCGTCAGTGCCAACGTCAACCCGGCGTCCCCCGTGCCGCTGACGATGACCGGTGCTTTGCCTTGGAAGTTCAGCGCTAACAGCAACGGCCAAGCAGCCTCTAAGGTCGGCGTGGGCGCGGTGAATCGCACCATATCTGCATCGGCATCACACGCGCGTTGGTAGATTGTCTTGAGATCGGGCAACGAGCCTTGTGAATGCGTAAAACTGACGATCCGCATCGTCGGTCCGTAGCGAGGAATCTTGCCGGCGATGTCGACGTCGATATCAACGAATTCTGGTCCATCGGCAATCGCCTGCCGCAGAACCGTCACGCGTTCGGCCTCATCGCGGTTCCAGGAACCACCATCCTCTTGGCGGCGACAGGAAATCATCACCGGTTTACGGCGGCCTTCGATCAGCTTGGCCACGTTGGGCGTCTTGTGCAGGCAGTCCAGCCGGATTTCAACAACGTCACACTGTGGCTCGGCATTGTACAAGTCGGCCCGAGCCAACGTGTGCGATTCCGGCGCAATGGGAATACAGATCATGATTCGTACTCGAATTACAAAGGCCCGGTTGATTTCCCGTTGGTCGAATTCTTAGCCACAGATTAAACACAGATTGGCGGGCGTCGGAACGTAAATCCCAAACCGACGGCTTGCCGTCGCACACGGCAATCCACGCCAGGAGACACACCCTACGACGGAAAACGCGATTAGTCGGCGACTGATTCTTCTAGGATTTTTGTGTAACTTTCTCTCGCTTTTTGGTAGGCGGCGGCGGCTTGTTGTTTTTCTTCCGGGCGGCGAACACCAATGCGGCCTTCTTTGCGGTCCCAGCAGACGTCGACCGCATCTAGGCACCATTGTGCGCTGCGGCGACTGGCGCGAATCGGTTTGTCGCCGACTTGCACGAACACCGGGTTGGTGTGCACCGACGGCAAAATCCGCACGGCGATCCAACTCGATTTGTCGATTTTGACGCCAAAGCTCAAATGCTGCATTTCTCCGTCAGCCACGATGTGTTTCGTTGCAACGGGATAGCCGTTGACGATGACTTCCACCGGCACGGTCCGTGTCTCGCCGACCCGTGCGCGTTCGAGATGCCAATACGGTTTTTCGTCGAGGCGTCGATTGCGAATGCGTTCGGTCTCAGGCGTCGGTGCTTCAGCTAGTAAGGCCGAGACGTCGAACTCAACTTTGACCGTGCCCGCTTCGGGAATATCCAACTGGCTGATTTCGCCGCCGCTGCCCGGCTCGCCGACGCCGACGTCGTTGGCTTTGAAATCAACAATGTGGCTCAACCCGTCGCCACAATAGCTGCGTCCATCCTTCAAACCGGCGACCCAGTTGTCGTAATTCAGCTCCTGGTCTTCGGGGAGTTTGACGTAAATGCGGCCCAGTCCAACTTTGTCGCCGTAGATGCAGGGGAAATCGGTTTCGCCGCTGATGCGGGCGCGGTACCCACAGTTGAGCGTGTGGTACCAGATGTTCAATTCCCAAATCGATGGGGTGTCGACAGCGGAGATAAAGTCGCAGACGTCGTGGGTGACAGTCACGATGTATTCGTTGGCGCCGATGCCGTCAAAGGGAGGCATGGCATAGTCGGGAAGCTTATCCGCTGCTTTGCCTTTTTTGTTCGGCACCCGGTTGCCACGATCGTCGTAATCGGGCAGTTCCAAGCCCCAACCGCTATGGCTGTAGCCGACGACGCCTCCTTGTTTTTTCCCCCAGGCCAAAACGGGCAACGTCCAACTCGGCCATTCTTCGATGAGTTCAGTCCCTTCGTAGTCGTCTTCGTTGAGCCGCAACAAGCAGAGATGCCCGGCGTGGGATGAGGGGAATCCACTGACCTCCACGTCATACCGCATCAAGTAGTTGGGCCGCGACAAGGCAGAGGTTTTGCCTTCGAAATATTGCTTTTGTGTGTACCAGCAAGGCCCCCAACTGAGAACGCAGCCGACGTTGAGGTCTTCGCCGAGAATGTGCCGCATCATATCGGCCGGCGTGACGCCTTCGGTGGGGCTGTCGTAATGCGCGCAACCAGCGGCGTGGACATGATGGTCGCCGGAGAACCAGCGTTGTATGGCCGGATGTGTCCAACGTCGCAAAGTGAAGTCAGCCTGTTGACTCTTGACGTCTGATTGGACGGTCAAGGGGAAGGTGTCGACATAGTATTCCGGGCCGCGGTTGATGACGACGGTATACTCGCCCGGCGGCAGATGGACCGACTCGCCGTCAGCGCGATAGATTTGATCGTGAAAGAAAAAGTCCGGCGCCATGCGGCGTGCGGGATTGGGATAGACGCGTCCTTTTTCATCGCGAATGATGAGCGACGCCGTGGTCGGTTCGCCATCGAAGTCCTTGATCCCCAACGTCACCTCGACCGCCGGTAGGCAATCGAACAGGATTGGCACGGCATTACGAAACCCGAGGTCCTGGGTCCCCTGCCCTACGTTGAATGCCAACTTGGCTTCTCGTTTGCCGACATCACGGCTGTAAAGTTGGATGATCCGATACTCAGCTTCCAGTCCTGAGAGGGTCGGCTTGAGCGGTTGTTTGTCGAACATGTTGATGTCGAGGAATCGTGACTCACCGGCACCGGCGGGGACAAGTTTCTGCTCGGTCTGCGGTCGTTGTCGCGAACCCTTGCCGCGCATATAGACCGGTTGGGCATTGGGGCTGTCCGCAACCAGTTTGGCGGTAATGCCGGCTTCGTTGTGCACTTTGATGAGAAACGTCCGCCAACCTTGTTCGATCAATTCCTTAGGCGCCGGCCCTTCGCCCACCGAGACGCGGCTTTCGGCGTTAATACGCACGGCTGCCAGCGCGCGTTTGTCGAGGACTTTTTGAATCTCCGCCACGCAGTCGCGATCATTGGGGAGTTTCTTTGCCGCTTCGATGGCCTGCAAATCGGCGTCGCTCAACGGGTCGCCGACGTATTCGAGGCCCTCTAGCAAGCGGTCGGTGGCGGCGACAAAGGGTTGTTTTTCTACGGCGATGAATTCGGGAAAATTTCCCTCAGCCGCTGTGGCGGCATTGTTCGTTGCGATTCCAGTAAGTAAAACTGCTACGAAAACCGCTGCCTGGGAGAACCGTTTGACTTGAAGCATGATCGAAGTTCCTTGCCTGGAAGACACGATGGATCGCCGCACGAAGAACGCCGCTCGCCATTGTCAGCCTCTCGGCCGCGAGTTTCAAGCTGGAAATGGACTATAGCGGCGCCGCCGTGCAGGAATCTATTTTTCCGGCGGGGTGATGAGGTCGTAGTATCGCCCCATCCAGTAGGGCATCAACCAAAACGCGGTGCTGCCCTCCCAGCGTCCGCCGGCCCCATGGTCAACGAAATAGACATTGCGATCCCAACGAAACACCGCCCGTTCACTGGGAGGAAGCAGACGGCGGGTTTGCCTTCGTCCCTCAACGGGGATTCCCACGACCTCAACATCCTCTCGCTGTGAGTTGTGAATGGTGTATTGAATCTGATCCAACGGCACGTCCCGCAGAAGTTCAGCACACGCGCCGAGCTTTGCGTCCCCGCCGGAGAAGGCCGCATAGACAAAACCAAACAACGGGCTGTCATCCCGCCGCACTGGGGCGAACCAAGCTTCCATGCTTTCGCGATAGAGCACGCGACGCGCGGGGTCTTGTTCATAGGTCAGCAGCGCCGGATAACAAAACGCCAACAACTGATATCCGATATAGGTAAAATAGTCGTTGCCGGTTCTGAGCGGCTTGAGGATGTTTTCCGCGTAGTGCTCTTTGTAAAGCAGTCGATCAATTTCGCGATCATATTTCTCGTCGCCTGTGACATGCTTCGCGATCGTCAGATAGGTCAGCGCCTCGACTGAATTGACGCCCCGTTCCAACCACCAGTTGGGATCGTTGTTCAATTTTTCGGGCGACCAAACGCCCCAACGTGTTGCTTGGCCATCGATGTCGCGGAGAACGTAACCGCCTTCGATGATGTGATCCATAATCCGTCCGACCAAAGCGGCGACACGTTTTTTCTCAGCATCGTCGGCGACCAGGTCGTAGTAGATTGGATAGCTGAAGAAATGGCCGGTGATTTCGTCGGAACTGGTGTCCCCTTTCCACAGCCATTTTCCGTCGGCGCTTTTTCGCCAACGATTCTCCACTTTCTTCCAACGTGCTTCGCGAGCAAAGTGATCGGCGGCGTCTTCGTCGGTATAAGTCCGGTTGCCGTCCGCCATGCGGTCCCATTCGACGGGAATCACCGTGCGGGCCACGAATCCGGGGGTGCCGGTCACGGTTTGTAGAAACTCCATGGCGCGAAACGCTTCGGTGGCGTTCGCCTTGGCATCAGCTGCTTTGGTAACAGCATAACGATAGGATTCGGCCGCCATATACAGGCCGGTGTACATGCCGTCGTTGTCGGTATCCATCGGTTCGAAGGTTGAGATATCACCAGCAACCGCCAGCCGGCAACGTTCCATCAGGCCGGGGGGACGGACGTGTCGTGCGCGGACGAGTTTTTCAAAAAAATCTGCTTTCGATTCGAGTGTCATCTCCCGTTGCCTAATGATGCTGATTCCGTCCGCAGTGGCGATGACTGCTGAGCCGTCTTTCAAAAATTCAATGTCGCGCACGTTGTCATTGGGCAGCCAACGCAGGCTGTGCCGGAACGACCAACTTTTGCCGTCAAATCGAGCGGCACCAATGGCCGTGCCCACCCACAGTCGTCCGTCATGCCCCAAGTTCAGACACTGGATGCTTGTCGAGGGGAGTCCTTGTTCGGGGGTGATGGCAGCAACGCGGCGGCCGTCGCGATAGATGTCGATTCCCGCTGCCGAACCGATCCAGACATGACCGTTGCGATCCGCTGCCAGAGAATTGACGCGGCGACTCAGCGCCTGTTCTTTGCCTTGCAACCACTGCGTTTCGCCGGCCGATTGGCGATACAATCCGGACCAGGCAGCAATATACAGATCGTCGCCGGCCACCACGACGTCATAAATATTCGTGGCCCAGGGCCCTTCCACTTTCTTCCAGGCATCGTCGGTTTTTTCAAACAGTCCGCGGGGCGTGGCAGCAAAGAGCCGTTTGCCTGTTCGTCTGAGCAACGTGACTGGCCCTTCGATCCCCGTATCCTGTGTGACCTGACCGTCTGCGATCCGAAACAATCCATTCCATGCGCCGACCCACAATGAGCCGTCGGGATTTGCCAAAACCGCGTACGTGGAGCCATCGACGGTCGCACCCTCCGGAGAGACCAATTGATCCTCCTGGACTTGCATCAATCCGTCGGCTGTGGCTGCCCAGATTATATCGTTGGTATCGACCGCAATGGCGCGGATATTGTTCCCTGACTTTCGAACATCTTGACCTTTGGGGACGGCGGCTTTGATGAACGGGCCGCGATAATCTTGCAAGAACGGCTTGTCGACGATTTTTTTGTCAGCGGCATTCGTAATCGCGGGAGCGACAGCAGTGAAGGTTGCTGCCAACAGGACGACCCAGAGGGACCCAAATATTCGTTTCATCGTGAACTTCCTTAAGGATTCGCTGAAATCATGCCGGCAGGGGCGCGGCGTGATTGAAGTTTATAAAAATATATGCGTGATGGACTCTCATCATCTTCGTTCGCACCGGCACTGGCAAGGACGGCGACGAATTCCTGTCGGTCGAGGGGCCGATTTTCAACGGTTCGCAACTCTTCCCGCAAGTGAGGACGCTTTCGTTGCGCCGCGCTGCCTCACAAAGAACTGAGCGGGCGCATGCCATTTGCGGCGTTGTTTTTGTAGACTTTTAGGGGACAAGGCTGCAAAAACAACCAACCATGCAAGGGATACTGTCGATGAGTCATTTGTACGAACCTCTAACGCTCGATTTGGACTATTGCCGTCAGCGGCAACAACGTTTGTTGGCGGTGATGGAACGTCTCGATATCCAGCGGGCGGTGTTGTTTCAGCCGGAACATGTGCAGTATTTCACCGGTTTTCGGCCGGGTGGCTTGTTGAACGCCGCCGTGAGTTTGGATGCCGACGGGCATTGTCTGTTGGTTGCTCCCAACAACGCGCCGGAGCATGCGGCGGTCGATGAGGTGGTAACGTTCGAGGCACAATGGCATTGCACATTGCGGCAGGATCAGCGCGAGGCGATTGCAGCGATTCTCCGCACTGCCTGGAGCGGGCGGTCGGCTGCGAGTCGCGTGGGAGTGGAGTTCGCGAATACGGGGCGGCATTTAGATCCATTGTTTGCGGACATTGCCATTGTCGACCTCGAACCAGAGTTGTGGGACTTACGGCGGGCAAAAGATCCGGACGAATTGGCGATGATTCGACGTGCGGTCGCTTGCACCGAAGCCATGTACGCCCGTGCTCGTGAGGTGATTGAACCGGGCGTGACAGAAATCGAGGTTTATAACCAACTGCATGCCGCTGCGGTGGAAGTGGCGGGGGAACCGCTGACCGGATTTGGGAATGATTTTCAATGCAACTCCCCCGGCGGCCCGCCTCGTAATCGCGCGGCCGAGGCGGGGGAGTTATTCGTGCTCGACTTGGGACCGGGGTACCGGGGGTACTATGCCGACAATTGCCGTTCGATGCGCGTCGGCGCAACGATTAACGACGAACAGCAACATGCCTGGCAAGCCATTGTCGATGTGCTGCAAATGGTCGAGGAAACGGTCCGTCCCGGTTTGAGCGCGCAGAAGTTGTTCCATCGTGCGCAAGAGATGCTGGACGAATACCGCACGGGGGCGTTCTTTCATCACTTGGGGCACGGCATCGGTTTGTTTCCCCATGAAGGTCCACATCTCAACCCGCATTGGGAAGACACGTTTGCCGTTGGTGATGTTTTTACTGCGGAGCCGGGACTGTACGGACCGGAACTGCGCGCGGGGATTCGCCTGGAAGAGAATTACGTGGTGACGGAAACCGGCGTGGAGCGATTGACGGGGTATCCGTTGGAGCTGTGAGCGCATGCTTAGCCGCTCGCCTGAAACCCAAAAACATTCGCGAGTCGAGTGCTACTGCTGGCTTATCCAGCACTGTTTTGCCTATCACACAGTCTGTCACTGGCAAACGAGCCGCCAGTGACAGACTTCTTCAGCGGGGGCTTAGCTGGCAGTGTAAGAGGATGTGCCGCGCCTGGCTGTGGGCGTGAATCCGGAAACCCTGCGCGCTCTCAGGGCAAGTGCCAATGCGCGAATCGTCATAAGCGCCCTAATCGTTATTGGCGGTCAGGTTCTGCGCGGTGCAAACATAATTCTCCAACACCGCTTAATTCTTGAGCTATATTTCGTCAGACGATGCGCTCCTGACCTGGACAAATGGGACGATCACACGGTTGCCATAACAGACGACTGTTGTGCGACTTGGAGATCGCAACCAAACATTTCGACAGCGAGGCGATTTGGTCGTGTTGTCTTTGTTGCCGGGCAGTTCGTTGAAACAATTTTACAGATCTGCGAAATGAGCAAGGGACCTGAAAGATGAAATTACTACTGGCCGACGACTCGGGAACAATGCGGACGATTCAAAAGCGATGCCTGCTCAAATTGGGTTTGGCTGAAACGGATATCACAGAAGCTGAAGATGGACAACAGGCGCTGACACAATTTGAATCCGCGAATTTCGATGTCGTGTTGAGCGATTGGAATATGCCCAACATGGACGGTCTGACGTTCCTGCAAAAGGTCCGCGAGACCAATAAGGACGTCCCGTTTATCATGATCACCACCGAAGCCGAACGGGCGCGGGTGGTCACGGCCATTCAAGCCGGCGTGACCGATTATTTGGTGAAGCCCTTCACTCCGGACGACCTTCGGGCCAAATTGGAGAAATGGGTCGCGGCGCCTGTGTAGAAGATTTGTGGCGACTCAAACGGATTGAATCTATCGGGAAACGCCCTCGACGGCTCCTGTTTCTGGGAGCTGCCAATACCCGTTCTGCGGGTTTGCCGAGGACGAAGTTTGCCGTTAACTCCCCTCAATAGACGGATTGTGGACAATCAGGTGTCATGGGTGATTTTTCCAACGGAGAGCAACTGAGGCGATTGCCGTTGCGTGCGCTGGTCGCATTTGCGTCCCGTTGCGCGCGGAGGATTCAGCCTCAGTATGTCTTGGAGAATGACCACCCCACCAAACAAACGAGCACAAATTCCATCAATGCGGCAATTCGCGTCGCCGAAGAGTTCGCCATGGGCGGCTCGGTCGATGCGAAAAAAGCGGCCACTGCGACGCGAGATGCCGAAGAGGCATACGCAGCCGCCCAAGATCCGGAATTCGCCTCACCCGAGGCGGTACACGCCGCCAAGGCTGCGTTGGCGGCTGTGGGGGCCGCCAATATTTGCTTTGCTGTCAAAGCCTCGCAAGGCATGGACAAAGAGGTTTGGGTGGCTGTGGAGATTGCCGGCGAATCGATGATCGCCGCGATGGCGGATGAGGAAACTGCGTCGCGGGCGTTGGCATTCGACCTGGAGACCTTGGCGGAACTGGAGCTCGGTGAATTTCCGGAGTGGGGAGAAACCGTCGACCCGATGGAGGACGGTCCACTCGGCCCGCTGGTCCCGCCCAAGCATCGCCTCAAACAGAAGAAAGCTCCCGCTTCAAAGGCAAAGCCAGAGTCGGACAAGGCAGCGGCTCCGAACCGCGCTATGCAGGCGCTGGAACGCATTGACGCGTTGCGGATGGAGATCGAAGAAGACGATCCCGAGGCTGCTGCCAAGAAAAGACTGATGGGTCAGCCACGTCAATCCTCAAAAGCCGCCGCAACGGGTGCGGTGGATCATAAAGAGGTTGCACAACTACAACAGCGGCTTCAAAAAGAATTGGAGCGCGTGCTGGCCGCAAAGACGGCGCTGGATGAAGAACGCATTCAACTACAAACGGAACGCGAATCATTCGAGTCCCGTTTGAAAAAGACTTCCAGCAATCGAGGCGAGGGAGGGATTGATACCGACCTTCGCCAGTTGGCCAAAGAACGCCGGCAGATTCATGCCGAACGTCAGGTGTTGGAAGACGATCAAGCGGCCTTCACCGAGGAGTTGGAACAGTTTGAGATTGATCGCGCCAAATTCCAACAGGAAGAACGGCGGTTACAACGCGAGCGGGAGAAACTCGAGCCCCAGCGTGAAGAGACGCGCAAAGAGCGCGCCCGCCTCGAGAAGCATCGCAACTGGTTGAGGCTGAAACTTCAAGAGTTCAGGGAGCATCGCTCTCACGTCACCTCGCCTGACATGGATGGCTCGGCGTTGTGGCAGCAACTGCAGCCCGTGCAACAGGAATTGCAGGAAATTGACGAAGAGCAAGCGACGCTCAAGTCGGAATTGCAAGACCTGCAACAAAGCATTGCTGACGTGGCGCAGGGCGAGAGATCTGTCGGCATGTCGGCGGAGGCGGTTGAGTCATTGCGTCAGGACAATGCACAACTGCAAGCAGAAATCGAGAAACTACGCACCGAATTGACCCGGGCGGCCGACGAGACCGACAGCCGCTTGGAAGCAGAGCGGCAAAAATTGCAGCAAACGCAAGCCGAACTGGAGCAACGCGCATTAACGTTCCAGGAAAATGAAGCGGCCCTCAAAGAAGCACTCGTCCGCATCACCGAGGAACAGGGACGGTTCGCGATGCAGCAATCCGAGTTGGAAAAACTCAAGGCGGAATTGGAATCGCGACAACAGGCCTTCCAAACCGAACAGAGTCGTTTCCAAGATCTGATCGATGTCACTTTCCGCCGCTAATGGGCCAGGTCCCGGCCGCTTTCCTCGACACGCAAATGTGCCCGCGGTCATTCAGCATCGAGTGCGAGTGTGCGGTGGCTTCAAGAACCGTCAGTACGCCCGGTAGGTTGCCTCAACAATCTGCTAGCGGGCCACTGGTGCAGCGTCACTGTTTGGATTATCCTAAGCGACCGCTGTTTTTCCCGATAAAAACGAAATCCATTCATGTCCGCCGAGCCGATTGTCTACCTCAACGGAGAGTACCTCGCTGCGTCGCAGGCGAGTGTATCGCTGGCGGACTGGGGCCTGCATGGCGTCGCGGTGACGGAAATGACGCGGACGTTTGGCCAACGTTGTTTTCGCTTGGACGATCATCTGGACCGTTTGAATGCTTCGGCCGATCAACTGGGGATCGCCGTCGATTTGCTCCGTGACGACTGGCATAAGATTACAGAGACCGTCGTCAACCACCACGCGGCACTTGTGGGCAAAACCGGCGAGTTGATGGTCAACCACGTGATCTCCGCTGGGCTCAATTCGATGAATGCGGCACCGAATCACAGTGGACCAACAATCTACGTGCGCACATTTCCGCTACAATTTTCGCGGTGGGCGGCCAAATATCAAAACGGCCAGCATTTGGTCGTTCCAGAAATGCGACAAATCCCCACCGAATGTCTCAATCCGAGAATCAAATCCCGCAACCGTCTGCATTGGTATCTCGCGGATCGGCAGGCTCGAGAAATCGACGCCGATGCGTCAGCGTTGCTGTTGGATTTACAGGGGCATCTAACCGAAACGAGCGCGGGTAATGTTTTTATCGTCCGCGAGAAAACTATTCTGACGCCACGGTCTGAGGTCACGCTCGGAGGAATCAGCCGGATGGTCGTGCGGGATATTGCTCAATTTTTAGGTATCAGTTACGAAGAACAAAATATCACGCTGACCGAGGCACTGTCCGCCGATGAGGTATTCACCTCGTCCACCGGGTATTGTGTCCTGCCGGTGACGAAAATCGATGGACAACCCATTGGCGACGGCCAACCGGGCGCGGTGTATCAACACATTTTGGAAACATGGAATATGATGGCCGGGCTGGATATTGCCGCTCAGGCCGTTGAGCAATCTGTAGTCGAATCACAATAAAAAGTAGTTTCAAAACCCTCTGACGCGTCCCACTGACACTGACTTGAATGTTTCGCGAACAAGCGCAACCGTGTGTTGAAACTAGTACTAGCCACAATAATTAAACGTCGGCGACATCATGAAACGTATGTTCAAAGAGTACCGGGAGTTCTTTCGCGAATTCCGTAGTCGCTTCGAAACCACAGGAGCCGTCGCCCCCAGCGGCCGTTTTTTGGCGGGGGCGCTGAGCGGTCCGCTGAAGAAGCATGATGGCCCGGTACGGGTCTTAGAGGTCGGACCGGGCACCGGAGCGGTGACGCGTCAAATCGTTAAGCATCTCAAGCCGGGGGATCGATTCGACCTTGTGGAACTCAACGAAAACTTTGTCGAATCTCTGAATCGGTTATTCAGCGAAGAGGATCTGTTTCGTGCCGTCGCGGAGTTTTCCGAAGTGCATCTTTGCCCGCTGCAGGAATTTGAAGCTTCCGAGCCGTTTGATTTTATCATTTCTGGTTTGCCGCTGAACAATTTTCCGGCTGCATTGGTCGAGGAAATCTTCGAGAGTTATTGGCGGTTGTTGGCTCCGGGGGGAACGCTCTCCTATTTTGAATATATGTACGTCCGGCCGGTGCGGCGATTGGTTTCCAAGTCAGATGAAAAGCAACGTCTGACCGACTTGGACAAAATTTTAGGCACGCATTTAGAGAATCACCGCATCGCGCGAGATTGGGTTTTCGTCAACGCGCCCCCAGCCTGGGTTCAACATCTGCGGCGACAGGAATCGGTCGCAGCAGCCGATAGCACCGCGGGGTGATGGCAAGCAAAACGGGATGCTCGAGCAAGCGGAACGCATTATGCCTCAGCAAAAAATACTGGCGGCGGGAAATCATCTGCGACTCGTATCGGTCGATGGTTGGGAATACACCGAACGAACCAACTGTCGCGGAGTGGTCGCGGTCGTCGCTGTCACCGAAGACCGACAGTTGATTTTGACGGAACAATACCGCCCCCCGGTGCAGCGCCGCGTGATCGATTTGCCGGCGGGACTGGCCGGCGATATTGCCGGCGAAGAATTGGAACCGTTGGAACGAGCCGCAAAGCGAGAATTGCGTGAGGAAACCGGCTATGAGGCTGAGGGGTTTGAGTTTCTCTTTCGCGGACCGACATCAGCCGGATTAACAAACGAAGTGATTTCGTTTTTCCGAGCAGGGCCAGTGCGCCAAGTTGATGCCGGTGGCGGCGACGAGTCAGAGGATATTGTTGTCCACACGGTTCCGCTAGCGACGATTGATGAGTGGTTCACATCGTTCTCGCCCGCAACGACCTTGGTGGATCCCAAGGTGTACGCCGCGCTGCATTTTGCCCGCTGAATAGCGAATCAATCACATCACTCACGCCCAAGCCCAGTCGCACGAAAGCGTCCCCGTGATTAGCGGCGATGCTTGTGCTTCGATGTTCCGGTGGCGACATGCAGTTGCGGGCGGGCGAGTTTGAGCTTCATTCGGCCTCGCCAATTGATCTTGGTTCCCCCGATGTGCAACCACTCCAACCGGTCGAATTGTTTGATGGCTTCGAGTCCCCGGTTGTCGATCGGCGTGTCATGCAGGTCCAGTGCGGTCAGCCCCGTCATTCCGTGCAGTTGCAAGAGGCCATCGCTGGTCACGCTGCTGTGTGCCAAATCCAAGTGTTGCAGGTCGGAGAGAACTTGTTGATTTTCGATCAAGCTCGCCAACGATTCATCATTGACCTCTTTGCCGCGCCATTGAATGGCGATGAGCTTGTCTTTGATCTGCCCGAAATCTTCCCCAACCCAAGGGCGAAGCCCTTCGATCCGTTGCATGGTGACATATCCGCCGCGGCTTTCGACAGCGGTAACGATTGCCAGTCGCGCGATATAGAGTTCCATTTCTTCGCCAATCCATCGGCTGCGTCCGGCATGGAATTTGGCAAAATCGAGCGCTTGCTCGTAGGCATCGTGCAGGGCGGTATATTCAGCGGCGCTGCCCCCGGCATCGGGGTGCGCAGTCTTCGCCTTTTGGCGATACGCCTGTTTGATGTCAGACGGCGAATAGGGGGGCCTGAGTCCCAGACGCACCATGAATTCCGGGCGCTGAAACGGTTCGACCTTAAAACCAGTCATCGTGTTGCCGTGGTCTCCGCATTTAGGCCGTTGCGACCGCCACAATTCGGAAAATCCGATCCTGGGAACGGCCTATTGTTTTGCAAGGTTTACCCGTCTAAGTGTATACTATTTTTGGTTGTCTGTCCTGGTGACTATCAGCAGCTAACGGCACATCTCCCATTCTTGCTCGCAATTGGTTTCTTGACCTAGGAGGTTTTCATGTCCGGCACTTCCCAATTTTTTGAAGATTGGCATTATCGGCTACGAGACCTACAGGAATTGGAAAACAATCCCCGGCACACCGGTTGGGTAAGCAAACTACATGCCAAGGTGCTGCGGTATTTTATCTCCCGTTACGATTATCAACCCATCCCCGCCCCATCGCCGGTAACCTCGCAGCTCTCCAGAACACAAAACTCAGCCAATCGCGCCAAACTGGCCCAGCGGCTCAGCGAACAGAACGAGCAGCGTTACCGCCGCGGCGCAGAATGCCGCAATATCTTAACGGAAATCCGCGAAGCGAACACCCTCCGCAAACGCTACAAGACCTAACTTGCCTCAGTTGAGTCTTTGTTTAATCGTCACGGCGGCAACGGATCAATAGCGAATTCGTGATCGCTGCCTCGCGAAGCGGCTGGACCGCCTGGAATTCCGGATCAGCGATGAAGCCGTCAAAACTGCTTTGATCGGGCCAGCGGACCATAAAGATCAAGTCAGCATCCAGTTCACCGATGACGTTCGCCTCGGGGATGTACGATTCCAACTTTTCTCCGCCGTACTTCTTCGCGACCGGCCACGAGGCCTTCAGGTACTCACGATAACGCGCCGCACCGCCATCGGGTTGGAACCACAGGACGTTCAGCATATAGATCGGCGTGTCGCTCATTGTATTGAACCTTGCAATAGGGATGGAGGATCGGCATTCTAAACCGTGCGTCGCTGTGGGGCTATCAAGTTTCCCTGGCTGACAGCTGGTGGAATTGATAAAACGATTATGCAGAGAGTGGGCGGGTACCGATTTCGCGGTCGAGCCGGGAGTGTAGTATGGGATTGTTCAGTAAAAAAGATTGGAACGTGATCGCAGTCATCTTTGAGCGCCCCGATCTTTTTCGTATCAACGGAAATCGGGCGCAAGGGAAACATGCGGACGTCATTCGGGACGGTGCGAAAAATCATCAGCGGACGATTTATTGGGCAGTCTTTGACCAAAAACGGGCGTTCGTTGAAGGGGCACCCGGTCCGGGAAGTAAAAGCGTTGACACCGCTGTGGTCAAAGCCATGATTCGCGAACTGCCCAAATTGACGACCGTGCAAGAGGTGCTCAAGACTCTGGAAGCGGGCAAAGAGGAAAAAATTTCGCAGGGGTTGGTCTGGGACGGCTACGCAAAGGACCATTGAAAACGTGAATTCATAGTCGCAGCGACACGGAGCAATACGTCGTGCAGAATTTCGAGAAACTGGGAGCGTTTTATCTCGGCAAACTCTTCGACATGACGCGCGCGGCACTGCGCGATGAGTTGTTGCTTTACGACTCCAAAGATCTGACCACACACGCGGTTTGTGTGGGGATGACCGGCAGCGGGAAAACCGGCCTGTGTTTGTCGCTGTTGGAAGAAGCCGCTATCGATGGCATTCCCGCAATCGCCATTGATCCCAAAGGGGACCTGGGCAATCTGTTGCTCACGTTTCCCGATTTGGCGCCCGACGATTTTCGTCCCTGGATCGAAGAGAGCGCCGCGACGCGCGCTGGTCTCACGCCGGATGAATTTGCCGCCAAGACCGCCGATCAATGGCGCGACGGTTTGGCCGAGTGGGGGCAAACGCCCGAGCGGATTGCCAAGTTTCGCCAAGCGGTCGATATCGGGATTTATACCCCGGGGAGCAATGCCGGCTTACCGTTGACGATCCTGCGATCGTTTGACGCGCCGCCGCAAGAACTCATCGACGATAGTGATGCGCTGCGCGAGCGGATCAGTTCGGCGACGTCTGGTCTGTTGGCACTGTTGGGGATTGACGCCGATCCGATTCGTAGTCGTGAACATATTCTGCTGTCCAACATTTTTGAACAAGCGTGGCGCGACGGACGTCATTTGGATGTCGCTTCGCTGATTCGCGGCGTGCAAAATCCACCCTTTAAGACCGTCGGCGTGGTCGATCTGGAAACGTTTTTTCCTGCGAAGAACCGCAACGAATTGGCGATGAACCTCAATAACCTGTTGGCGTCGCCGTCGTTTGCAAGTTGGATGGAAGGCGAACCGCTCAACATCCGCAACCTGTTGTACACGGCCGAAGGAAAGCCGCGGTTGTCGATTATTTCTATCGCACATCTCTCCGATGCGGAGCGAATGTTCTTTGTGACGATCCTGCTCAACGAAGTACTCGCCTGGGTCCGCACCCAACCCGGGACATCGAGTCTGCGGGCGCTGCTCTACATGGATGAAGTCTTTGGATACTTCCCGCCGACGGCCAATCCGCCGTCGAAAACACCCATGCTCACGCTGTTGAAACAGGCACGCGCCTACGGATTGGGAGTCGTGCTGGCGACACAAAACCCGGTCGACCTGGACTATAAAGGCCTGTCGAACACCGGCACCTGGTTTTTGGGGCGGCTGCAGACCGAGCGGGACAAGGCACGCGTGTTGGAAGGCTTGGAAGGGGCGTCGGCACAAGCAGGCACGGGGTTTGACCGCCAAAAAATGGAGGCGACGCTCGCCGGTTTGGGAAGCCGCGTGTTTTTGATGAACAACGTGCACGATGACGAACCGGTGGTGTTCCAAACCCGTTGGGCACTGTCTTACCTCCGGGGACCGCTTACGCGGGGACAAATCGAAAGGTTGATGGCCGACAAGAAACAACTGGCGGCCGAAGCCGCCGCAGCGTCGATGGATGTGGCGACGGCAGGACAAACCGGCGACGTTGCTGAGAAACGTCCGCATCTGCCGGCGAAGGTCGACGAACTCTTTTTAGTCCGCACACATGCCGTACCGCGCGACAGTCGACTGACGTATCGTCCAGCGCTGCTTTGCAAAGCGAGACTGCATTTCGTCAAATCGACTTATAAGGTTGATCAATGGGAAGACTTTACATTGCTGTCGACGCTCGGAGAAGAAATGCCGTCCGATGTGTGGGAAGCGGCACAGGTCATCGATGCCGCGCAATTGGAGACCGAAAGCGAACCGGAAATCGATGCCGATTTTGCCACGGTGCCGGCGGACTGCTTGCAGGCGAAAAGCTATCCGACTTGGCAGAAAAAGCTGAAAGAACATCTGTACCAAAGCCAAGAACTATCTGTCTGGAAATGCGCGGCGCTTAAAACGTATTCCGCAGCTGGAGAAGCGGAAGGCGATTTTCGCATTCGCCTTGCTCAGACGGCGCGCGAACAACGAGACTTGCAGGTCGAAAAATTACGTGACCGCTTTACGACAAAATTGCAGCGGCTGCAGGGAAAAATCCAAACCGCCGAGGAACGCGTCGCACGCGAGAAATCACAAGCGACCAAGGCGACCACCGATTCGGTGATTTCGATCGGCTCAACGATTCTGGGCGCCTTATTCGGCCGCAAAATCGCCAGCCGCACAAACGTCGGCCGCGCCTCGACCTCGATGCGCAGTGCCGGCCGCGCCGCACAACAACGCAGCGACGTCGCCCGCGCCGAAGAAAAAGTCGAAAACCTCAACGAACAGGTTGAGGACTTGCAACGTCAATTCGAGGAGGACGTGGAGCAACTCGAAGAGGCATTTCAGGTCGATGCGTTGGAGCTGGAAGAACTGAGCATGCGTCCCCGTAAGAGTGATATCGATGTCGACGAAGTCGCATTGCTGTGGACCCCGTGGCGCGTCGATACCGACGGTACAGCGGAACCGGTGTTTCGGTTGGATGCTAAATAGGCCCCAAGGGGGCTGGATGCGAAGCGGCACGCGGCACTGTTCCTATCACCTGCGCGCCAAAACCAACATTTTGCAGTTGCGGGCGACCCCCACGTTGATAAAACTTGGGGCAAATGTTGATTCCACCAGTCGATCGTTTTTCTAGAGGGGCAAGAAATATGAAGACGCGGGATATCTTTCTATCGTTGGCTGTGCTTTCCGTCGTGGGGTTTTGCTTATCGCCGCTTGGCACGGCGCGGGGCGATGATCCGCAAGCGGATGAGTTTATCGCGCATGTGAAGGCACTCCCCTACCCTCCCGATACACGGGAGATCGAATTTCGCAGCATATTCAAACGCATTGAGTTCACGAGCCAATCCTCCTTGGGCGCCCTGGCAGCATTCTATCGGGCCGAAATGAAAAAGCGGGGCTGGGAGGAAGATGCCAAGGCCGAGAAAATTGAAGACGACTCCGTCGACCTCACGTTCAAGCATGGCGACGCGGAAGTTAAAGTCGAGTTGGACAAGCGTTCCAAGGCCACGCTGGTGAGGCTGGGGTGTAAAAAACTCGACTTTGAAGGGAGCAATGACCCGGCAGCGATGTTGGCGGCTGGAGTTCCGCAACCGCAGTCGTATTTGTTCTTGCAAAAAAACATTCCCTTACCGGAGAAGATTCAAGGGTTAAGTTACGACGATGATGAATGCAAGTTCAAGTCGACGATGAAGCTTCAAGAGGCGTTCAACCATTTTGTGGATTTGGCAAAGAGCCTCGGCTGGCAACAATCGTTGCGGGTGCTGTCCAGCGACAACCGCCGTTACACCGAATTCAAAAAAGGTCCGGTGGAACTGTCGGTCAATATCTTCGACGATGAAGTCGGATCGCGGATCATCCTGGGGTATGAAAGTTCCCAAAAGGAAGCGACTGTGCCGCCGTTGCCCGACGTGGCATTGGCCTCGATCAACAAACCGGCGGGGACACCCGCGGGAAAACCAAGTCCGACTCCGACAGTTCAAACCGGAGTTGATGTTTCGAAGAATAAGGGCAAAGCCACGGTTACGTTCGGCAAGAAAAAGTACGTTTTCACGCACGTCGCAGCGTATCAGATGGAGGAGAACGGCAATTTGCGGACGGCGCTGATCTTTGCCGATAAAGCCATTCCGTATAAGAGAATGCAGGCGGCGCTCAAGAAGGACAAAGAGGACTTTTCATTTTTGGACCTGTACGAGTTTGACTCTCCCAATGTACTGACCATCGGCTTGAATAAATATACCTCGTTCTCGTTCTCAGCCGATGGCTATGGTATCGGCCGTTCGATCGATGAGCCGGTCCGCGAAGTGAAAATCGAAAACGGCCGCGTCGTCGCCACGATTAAGATGCCGTCTGAAGAAATCTTCGACAAGCCGTTTCATTTTGTGGCGACGATCGAAGCCGGGCTGATGAGTCCCACCACGCGCGTGTTGAACGCCGTCGACCCGCCTCCCAGCGTCTCACCACTCGTCGAGAGTGCCGGCCTTCCGTTGCCCGAGGGGACGCTAGAAGTGCAAAGTGGGGGTTCGCAATATCGCCGATCCGCTACCGCGACTGTGAAAATGGAAATGCCCCAGGTCGAAGAATTTTATCGCTCGACAGCTGCAACAAAAAAATGGCGTGAAGTTCCGGCTAAAGCAGGCGACGCAAAACCGGCCGCGGGCGTTGTGCTCAATTATCGCGATGCATCCGGCCCCATCCATGTCGTGTTAACCCCCAAGGGGAAAGAAACGGTCGTCCAGATCACCACTCGCAACGAAGTGAAAGCCAAGCAAGACGGCGTGCTGCCCGAGCCAGGCAAAGCGCGGTTGATTCTGGGAAACGCCCATACGCGCCCCGTGGTGATCACCATCGTCAAGCGCGATTACACCTTAAAGCCGGGGCAAGGAGGCCGCGATTTGAAAACGGCACTGAACTACACCGTCGTCGCCGGCAAGTATCCGCTGACCATCAAAACCCCCGGCGAAAAACCACAATCCGAAGAGTTGAACATCACCGAAGGAACCACCTGGGGCGTGATCGCGCTGCCGACCGGCGGGTACTTTGCCGATCAGCTGTATTGATAAGTTGTATTGACTGGCGTAAACCGCGCTAGGGCGTCTGCGATAACCGGCATGCATGCTATCCTGCCGAATGGTCGCTCTATCATCGTTTAGGATATCGCCATGGCCGCGTACAAAAATCAGGCTTGGTCTCTCGTCCTCGGGGCGTTATTCGTAGCGGGGGCTGGGGTACTTTTCTACACGCAGCAAAAACCTGCTAGAGATCATGCCGCTGCGTTGAGCGCCGCGATTGACCACTTGGATCAGCAAGGAAATCTTCTCTATGTGAAACGCAATGACGGGGATTTTCAATTGTTCGAGGACAAGTCAAAACCGATCGTCGGGCTGTCGCTCTTGCAAGACGAATTGAGCGATGAGGACTGGCGGTGTATTGATTTGCTCACGCAGCTTGAATTCTTGGACGTGGGCGTTGTGACTATCCAGGATGACGACCTGAGGCACTTGGCTTCCAAGGAACGGATGCGAACACTGAAACTATCTGGACGCGAGATTTCAGACGCAGGGCTTTTCGCCGTCAATGAACAATTAGAAAACCTTGACGTCAGCGGATGCGAAATCAACATCCACGGTCTGACGGCCATAGGAGGATTTCGCCAACTTCGCAAATTAAACTTCAGCCATTCGAGCCTAACTGACCTGCCGAATGGGTCCTTATCCGGAATCAGCACTGAGCTTCTGAACCTTTCGTTTTGCGAACTCGACGAAAGCTCTTTCCGCGAGTTGGCCCGCATGTCAACAGTAGAGACTCTCTATGCCTCGAACGTTGAGATGAGCAAAGGCAGTGGGCAGGAGTTGGCAAAAATGAAAGGGTTGCGACGACTGGACCTGCTGGGAACGCGCATTTCCCACGACGACCTGTGTGCGCTCCAGGCATCGACGTCGTTAGAGCGGATCCGCATCGATGCGTTCGATGCCGACCCCGAAGTGATTAGCTCGCTGGGACGAATTCCAACATTGACCGAGATCGTGATCGGTCGCCCACGGGCACATGCATCTACGGATCCAACAGAAACGATCGAATGGCGAATGAAGAACGGAGAGCCATTTTTGATACTCGTCCCCGAAAACCGCCGAGATGCAGTATTGAAAGCGATTCAGGATCTCATAGCCAAACGGCCACTCATGGAATTTACGGACGGCAAGGAATGGGATGATCGGCCTGGGTTGCCTGGACAGGGAATCTGGGATCAACCACCAGAGGGGATGGAGCGCGTCGATCAAGGAGATGGCACAGGTGTGTTTTAGAACGAGTCGGTCTTTCTGGCATGACCTAAGCATGGACGAACTGCATTGGTTTCGGTCCGCACAGCCGACCCGATCTGCCTTTCTCGTTCGGTGGATCATCCGGCGGGGAACGGTTACCCTATTAGTCATAGATTTTCATCGCTGCTGTGTTTGACTGCGCGACTGCGGATACTCATTCCCCCCCACCGTTCCTCCGGAGAATATCATGCCTCGATTGACCGCAATCCTTTCCCTCCTTTTTGTGATGGCGATTTCCATGACTGCAGCCGAAGCGGCGGATAAAGGTCCGGCCTATCTTGACGGCGAGAAAGCTGGGCCCGATTTTAAGGTTCAAGGGGAATACGAAGGCAAAATCGGCAAGGACACCAAAGTCGGCGTGCAAGTCATTGCACGGGGTGATGGGAAATTTGATGCGGTGGTCTTTGGAAATGGTTTGCCAGGTTCCGGTTGGGATCCCAGACAGCCCAAAATTCACCTCAAGGGAGAAACGAACGACGATATCGTCGAGTTTACGGGGTTGAATTTCAACGGCGCGATCAAGGACGGCATTTTTGCCGGGATCGCCGAAGATGCAGTGAAATTTGAACTGCGAAAAATCCAGCGCAGCTCCCCCACCATGGGGCTGAAGCCGCCTGAGGGGGCGATTGTGTTGTTTGACGGCACAAATGTTGACGCATTGGCCGAAGGGAAAATTGAGGACGGAAAATTATTGGGGGTTCCCGTCCGTTCTAAACAAAAATTTAACAATTACACATTACACCTCGAATTCCGTTCACCGTACATGCCCGAAGCACGGGGGCAAGGTCGCGGGAACAGCGGGATGTATTTGAACGATCAATACGAATGTCAGATTCTCGATTCGTTCGGATTGGAAGGAAAGAACAACGAGTGCGGCGGCTTTTATCAGATCCAAGAGCCGAAGGTGAATATGTGTTTGCCGCCCTTGTCGTGGCAGACATACGACGTCGATTTTCAAGCCGCCAAGTTCGATTCCGAAGGTAAGAAAGTCACCCCGGCCATCGTCACGGTACGACAAAACGGGGTGGTGATTCACGACAAATTGAAATTGCCGCACACAACTCCGGGCGGCGGTCAAAATGACGAGAAACTTCCCGGTAGCCTGTATTTGCAAAACCATGGCGATCCGGTGCGGTTTCGCAACTTTTGGGTGGTGGAAAAATAACTCAACTATCACAAGTCGCAGAACGAGGACGTTGTCAGAGCACAATGTCGGACCAACGAGTTTTGATCATTGAGGATGAGAAGTCACTGGTTGACGTCCTCACGTATAACTTCGAAAACGAAGGCTTTGAAGTGTTGTCGGCGACCGACGGCATGGACGGCTTGAATCAGGCGCGGGCGCATCATCCGGATATTATTATTCTGGATGTCATGTTGCCTGTGATGGAAGGGCTGGAAGTTTGTCGGCAATTGCGGGGTGATTCTCGTACGAGCGACATCCCGGTCTTGATGCTCACAGCCAAGAGCGAAGAGGTGGACGAAATCGTCGGCTTCCGCATGGGAGCGGACGATTACGTCACCAAACCTTTTAAACTCAAGCCACTGATTCAACGGGTCAAGGCGTTATTGCGGCGGTCCAAGTCTGGCGAGCCGAGTAAAGAACTCGTCTCCAAGCACGGTATCGAAGTTGATCGGCTGAATCACCGCGCGTTGGCCGGTGGCGATGTGTTGGACCTGACTCCCACGGAATTCGATTTGTTGTGGACGCTGGTCCGCAAACCGGGACGACCGTTCAAACGGTCCGACCTGATGGAAGCCTGCCGCGGGGAAGATGCTTTGTCGCTGGAGCGGACGATCGACGTGCATATCCGTTCGCTGCGGCAAAAATTGGGCACCTATGCCGACTTGGTGGAAACCGTCCGCGGCGTGGGCTATCGCTTTCGCGAAACGGAACCGTCCTAAGACCCATTGTCGAGCAGAATCGGCGCGACGATCTGGCGAAAATTGCGGCAACGGTTGGAAAAACGCGACAATTCCCACTGTTTCTACGCAGCAGAGCGGGAAAAACCACCTTTTGACCAGGACTTTTCATGGTCGGTGGTGTTCAATAGAGCAGAGGCGGGCTTCCCCAGTCCGCGATTGTGATTTTCTGCCTTGTGCTCCCGGTGCTTGAGGAGAGTGTCTGCTATGCGGATTCGTATCTCTGCTGTGTTGTTGTTGCTAACCAGTCTCTTGTTCGCCGGGATGGTTGCAGCTGAGGCTGAGCAACAGCCCGCCAAAATGTCGGCTGAAGATCGCGCGGCTGCCCGTGCGGCGTTGGAGGAATTCAATTCGCTGATCGGTGGCTGGCGCGGTGTGGGACAAGTCCGACGGGGGTCGAACCGTGGTGCCTGGCTGGAGCAAGCCGAATGGGTCTGGCAACTCAAATCGGACCAGCCCGCTTTGCGGTACGTTGTCGAAAAAGGCAACCAACTCAAGACAGCCAAGCTCACCTATGATCCCGAGACGAAGACTTATTCTCTCGAAGCAGTACTGCCTGATGAGGCCAAACGCAATTATGCCGGGCAAGTAGAAGACGACAAACTCGTGCTCCAGTCGCCTGCGGACGCCGACGGGACTGTGTATCGGATCACCGTAACGCGACTGAATGAAAAACGGACGTTGGTGCTCTTCCAAAAACGAGGCGCGAAGCAGAAACGCTTTGGTCGCGTCGCCGAGGTGGGCTACACGCGCGCGGGGACGAAACTTGCCGAGGTCGGTGGCGGATCACCTGAGTGTATCGTGACCGGCGGTAAGGGAACCAGCACGATCGACTACAAAGGCAAGACGTATTACCTGTGCTGCAGCGGTTGCCGCGAAGCATTTTTGGATGATCCCGAAGGGATTATCGCCGATGCCAAAAAACGGTTGGAAAAGAAACGGGCCAAGAAGGCTGCGGCGGCGAAGAAGAATTCTTAATCGGGTAAGCTGCGTCACGCTTCAAGGAATTGAAGTTGGCATCCGCCGATCGTTCGTTGTGCGGCAAGGATTGCCGACGGCACAAGACGCAGCAGTATTAGTGGTCTCTGCTAATCAGACTGCTCTCGTTTAGGAGCGCGTCAATTGCGGCTTCTTGCGGGCTTTGCCCGCCCCGATAGCGGAGCTATCGCGGCCACCCTTTTGGTGTGGGGTATTCGTTGATTGTACCCGTATTGATTTTTGCGATGCGCTGCGCGATGATGCATCGACTATGAAAAATGCACCACTGAAATTGTTGATTCTCGGCGCGCATCCCGATGATGCTGAATGGCATGCCGGGGGTTTGGTGGCGCGGTATTGCGCTGCTGGTCATGATGTCAAAATTGTGTCGGTGACCGATGGCCGCTCCGGGCATCAGACCATTCCGCCCGATGAATTGGCTGCTTTGCGCAAGCAAGAAGCCGCTGCCGCTGGAAGCGTGATTGGTGCTACGTATGACGTTTGGGAATTTCCCGACGGCTCGTTACAGCCTACACTCGATGTGCGGCGAAAGATCATTGCCCAGATTCGCCAATTCGCACCCGATCTGGTGCTCACGCATCGCGTGAATGATTATCACCCCGATCACCGCGCCGTGGGCCAAGCCGTGCAGGACGCGTCTTATATGGTCACCGTTCCGCACGTTGTGCCGGAGGTGCCTGCGCTGCGACACGATCCGATTGTCGCCTACATGCCCGACCGGTTCACCAAACCGAATCCGCTGACCGGCGATATTGTGATTGATGTCGGGGAACAGGTCGAAATAATCGTGGCAATGCTGGCTTGCCATAAGTCGCAGGTCTTCGATTGGCTGCCTTACAATTTGGGAATCAGCGACCAGTTGAGTGACGATCTGGCCGAACGATTGCAGTGGCTGTCCGATTGGTACCGCGAGCATCTACGGCCAATGGCGGACCGGTATCGCGATGAATTGCTTGCCGCGTACGGCGAGCAGCGCGGCCGCGCGATTGAGTATGCTGAGGTTTACGAGATCAGCGAATACGCGGGCACGTTTGACGAGGCGGCGCGGCAACGATTGTTCGGATGGCTATCGGACCAAGGCTAGGGTTTGAATTCAAAACTCCGAATCATGCCCAGTTCATACGCTGCCGCGACCGCTTGAGATTCCGCGTGGATGTGACATCACGTCATTGATTCGAGCTATCGAGCTGCTTTCGGTCGATCAGTCAGCGCGAAAGTGTCACCTGAGAATACTCTGGGTGGCACGACTCTCAAAACAAGGATATCCATCTTGAATTCCCCATGAGAGCGCGGGATGCTGTATCTGTTCTGACGGTGGACTGCACTCTGTCAGTAGCGATCCATCGATATGCGTCCAGCTTCTACTCCCTCTTGTCGATTTGGAGACGCGCAACCATGTCTAGTTCCTGTCTCACAACGTCGGAAATCAGCGATCTGTTCGTCGAAGAAATTGAGTCACAATCGGGACGGATCACCGATACGTTTGACGACGGACTGCGACTTTTCCAACGATCCGTATTTCCGCGATTCGAGGACGTCCAGCCTCAAGACCGCTTGCAAGGCGGTGTGGCATTAAAGGCGACGTTGGATGAAATTTGCGTGTTTCCTTACGTCCTCCGCGAAGTTTGCAGCAACGGCGCCGTCATGGCGCATTCGTTGTGCAGTTATCGACTTGAGCGATCAATCGACGAAACGTCGGAGGAATTAAGTTCAACTATTAGCGAAGCCATTACGGCATGTTCTCAAGAGAAGTCTTTTACAAATTCCGTGAAGGAGATCCGTTCGACGCTCCATGTCGAAATCAACCTCGCACTCACATTGTTGCCAATGATTTCGAGTTTCCCGGGCGGTCCGTCTGGAGACATCGCCCGTTTGATTCTCGAACAAGTCTTCGCAGAAGGGCTACCATCAATGTTCGGACTGATGAATGCGATTACGTCGGTAGCCCGCGACACCGAGGATCCCGAAGACCGATGGCGACTTGAGGAATTGGGCGGCGGCATCGCCGCAGGGATTTTTCCCAAGCCGCCTGTCAATGCACCGGGTGTTGCCAATAGCTTTTCTCGCCCAGTGACCGTCAAATAGGTACCTTAGAACATGCCACTGATACTGTGGTTGTGTGGGAAGGATGTGCGGCGAATTCGCTAGCAGATTTCCTTGCGTACCAGCGTTCCAAGCGTTTTTGAAACCCTATGAGACCAGGCGCAAAAAAAAATGCCCGGAAGCAGCGGGTCCCAGGGGGGCGAAAGACTCCAGCCACTTCCGGGGCGATTGGCTCCGGATATTCAATTGTCCGCTAGTATGTTTCAACTGCCTTTTGATTGGGTGTGCCGTGTTCAGTTGTCGCTGAGTTTTGACAACTGCAGTCGGAATTGAAACTGAGGTGAGCCGCGATGTTTGTAGGAATGAACTGAGAAGTGATTTCCCGTCTGGAGGAAAACAGAAACCGTCCGCATCCTTGCTGACGTCTTCGTTTCTGCTTTCGTCGGGCACATCCTTGTGCTCCGCTCCAAACGAGGCGGAACAATATGGATTTCCCGAAAACGCGTCAAGCCGGATAGTGAAGGAAATCGCGACCTGGATCAGATTTTTTTTAAGCCATAACAGGTTCGCGATTGAGATAAGCAGAAAACGCTTGTGGGCAAGTGGCAGGCGGGATTTGAGAGGCAACTTGCTGACCGACATTGTGGCGTGGACAGCTTTTTAAGATGCAGATTTTCTGAAATCAATTGCCGGTTGCAGGACGAACCAACACAGAAATCTGACGCTGTTGGTAGTATTCCTGAAAGCGCATGATGTCACTGTGGGCTCCCGCGGCGGCAAACGGAATCAGCGGGGTTTGCCATAAGAAATAGACATGCGCCGGCGTTTGCTTGGTGATGGGGATGTCTTTCTTTGCCACGCCGACGTCAGTCCAATTGGGCACGTCGTTCCAGTTGGTGAAGACATTTCCCTGTGCCGTGGGCCATGTGGCTCGCGCCAGATATTCGAGTTGAATCGGCGCAGCGTCGCTGGGGTCGGCCGAAACGATCGTGAATTGTGTGACCGGTTGTTCAAGTTTTGACAGGGCATGGGACAAGCGCCTCAACTCGTCGTCCGCAGCACCGGCACGGGGGACTGCTGTGAATCCGGAAAGGCAATGCCCAATCACCAGCATGACCACAAATGCTGATATCAGCAGTCGCGATTCACGACGCTCATAGGGAGAAGCCGATCGAATTTCGGTGCGAAATGAGGCGATCAATGCCAATACACCGATCAGGACAATCATGATGAACATCGTGATCAATCCTGTCTTCGCCAAATGCGCCGGCGCGTGCCAAACCAGGTTCGCGGCGGTGATTAAGCCGACGAGGGCCACGGACCAAGTTGAGGCGCGCCCGTCCAAGATCCTCAGTATCCCCCCAGCGCCGAGCGTCAGCAGCGGCACGAGCAGGAACCCCTGCCACATCATCTCTCCAGAGGCGGCAGTGAATTGATTGGTGCGGGCCAGTTGCCAGCAAACTCCGGCGACAATGGTCCAGACAATCAACAGTTGCAGGTCACGACAACGTTTGGGCTTTTCACCAATTTGGATTTCACGGACCGCCATCCATAAGCCGTACAATATCGGTCCCGCCAAAACGAGCATGAGTTCGCTGGCATCTCTTGGGAGAATGAACGCTGAATTTTTGGCAACCGATTTTAAGGCAGTCGTATACCCCGCGTCGCCCGTGATCCAGGCGCGCCAAAACGGCTGTCCTTGCGAATACCCCATCATCAATTCCCACCAGCCTCCCACGGCAAAAGCAGTGAGTGACATTACGCTCAGAGAGCGCAAGGTAGGAGCGCGGTTGACGGTTTGGCTGCGAGGTACAGGAGGCAGGTCGGCAGCGCGACGCAGCGGACGTTTTAATAAGATCGCATGCAAGGCTAACGTGATGACGACGACAATCGCCAGTATGCCGCCGGACAACAAACAAAACCCCAGCGCAATTCCTCCGATCAACAAATTAGCGGAGAGCGTTGTTTTTGATTTGTGGAGATGTCCCACGAAAGCCCAGATGGTCAGCACGGCAAAAAAGAGTCCCACCGGGATCGGCGAGACGGTTTGTGTGTTGGTGAGGATATTGACATGAAATGCCGCCAAGCCGACGGTTAATAATCCGAGTTTGGCATCGCCGATGCGAAATGCCAGCGCATAGACCGCGCCTAAAAAACAAGCGTTCGCGACAAAGGGAGCCAGTATCAAGGCCGAGGGTGTCCACGGCCCAAACAGATTGGTCGCCCACGCAGCCAACCAACTGATCAACGGCGGTTGCCAACGATAAGGGATTGAATCGTCGTTCGAACCGGGAGCGACAAATGCGCTGACGGTCGGTGCGGAGGAGAGTTTGAGCGCCTTCAGCCCCCATGCCGCATTTGTGTCGGTCAACGGACGGTGCATCACCGCAATCAGCGCCGGCAAACAGGCCAACAAGACCACCCAGGGGACCATGGCCCGTGCGTGGTCCAAGACGGCAAATAACGGTCGAATTGGCTCGGCCGCCATCCGCTGCAGTTGGTCATCGTCAATCTTTTTGAACTCGACGGACATGAAAACGCGTGTCTTCGATCTGTTCGAATCTGAGCCCAATCTTGGTTCTAGTGGCGGATGGGGCGGCAATGCGACTGTCACCCTTGCGGCGGTCCGGCGCGGAAGTTAGGCTGCACTTCAGTTCGGCGACGCGCCTGTGGGCGCCCGAAGTGTATCGATTCAGCATCCATTCGACAATCTCGACCCCCACCCGTTAAGGATCGCGAGCTGGCTCGGTTAGTTCATGGTCTAGCAGGTTTTTACTCAACTCGACACGAAAAATTGGCAGAACGCATTCATGTCTCAGGTTAAGACTTTGATTCAGGTCGGACACAGTCCCGATCCCGACGACGCCTTTATGTTTCATGCCTTGGCAAACGACAAGATCGAAACAGGCAATTATACCTTTACGCATACCCTGCAGGATATTGAGACGCTCAACCAGCGCGCTCTCAAGGCCGAACTGGAATTGACGGCTGTCAGTCTGCACGGATATGCCTATCTCACCGATACTTACGCAGTCTGCGCCTGCGGCGCCAGCATTGGTGATAATTATGGACCGATGGTCGTCGCTCGGCAAGCGGGCAGCATCGAGAGCCTCAAAGGCAAAACCATCGCCATTCCCGGCAAACTGACGACGGCGTTTTTGGCGCTGAAGTTATTACTGGGAGATACTTTCAAATACGAGATCCATCCCTTCGACGAAATCCTCAATTTGGTCGAAGCGGGCAAAGTCGACGCAGGGTTGATCATTCACGAAGGCCAGCTGACCTATGGCGAACAAGGTTTGCACCTGATCGTCGATTTGGGCGTGTGGTGGCATGATGAGACAGGGTTGCCCTTGCCGTTGGGCGCCAACGCCATCCGCAAGGATCTCGGCGAACAGGCCATGCATGAAGTGACCGCCTTGCTCAAGCAGAGCATCCAGTACGGTTTGGATCACCGCCAAGAAGCCTTGGACTATGCTTTGCAATTTGGGCGCAACCTGGATCACAGCAAGGCAGATAAATTTGTCGGCATGTACGTCAATGACTGGACGCTCGATTTTGGTCCGCGTGGCCGCGAAGCTGTGCAATTGCTGCTCAACCGCGGGCACGAAGCGGGCGTGATTCCTAAGCCGGTGGAAGTCGAATTCATCGGCTGAGATCGCGATGTGGCGCCGCCATCTGTTTGCCGTGGCTGAGAAACGACGATATTTTTTCGGCTCGGCGTTGATTCATTTACGCTGGCCAGTTTTTTGGATTCGCTTGACGCAATGACATCGCACACGCCTGGGGATTACCTGCAACAAGTTTTCGGTCTGGAAGATCGGACAGCCGTGGTCATTGGTGGCACCGGTGTCCTGGGCGGAGCCATTGCCGCCGCACTCGCGCAGGCCGGCGCTCACACATTGATCGTAGGACGCAACGCCGAATTGGGCGCCGCGTGCGTCGCACGGATTACGGAATTGGGCGGCTCGGCCGAATTCGTTGCGGCCGATTCCACCAGCCGCGCGGATCTCGAAGCTATCGTAGCGCATGTCACCAACCAAAACCGCACGGTGGATGTGCTCGTCAACGGTGCCGGGATCAATTCGGCCACGCCGTTTCTGGAGATCAGCGACGACGAATGGGATAATATCTTCAACGTGAACCTTCGCGGGGTGCGGCTTGCCTGTCAGGTCTTCGGCGCGCACATGTTGGAGAACAAAGTCAACGGTTCGATCATTAATATTTCCTCGCTGAGCGGCATGATCCCCTTGTCGCGCGTCTTCACTTATTCCGCCACCAAAGCTGCGGTGATCAACCTCACGCAAAACTTGGCCCGCGAATGGGCCTCGCAAGGGATTCGCGTGAATTCATTGGCACCCGGGTTTTTCCCAGCGGAACAAAATCGCAAGGTGCTCACCCCCGACCGGGTGGAAAGCATCATGCGGCACACCCCGATGGATCGTTTCGGGTCGCCTGAAGAATTGGCTGGTGCCGTGTTGTTAATGGCTTCGCCGGTCGCCGGAAGTTTCCTCACGGGCGCCAACATTGCCGTCGACGGTGGGTTTACGGCGATGACGATCTGAGGCGGCAGCCCAGAGAAGATGAGAAAGTCGCTGTGATCGGGTATATTGCGGCTGCAGTCCTTTTTCCGTTCCCTCGGTTTTGATAGAACGCGATCTCCGTGGCCGATATCAATTTCTCGCTGTTGCACCGTTATTTGGTGCGGTTTCACCCCAAACAGATTCCGCATGCCTTCACCGATGTCTTGATTCTCGGGGGAGGTATTGCCGGGCTGAGCGCGGCGTTGGAAGTCCCCGCGCCGCTGCAAGCCACAGTGATCACTAAAGATGCTTTGGTGCAATCCAACAGCGTCTATGCCCAAGGGGGAATCGCCGGCGTCTTGGATCCCTTGGATGAAATCGCCAATCATATTGCCGACACGATCACCGCCGGCAAAGGGATGTGCGACCCAGATGTTGTCGAAATGGTCATCCGCGAAGCCCCGGAGCGGATTCGGCAGTTGATTAAATTGGGAACGCAATTCGATCTCGAAGATGGCGAACTGGCACTGACGCGCGAAGGCGGGCACAGCCATCGCCGCATCGCTCACGCCTTGGGAGACGCGACCGGCAAAGAGATCATGCGGGCGATGATTGCCGAGGTCAATCAATCGGAACGAATTCAATGTTGGCCCGAAACCTTTACGATTGATTTGCTGACCTACGAAGGAGTTTGCCGCGGGGCGCTGGTGTGGAATCCGCATCATGGTAAAACGTTTGTGTGGGCTAAACAGACGATTCTAGCGACCGGTGGCGCGGGGTGCCTGTTCCGGGAAACCACCAATCCCCAAATCGCCACGGCCGACGGACACGCGATCGCCGCTCGCGCCGGCGCCGAAATGCGAGACATGGAATTCATGCAATTCCACCCCACCGTGTTGTACATTGCCGGGAGTTCGCGGCACCTGATTTCCGAAGCGGTTCG